>JAJZTN010000014.1 GCA_021848885.1 Actinomycetes bacterium
CGCACCGAGGGGTGGGCGGACGCAGGACCCGGTGCTGGTGCGCCGGCCCCAGCTGTCGGCTTCGTGCTGGCCACCCTGGCTCCAGGCCCCATCCGCTCACCGAAGGCCAGCCCCACCACGACGGCGAGGCAGGCCGCGAGCAGCACAGACAGCACGGCGAGGCGGGCGTGCCAGCGAGGGCGGCGGACGCGGGTCCCAGGCACGGGCCTCACCCGTCCCCGCCGCCGCCGGTGGCCTTGCGGCGCCTCTGGGCCAGTCGGCCCAACACGATGAGCACGGCGGCCAGGGCGAGCGCGCTCATCGCCACCATCGCCACGTCGAGGGCCGTGACCACACGGATCTGCACGTCGTCGGAACGGCTCACCAGGACCCGCGCATCGGAGCCGAGGACTGCCGCGTTGGTGTGGATCACGTAGGTGCCTCGCACCAGCGCGTGCAGCTGGGTCGGCCCCGACGTCGACCAGCGCAGGTAGGTCCGCTCCCCGTCAGGCTGGCCCACCCACGCCCGGGACCCCACGAGGTGGCCGAGGATCACGTCCCGAACCGAGACGCGCAGGTCGTACACGGACACCTCGATGGGCCAGATCCGCGTCTTCGCCGCGTCGAATCGCTGTTGCCCGGAGAACACGGCGTTCGCCCCGTCCAGGCTGACCTTCGTGACGACGTAGCTGACCGGCTGCGCCTGCCAGGTCCCGTTGACCAGCCTGGCCTGCTCACTGAGCAGGTACACCGGCGCACCAACCTCACCACCGGTGAGGGTGCGCACCTGGCCGGCTCCGCTCAGCTCCACCAGGTCGACCCGCGAGGCGGGCACCGGTCGCCCGCGCGGATCACGGAAGGTCAGCCAGACAGGTCGACGCACAGCCAGGGCGACGAGCAGGTTGCGCTCGAACGGGCCTGTTGGCGTCAGCCTTGCCACCCGTGTGATCGCAACTGCTGACGTGGGGGTGGACGCGCTGGCCAGTCGGAGCCGGTCGGTGACGCCGTTGAGGTCCCGCGCCGCCAGCCGCCCCGCGCCCGTGGCATCGGTGGTGACGCTGGAGCCGTCGAGCACGAACGTCGCGTCCGGGGTGACCGGGACGGTCTGGATGTCGACCACCCCGGAGACGGCCTGCAGAGTCAGCTCCCACACCGGGTTGCTGAAAGGGTCGAGCCCGGTCCGCTCCGTGGTGAGCGCCAGCCTGGTGTCCGACTGCAGGCTGTCAACCGTCCAGGTGACCACCTGGGACTGCACGAGGCCCGCGACGTACCGGCTCTTGCGGGACAGCAGCGCCACGGGCCCGCCGATGGTCGGATCCACCACCAGGGTCTCCCCGGTGACGGAGTGCAGCCGAACCTGGTGCACCGTGCTCGCTGCGACCCCGCTGGCCCCGGGCAGAACCCTCAGTGTCACCGAGCTGGTCACGTCCAGACCGACGCTGAGGTGGCTCTCGTGGCTGACCCGTGGCCCTGTGGGCACGACCGTGGCCAGCGCAAGGGTGTTCCGCTCATCAAGTCGTGTCGAGGCCAGCCGGACCTTCGAGGCGATGCCGTTGATGTCAGGCACCCACACCGATGCGGAGCCCGCCGCGCCGGTGACCACGAGGGTGGGGCCGACAAGGAGCCTGACTCCGCCCAAGGCAGGTCGGGTCATGACGACGACCGTGCCCGGGCTCGGCCCGGCAGCACTCGCCGATGGCGTGGTGACCAGGAGCGGGGCCACCATCAGCAGCGCTGCCACGAGCGGGGCCACCCTGACCCAGCGAGGGCCGCGGGCGCGGCGGACTGTGGGACCGTTCATGGCGTTCCCGGCTGCCGGCCAGAGAGCGCGCTGGGGCGGGAGCCATGCCAGGCCCACGCGATGGCACCGAGCCCCGCGAGGCTGAGCAGCAGGTACGCCGCGTAGAGCAGCACGTTGTTCAGCCGTTCGGCCGGCGCGCCCGTCCCGGCCGCAGTCAGCAGGGTGGCCGCCCGCGGGGGCTGGTCGAACCGGAACGCGATGGCCAGGTCGGGGGCCGTGGCATCGCGACCGGTCAGCGCGGGCAGGGCCCAGTTGGTCTCGATGAACCGCAGCACCGACGCCGAGTCGAACCGCCTGGTCTCCACCGAGCCGGGGACCGCGAAGGGGCTGATCAGGATCGCCGGCACCCGGAACCCGAGCCTGGCACCATCGACCGTCGGCGGCGGGACGTGGTCGTACCAGCCGCCGGAGGAGTCGTAGGTGAGCAGGAAGGCCGCGCTGGGCCACGCCGAGCTGGCGATCAGGGCGTTGGCCATGCTGCTCACCACGCGCTGACCGATCCGGGGGTCACGCGGTGATCGCTCCGTCGAGGCCGTCGTCACCACCCACGAGACCGCCGGCAGCCTGCCGTCGGCGAGGTCTGCGTAGTACTGGTTGAGCCCGACGATGTGCTCACGCAGCCCGGGCTGCTGGTAGCGGGCCATCGCAAGCATGGGCACGCGCGCCAGCTGGCCGATGCGCCGGGAGCTGGAGTCGGCCGTGGCGAGAGTCAGTGCTGGGTCGTAGTTCTCCACATAGACCCTCCAGCTGACCCCGCCAGCCTGCAGCCTGTCGAAGATCAGCGGGAGGTCCGGCCAGCCGCCAACGGGAACTTCCCGCCGGTCCGGCGTCGCCGCTGCGGACACAGCGAAGAGCCTGTTGTTGACCGAGCCGCCGGGCAGGGCAGCGAACCAGCGGTCGAACAGGACCCCTCCGTTGGCCAGCTCGGTGAGGATCGGCAGCTGCTCAGGCGGGTAGTACCCCAGCGCGGCGGCGCCGTCGAGCACCGAGGTCGTCTGCGCCTGGACGAAGCCGTCCATCCGACCGTCGTCCCAGGCCGTCTGCTCGGCCAGCGCACTGGGGTCCAGGGTCGGTCGGGCCTGGGTGCTCGTGCGTGGGACGGGTCGTGCGCACGGGGTGGCCGAACCGAGGTGGACCGGCAGGCAGGTCTCGACCGGGATTCCGTCCACCCCTGAGCGGGCTCCGAAGTAGTTGTCGAAGCTGTGCTGGTCCTGGGTGAGCACAACAAGGTGGGCGATCGGGGTGGCGGGGGTTGAGGCGACCTGCGCGGCTGAGGGCGTGACCACGGCCGCGACCAGGGCGGGGGCGCCCACAACCGCCAGGCGCGCCAGGACGCCACCCCGGCTCACTGGTGCACCTCATAGATGACCACCACGGGCTGGGCCGCCCGCCCCTGGAAACGGGCCAGCTCGACATGCACCACCCGGCCGTCGAACTTGGCGACCATGGCCAGCTGCCGGGCCGCGAAGGTCGGCGAGCGCGCCGCGGAGTAGGCGTCCCAGACGACGTACTGGAACTCCCCGTCGCGCAGCGCGGCGTCCGGGTTGCGGATCGGCTGGTAGACCGGGTTGCGGTGCACCGGGTTTGGGCTCACCGACAGCCCCAGGGCCGCCCGCCCGCTGTAGTACTGAAGGATGTTCGCCATGGACGGCCCGATAGTCATCAGGCGGGCCCCGACCGGGAGGTTGCCGGCCACCCAGAGCCCCGCCTCGCGACCTCCCGGGCTGCCCCCCGCGCCGGCTAGTCCCGAGCTCGTCGGACTGGTCACGGCCCGGGTCGTCGGCACGGCCAGGGTGAGCAGCACCGCCACCAGGGCGGCACTGGCACCGGCAGCACGCAGCCTCGAGCCCGCGGCGGCCTCGGCGAGCCAGCCCAGCGGGCGCGCCGCGAGCAGCGCGAGCGCCGGGGTGAGCATGACCAGGTAGGGGAAGCCCTTGACCGGCCACACCTCGAAGAAGACCAGCGGGACAACGACCCAGGCGATGAGGGCCACCTCCTGCCATCGGGAGCGGCGCAGCAGGATCCCTACGACGACCAGCCCGAGAACCAGCACACCGATGGCCGGGGCCACCGCGGTGAGGTAGAAGGCAAAGCCGTGGTTGGGCCGACGGGTCAGCTGCCACAACAGGTAGGACTGGCCGGTCCGGGCCCCGCCGGCCATCGCGGTGACCAGCGGGTAGGCGAGCACGAGGGCAGCACCGGTGCCGATGGCAGCCAGCAGGTGCCCGCGCGGCCGCCCGAGCCGCGGCACCAGCGCGACGAGCACGAACATCGAGCCGAGCAGGACGAGGGCGCTCTCCTTGGTCAGCACCGCCAGTCCGAGGCTGGCCGCGGCGCCGACCAGCCAGCGTGGCGAACCCGAGCGGCCCAGCGCGGCCAGGCAGACCAGGGCCAAGGTGGTGAAGAACGTCATCGGCCCGTCGAGGAGCACCTGCCGGCTCACCACGACGTGGTAGGGCATGACGGCCAGCAGCAGGGCCGCGATCGCCCCCACCCGGGGGCGGTAGAGCAGCCGGCCGGCCAGATAGGTCGCCACGATGGTGCCCACCCCGAAGGCGGCCGCCCCGTAGCGGCCCGGCAGCTCGGGGATCCCGGTGCGGTAGAACGCCGAGATGAGCACCTGGAACATCAGCGGGTGTGCCCGCACGACCGGGAAGAGCTCGGTGAAATGGGGGTTGCCGGCCAGCGAGGCCGCCTGCCCGGCGTAGACGGCCTCGTCGCTGTTGAGGCCAACCTCACCGAGGTCCACCGTCCGTGCCACCGTCCCGATCACGACGGCAGCACCGAGCATTACCCCGTCCAGGCGCAGCGCGGCCATGAAACGATGCCGCGAGGTGCGGGGAGCGCCGGTGACGGTGGTGCGGGTGAGCAGGCCGACCGCACCCGCGGGGGGGCCCTGGATGTGCGACCCGGCCCGCTCGGACGGTGCTGGCTGCCGCACGCCTCAGGGTCCGATGCGGCTGGTGCCGAACGCCACGTCGTCGAACACGATGTCGTAGCTGCGACCGGTCTGGGTCTCACCGATCTGCATGCCCCCCACCGGTGTGGACCCGACGTCGACCGAGGTGGCGGACAGGTCGGTGACCACGGTGTTGTCCAGCCAGATCCGCAAGGTCCCGAGCCCTCCCGGCGTTGCCGACGGGGACATCTCCAGCTCGAGCGCGTGCCACCCGGGGCCGGGGGACACCGAGCTGAGCGTGTTCTTGCCGGTTGCGTCGTTGTGGAAGCCGAGCCGCCCGCTGGAGGCGAGGTAGACGTAGCCGAGCGAGGCGCCGGCACCGTCGCGGTAGCGCAGCAAGTTGATCTGGTCGGTCTGGGAGATCACCTCGAACCAGATCCTGGAGAACGCGTCGGCGTAGCTGCCCGGCATGCTGACCTTGGCGTAGGTCGCGCCGTTGGTGGTGCTGCCCCGCGCGGCGTAGGAACCGGTGTGCACCGCGCCGGTCTGCACGACCAGACCGGACGTGGTGCGCCAGGCCGACAGGTCCCCGGACTCGAAGCCGTCGGAGAAGACCAGCGGGGCCGGTGCCGGTGTGGTCACGGACACGGTCGGGGTCAGCGCCGAGGCGTTGCCGGCGATGTCGCGGGCCCGGACCGCGTAGCCGTAGGTGGAGGCGGCCAGCACCGCGGTGTCGGTGTAGCCGGTCGTGGTGGCCGGCAGCGACTGGTAGAGCGCACCATCACGGTAGACGTCGTACCCGGTGACTCCGGTGTTGTCCGTGGACGCCGACCAGGTCAGCTCGACGGAGAACGGCGAGGTCGCGGTGGCCGTGAAGCCGGTCGGGGTGGAGGGCGCCGTGGAGTCCACCGTCCAGGTCAGCACCGCCGGCTGCGGGTCCGACACCCCGGCGACCGTCGCCTGGACGCTGAAGGTGTGGCTGCCTTCGGCGAGCCCGGCGTAGTCGACCGGGCTGGTGCAGTTCGTCGGTGCGGCACCGTCGAGGGCGCAGGTGAACGTGGCCGGGGTGACACTGGCGTGGAAGCTGAAGCTGGCCGAGCTGCTCGGCGTGGCGGGCGGAGGTGCCGAGTCGATGAAGGTGTCCGGCGCGGCGGTGAAGTTGTAGGTCGCCACGTCGAAGGTCGCCCCGGTCGAGTCCGTTGGCGTGACGGTGACCTGCGTGCCCGCAACGCTCACCTTGAGGAAGTGGTAGACCTGCGCGTCCGAGCTCGGCGGTTGCGCCGCCCCGCACGCTGTGCCGCGGCCCTTCGTGTAGGACCAGCCGATGGCGTACATGTCGTTGCCGCTGCAGCGGCCCGTCGACTGGGCCTTGCCGCCGCCCCCGCCCGTGACGTAGCTGACGAGCCCGTCGAGCCCGACGCTGCGCTGGTAGATGTGCGCATGGCCGTTGAAGATCATGGCGACCCCGTGGCTGACCAGCAGGCCCTCGAGGCTGCTGGCACCCTGCAGGAAGGTGTCCGAGCTCTCACTGGGCTGGTCGGAGTAGAGCGGGTAGTGGAAGAACGCGAACTTCAGCCCCGAGGGGTGGGCCTGCAGGTCGTTGAGCAGCCACTGGTACTGCGCGGAGCCGGGCGTCCAGTGCGAGAGGTACTCGTCGGAGTAGACGGTCCCGGTGCCGACGTTGTTGTCCGCCCATGCGGCGTCGAGGACGTAGAAGCGCGACGTGCCGACGTCGAAGGCGTACCACGGGCTGGGGTAGTTCGCCGCAGCGCTTCCGTTGACGCTTGGATAGTAGGTGCGCGAGTAGCTGCCGTTCGACGTCGCCACTGCGCTGTCCTGCGGCCAGTTGGCGAACTGCGGGTGGATGGCGTCGTTGCGCGCCAGACCGTGGTTTCCGATGGCCGGGAAGAGCGGGATGCTCGCGCCGGGCACGCCCCACTGCCCAACCCCGAAGATCGCGCTGATGTCGGCGCCGGACTGCTGCAGGTCCCCGTAGTTGAGCTGGCTGCCCGACGGGTAGCCGTTGTCTCCCGTCGTCACCGCGAAGAGCGCGCCGCTCTTGGCGATCTGGGCGAGCAGGTTGGTCTGGTTGAGGTTGCCCGGCGAGGCGTAGGCCTGGCCCCAGTCACCGAGGACGGCGAAGGAGTAAGGCTGGGTCGAGCCGACCGGCACCTGGGTGTCGAACTGCGGGGAGGGGTTGGTGCCCAGCAGGTCCAGGCTGCCCAGGTAGGGGCGGTAGCAGTAGGTCCCCGTCGTCGGCAGGGTCAGCTTGGCCTTCCACTGGTACTCGTAGACCGACCCCACGGCGACGGTGATCCTGCTGGCCGAGACGGTCGTGCTCAGCGTGCACGTCCCGCTCGAGGCCGAGCCGAACGCCACCGAGGCCACCGAGCTCGAGCGGTCCGTGGCGAAGTTGACGATGACGCCGAGGCCGACCAGGTCGGTCAGGTACGGCGCCCGGGTCAGCGCGCTGGCATACCCCGCGGTGGGCGCGGGAGCCGAGTCTGGGGTCGTCGCGATGACCGGCGAGCTCGGGCCGGAGGAGTTGCCTGCCCTGTCGAGGGCAGCCACCGCGTAGGTGTTGGTGGACCCGGCCGCCACCGTCGTGTCGGTGTAGCTGGTGACCGCACCGATCGAGGCCAGGGGGCTCCCGTTGCGCAAGACGGTGTAGCCGCTGACCCCGGAGCCACCCGGGTCGGTCGAGGCGGTCCACGCCAGCGCGACCGAGGTGGACGTCGGAGTCGAGGCGGTCAGGTTGGCCGGGACGGTGGGGGCGAGCGTGTCGATGGTCCAGGAGTAGGTCGCCGCAGAGGCGTCAGATGCGCCCCGGGCGGTGGCGTAGACGGAGAAGGTGTGCGCGCCGTCGGGCAGGTTGGTGTATCTCGTCGGGCTGGAACACCCGACGGGGTCTCCGGCGTCCAGGGTGCAGGTGAAGGTCGACCCGCTCATCGTCGAGGTGAAGCTGAACGACGCCGTCGTGCTGCTGGTGATCGAGGCGGGCTTGGCGGTGATCCTCGTGTTGGGTGACCTGGCGGCCCATGCCGGCCCGGACAACGATGTCAGAGCGAGGCTGACAACCCCGACGAGCAGCACCCGCCAGGTGAACCTCGATGACCCTCCGTGCATCGCCATTGCTTCGTCCCCTGACCGTCCTGGACCTGGTGTCGGCTCGCCTCGGCCGCTGCGGAGTCCCATCGCGCCCACCGCCTGAGCTATCGGCGCCGGGCGGGCAGACCCGCCCGCAGGACGGACCGGCGACCTCGGATGGGCGGGCCTGTCTCCGCCTGGGCTGTCACCCCCGGCAGAGCTTCCTGTTGGACCCTGCCCCCCGCCGTGCCATCGGCCATGCCATCGGCCATGCCCTCGGCCATGCCATCGGCCATGCCATCGGTCAGACCCCGGACCCGGCGCGAGACCAGTGCCGGGATGCGGTCTGCCCAGCTGTAGTCCGGCGTGGCCAGCCGCCTGGCCCGCACGCCGGTGCCCAGGGCGCTGACCAGGATCGCCCGCTCCCTGGCCCGCAGCTCCTCATAACCCAGCCCGCCGATGACCAGCGCCGGGGCGAAGTAGGCGAAGGGCGGGAACCCGTAGGCGTCATCGGTGTTGACGATCAGCTCGTCGGCCAGGCCCGCGGGGTCGATCTCGTGCAGCGCCAGGTCGTCGCGCTCGATGACGAAGATCTCCTCGATCTTCACCGAGCGCGCGTGCCAGCAGGGGACGAGCCGGTCCACGGCGTACTTGGGGGGTGGCACGACCAGCTGCGTGACTGCGTTCAGGCTCATGATCGGAAGATTCATCCTGCCGAGCCTCGCGCCGATCCCGCGACCCTCCCGGGAGTGCAACCGGCTCTGCACCCGCAGCCTCCGCCACTCCCCCGGCGTCAGGTCCCCGGCGTTGACGGCCCGCAGGGTGTGCTGACTGATCGTGAGGGGCTTGGGGTAGCTCAGCGCCACCCCGTCGGGGCCGATGATCGTCATGTCGTCGGAGAGGAACCGGGCGTCGTTCTCCCTCAGCAGGCGCAGGATGGTCCCGGTCTTGCCCGTGTCGGTCAACGCGGAGAGCATCACACCGCACCCGTCGAGCTCCAGGCAGGCTGAGTGCAGCAGCATGTAGCCACGCGAGACCAGGGCGAAGCGCAGCAGGGCCTCGACGACGTTGGTGTAGAGAACATGCGGGGAGCGCACCAAGAGCGGCCCGACGACGACCTCGATCCGGTCGGACATCTCGATCAGGAAGTCCGAGCCGGCGCGACCGAGATGCTCCTGGTAGGCGACCGCGACCGGGGTGGCGAACTGGGTGACGCGGGGGCGACGCCGCAGTGTGCCCTCACCGACCCTGCCCGGGCGGATCTCGATGTCCATCGGGCCCTGCACGCCGTCGCGGCGAAAGGCCTCGAGCTCGCCGAGCATGACCGCGGACCCGATCGTGAGGATGCCGTGGATGTCGTAGCGATAGACCAGCTCGCACGCAGAGCGTGCGGCCAACGCCGACGAGCTCAGCGGGCGAAGGTCGACCACGAGGTTGACCGGTGTTCCCGGGCGCCGGGATGGCGCGGGTGTGGCCCGGTCCGGCAGGGCGGGCCGGCTGGTTGCATCAGGGTGGATGCGGCCCGATGTGAGAGTCATCGAAACTCCTCGGGAGAACAGCAGGCGGTCAGAGACCACGAAGCGCACGGCGAAGGCCGCGAGCAAGGTCACCACGTTGGCGAGCAGGTAGCCCACGGCGGTGAAGGTGACCAGCAGCGAGAGCAAGGGCAGGCGAAAGAGCAGGACCGCGTTGTTGACGGCCACGAAGCCGGCCAACCGGCTCCAACCGGGCAGCCGCTTGGCTCCGGCGAAGACCAGCCGATCGGTCAGGACGAAGTTCCACACCGTCGAGAGCTGGGTGGCCAGGGTCGCCCCCAGCAGAAGGTGGACACCGGCCACCCCGACGAGAAGCCACAGCGCCAGGCTGTTCACCACGATCCCGCTGACCCCGACGGCACCGAACCCGGCGGCACGCCGCCCAGTGCGCGCACTGGCGCCACGCACCGGCAGGCACCGGAGGCTGACGAGCTTGCCGGCGTAGCGCAGCCCCTCCCGGATCGAGGCCTTGCTGCGGCCGCTGAGCCGGACGCCGAACTGGAAGGGGACCTCTGTCAGGGGAAGCCGGACGGACCGGACGATGATCTCGAGGAGGATCTTGAACCCTCGTGGCCTGAGCCGGTCGAGATCCACCGCCGCGCGGCGCACGGCGAAGAAGCCGCTCATCGGGTCGGTGCACTCGGCCAGGCGGCGAGGGAAAGTGGCCTTCGCCAGCGTGGTCGCGCCGCGCGAGACGAACGAGCGGACCCGGTTGGCCAACCCCTGGGCGCCTCCCGCACCGGCGTAGCGACTGGCCACGACCAGGTCGACTCCGGACCGCTGCCCAGCGGCGAGCAGCTCAGGAACCAGCCCCGGAGGGTGCTGGAGATCCCCGTCCATGACCACGGCCCAGTCACCGCGCGCACAGCGCAGACCCGCCAGCACGGCACCACCGAGCCCGCCGACCCGCTCGTCGACCTCCCGGTGCAGCAAGCGGACCGGATGGCCGGCACCCTCGGCGACTGCGAGGACCTGAGCCGGGGTGTCGTCGCTGCTGTCGTCAACGACGATGATCTCGGCGGCGAGCCCACCCAGAGCGGCATGCAGGGCCGTGAGCAGCGGCCCGACGTTGGCCGACTCGTTCCGCGTCGCAACGATGACGCTCAGCGTCATCGACTGCCCGGGCAGCAACATCCAGATCCCCCCACCCACCACGGCCGGGGCGGAGGACCGGCCCGGACCTGCGGATGATTTGGACTGTAGATGGCCCTCAGATGGCCAACAAGCAAACTTGACTAGAGTGACCCAAGGGATCCTTGACTATTTCCAGAGGGTCATGTGACGTCACAATGAGTCATTTGTCGCGCTGATTTCCGCGCAGATGTCCGCAGATGCCCTGGCGCCCGATACCCGGTCGCCCGCGCTCAGGCGGGCCGTGATCCAGACCCGCGAGCGGCCCGACGCGGCCCCCGGTCCGGGGCCAGCAGTGTCAGGCCGGCACTGGCTAGCAGACGTGTGGCGCGCTCGTCGATGCGCTGGGAGCACAGCCCCCCACAGCGGGGACAGGCGAACTCCACGCGGTTGCGCGAGTCGCCGTCGACATCAGGCTGGGCCAGCAGCAGCTGGGCTAGCGCGGCCGGGACATCCACCGTGCCGCACCGCACGCAGACGGCCCTGACCGACGCGACCGACCCCGTTCCCACACGGGCATTCTTCCCCTTCTCGACCACCGTGGCAAAGACGGCGCGAGCCCGCGAAACAGACACGCCGCACGAAGCACTGGTGGCTCGACAGCCCGACCGCCGCGACCCCGGACGGGCTGGCGGAGGGCGAACGTGCGCCCGTGCACCCCGGTGACGAGCTCACCGGGGTCAAGGACCCGGTGCTGCACCGACGCGGTGGTGGCTGGGAGATGCTGCTGTGCTGCCACCCCCTGGACCTTCCCGGCGAGGAGGACCGGAGGGGAGCACCCGCTTCTACGTCGAAGCCGCCCGGCCCGATGGTGCCCACGACCTGATCACGTTCCTGCGCTGACCCCCAGGCAGCTCACGCACAGGTCTGCCAGAGCCGGGACAGGCACGGGGCACCAGGGCGTGCAGGCAGGCGTCGACATATGGGTGCGAGCCGTTCACCGGCCGGTCACGATCGGTACATCGGCTCTCGGTTGACTCCCCCGCATGACAGCGCAGACCGAGCAGGCTGTCACCGATCTTCCCGAGGCTGAAGCCCCAGAGCACCCGTCGACACGGACCGCTTCCCCTCGGAGGCGGCACAGGCTCACCACACGTGGCAGCCGCGAGGCGCTGGTGTTCCTCGCGTTCGCCGCGCCCAATGTCGCCCTGATCGTGATCTTCACCTATCGCCCACTGATCCTGAACATCTACTACTCGACGCTGAACTGGACCCTGGGCGCACCGACGGCGCAGGCGGTTGGCCTGCGCAACTACGTCACGTTCTTCACCTCCTCGGAGGCTCGGCAGGTCCTCACGACGACAGCGGTCTTCACCGTCGCCACCGTCGGACTGTCGATGGGGCTCGGGCTGCTGGTGGCGCTGGGCCTGAACCGGAAGGTGCCGGGGGCGGGATTCGCGCAGGCCACGGTCTTCTCCCCCTTCGTGCTGTCCGGTGTCGGCGTGGGGCTGGCCTGGCAGTACCTCTTCGACCCGACCGTCGGGGCACTCGGTGCGATCCTGCGGCAGGTGGGCCTCTCGAGCCCGCAGTGGTTCAACAACCCGTCGCTGAGCCTGGTGATGGTCATCCTGGTGTACGTCTGGAAGAACCTCGGGTACGCCGCGGTGATCTACCTGGCCGGGCTGCAGTCCGTCTCCCGCGACGTCCTCGAGGCGGCCGCTATCGACGGCGCGAACAGACGACGCACCCTCATCTCGATCACGCTGCCCCTGCTCTCACCGACCACGTTCTTCCTCATGGTGACGAGCATCCTCAACTCGCTTCAGGCGTTCGACCTCATCCGGGTGATGACACCGCTCGGACGCGGAACCACGACTCTGATCTACGACGCGTACCTGCAGGCCTTCGGGGGTTACAACCAGGCCGGTTACTCCGCAACGATCTCGACAGTGCTGTTCGCGATACTGGTGATCTTGACACTCATCCAGCTGGTGCTTCTCGAACGGCGGGTGCACTACCTGTGAGGGCCGAGCGCAGTCTCGAGCAGCGGCCGATGCCGCGGCTAAACCTGGGCGCCACGCTGGCAGGGGACTACCTGCCGTTGATCCTGGCAACGCTCGTCGTCGTCCTGCCGCTGGCCTACATGGTGCTGTCCTCTTTCAAGAGCCCAGCCGATGTCATCACCCAGAAGCTCGTGGTGTTTCCCAGCCCGTTGCGTGCGGCGAACTATGCCGACGCCGCCCGGACCGTGCCCTTTCCCCGGTTGTTCCTGAACTCCGCGGTCGTCACCTCGATAGGGGCAGGGATCAAGGTCCTGCTTGCGATCTTGACGGCCTACGCGCTCGTCTTTGTCCGATTTCCTGGAAGGCGCTACGTCTTCTGGGCCATCCTCGCCACGATGATGGTGCCGGCGCAGGTCAGCCTCGTCCCCAACTACGTCTTCATCAGCCAGCTCGGCGGGCAGGACACGTTCTGGGGGATCATCCTCCCGGGCCTTGGCACCGGGTTCGGCACGTTCCTGCTGCGCCAGAGCTTCCTCACCCTGCCGGTCTCGGTGCTGGAGGCCGCCGAGATCGACGGCGCCAGGCACTGGCGTCGTCTGTGGCGCATCGTCGTGCCGATGAGCGCCCCGAGCATCGCGACGGTCGCGCTGGTCAACATCGTCTTCGAGTGGAACGACTACCTGTGGCCGCTTGTCATCGTCTCGAAGCCAGACATGATGACCCTGCCGGTTGGCCTCACCCTGCTCTCGAACAGCGAGAACTCCGCCGCCTCCTACGGGGTAGTCATGGCCGGGACCGTGATGGTCCTGCTGCCGGTCCTTCTCGTCTTCACCGCACTGCAGCGTCACATCGTCACCGGCCTGACCCAGGGCGGCGTCAAGGCCTGAGCCCGATCCTCCCCTGCACATCACACAACCAGAGAAGGAGTCAGCATGTCCCTGCAGGAGTCCGGCGTTGATTCGCCCGCCGGGATCGACCGACGTCGCTTCCTCGGCCTCGCAGCAGCGGGCCTGTCCGCTGTCGCGCTGGCAGCCTGCAGCGGACCGGCGACGTCGGCCACCAGCTCGTCCAAGACTCCTGGACAGGTCGACCTCTCCGGCGTCAAGCCCGCCGGCAAGATCACCTGGTGGTCCAACAACCCTGGCTCGTCGCAGGCGGTGTCGCAGCAGATCATCGACGCCTTCCACCGCAGCCAGTCAGCCATCCGCGTCGAGCTCGTCACCGCCGGGGCGTCGTACGAGGACATCGCGCAGAAGTTCCAGGCGGCCCAGGCGGGGGGCAGCCTGCCTGACCTCGTCGTCTTCTCCGACGTGTGGTGGTTCCGGTACTACATGCTCGACTCGATCATCCCGCTGGACTCGCTCATCAGCGCAGTCGGCATCGACACCAGCGACTACCGCGACCAGCTTCTGGCCGACTACCAGTACGCAGGCGCGACGTGGGCCATCCCGTGGGCGCGCTCGACGCCGCTGTTCTACTGGAACAAGGCCCACTGGGCCGCCGCCGGGCTGCCCGACCGCGCCCCGAAGACGTGGGACGAGTTCGCCGAATGGGCACCGCGGCTGAATGCCGCCAACCACGGGATTCAGCACGCCTTCCAGCTGCCCGCGCTGGCCGGCTACGCCGGTTGGAGCTTCCAGAACAACCTGTGGGGGTGGGGCGGCGGCTGGTCGGCGAAGGATTCCTTCGACATCACGTGCGACTCGCCGCGCTCTGTCGCGGCGCTGCAGTTCCTGCAGGACGCCGTCTACAAGGGCAAGTGGTCAGGCGTGGCGAGCAAGGACTCCACCAACGACCTGTCCGCGGGCGCGGTGAGCGCCACGATCGGCTCCACCGGCAGCCTCGTCGGAATCCTGAAAGTGGCCAAGTTCGAGGTCGGTGCCGGGTTCCTGCCCGGTGGGCCCGAGGCGACCAGCCCGGTGTGCCCGACGGGCGGGGCTGGGGTGGGCATCCCGAAGAAGATCCCGCGCGAGAACCAGCTCGCGGCCGCCACCTTCATCAAGTTCCTCACCTCCCCGGAGAACACCCTGCTGTTCGCACAGGCCACCGGGTACATGCCGGTGCGCAAGTCGGCCAAGACCGCGAGCCTTGTGGCCAAGGCGCCACAGAGCCAGGTCGCCATCGACCAGCTCGCAGTGACTCGCGCTCAAGATTGGGCCCGGGTGTTCCTGCCGGGCGGTGACCAGGAGATGGCGGGTGCGTGCGCGAACATCCTCACCCAGCGCGGCGACGTAGGGGGGCAGATGAACGCGCTCAAGAAGACGCTCGAGACCATCTACACCACCCAGGTCAAGCCGCACCTGTGAGGTGGGGACGCGTCAGGACGCGCGGTCAGTGCTGCGTCGTACAGCGCCGTACGGCGCCGTGCAGCGCCGCGCAGCGCCGCGGAGACTGCTGCGACGACAGGGGGACGGTTCTGGCGCGTCAACAGGAAGACCTCACGTCCGTCGACGCCCTCCGCGAACGCTCTCACGGCAACGCCGGGTGCGTCGTGGGCCAGCACGAGGTCGGGCAGGAGCGCTCCAGCACCGGGGGCCCGCACGAGCTCGAGGAGGATGAGGACGTCATCTGCGGTGTCGCCCCGGGCGTGCAGCTCACGAAGGATGCGGCGCATCCTGAGGACTGCCGAACCCGGCATCAGTACGCACGATCGTCGTGCAGGCGAGAGGTGGACGCGAGAGGTGGACTCTATGGCAGCGGCCAGCGCACGACTCGAGGTCCGGCCGGAGAGCAGGTCCCGCGTGGGGCACGCGGCGGCACTGCTGAACGTCCCGGTCAGCGAGCTCGTGCGCTCGGCCGTGGAGGAGCGCGCCGAGCCGCTAGACCCCGCCCGGCCCCGGCTCGACTCGCTGGACTCCGGCGAGCCCCAGCTCGACACCTGGCTGCGCGAGCAGGCAGCCGGCGCCCAGGCGCGACGGGTCGCCCGCACGTTCGTCTGGTGCGAGACAGCGGACGACCAGCACGCAGTGCTGGGCTACTACTCCCTCACCGGACACCGGCGGATCCGTGACGGCCTGCCGACCAGCCTTGGCCGCGGCAGCCCCGCGGAGATCCCCCGAACACTGCGCCTGGTGCAGAAGATCGGCAGCGTGGCCGCTGCCCTGGATCTCCCATAGACACCGCGTCTGCAAGCAGGTCCGTGGCAAGCGGTCGTTTCCCGATCGTGACCGAAGCCTCTGCGGTGGCAAGCCCGAAGCACGGATTGCGTCACCTCGTGCGCCGGAGGCAGCCGGCGACACGCCACCGGGAAACGTCTACGTGGCCACCCTGGTGACCCAGTAGGTCTTGGGGCCGACTTCTTCGCTGCCGGAAAGGACGAGGCCACCGTCGCGCCAACCGTAGGCGCCGAGCACTGTTAGTCCGGCTCGGCCCAGGCAGCGGCGGAGGAGCTTGCGGTCGAAGTAGGTCTCTGTCAGGGTTCCCTCGGTACCCTGCCAGCCACCTGGGGTCCGGCGGAGGGCGATGACTTCAGCGCAGTGCTTGCCGGGCTCGGCGGCAGGTCGTCCACGCCAGACGAAGAGGGAATCGTCGTGGCGGAGGACGTGCTCTTCGTCGAACCATGCGTACGCCGCGGCGCTGTTGACGTCGAAGAGGTAGACACCGCCTGGGGCTAACACCCGGCGTGCCTCGCTGAAGGAGGCGAGCAAGTCAGCCTCATCGCCCAGATGGTTGACCGCGTCGTCCACGCAGGTGACGACATCGAAGCGGGAGCTCAGGAACGGGAGCCGTCTCATATCGCAGGCCGCCAACGGGATGCCAGCGAGGCTCCGCTTCACGTTGGCACTGCGCAGCATCTCGAAGCTGAGGTCGCATCCGATCACCTGATATCCGAGACGACGCCAGATCTCAGCGCTCCGCCCTGTCCCGGTCGCCACATCCAGAAGGCGGGGCCCGGTGGTGACCGGTGCGAGGACGTTTGCCAGCGACTGTCCCAGCGCCTCGTAGTCGTCCCCGGCTGTCAGGTGGTCGTACATGGGGGCAAGAGCCTGGTAGAACGAAAGGCCACTGTCGGTCACGCAGGCTCGGAGAGGGGTCGCGCAGCACCGAGGTGTCGCACTGGTGTGGCCCAGACCGCGATGACGACGGCCAACTGGGCGCCTCCGCACAGGGCGAAGGCTGACACGAGGCCGATCGCCGAGGTGAGCAGACCGAAGACCGGGAACGAGAGAGGGGTGAGCCCGAACGAGGCGAAGGTCATGAGGCTGGTCACGCGCCCGAGAACCTCCGGGTCGGTCTCGCGCATGGCCAGGCCGGTGAGCAGTGAGCTTGCGGGCCCGACCGTGGCCCCCAGGGCCAAGGCGAGCAGTAGTCCGTAGGGCAGCCCGGGTTTGGCACCAAAGGCGAGCAGCGCGGTCGCGTTCAACGCGCACAGACCAAGGGCCAGTCGCGCGTTCAGGTGCCGGCGCGCCACGGAGACCGCCAGGCCGGAGAGGCCGGCGCCGGCGCTGTAGACCGCGGTGAGCCAGCCGAGTCCCCCGGCCCCCCAACCTTCCTGTTGGGCGCGCAATGCGAACCCCACGTTGAGGGGGGCGGTGGCGACCAGATTCAGCACGGCGATGGTGAGCACGAGCAGACCGAGGACGCGGTGGCGCCACGCGTAGGCGAATCCTGCGGTCGCCTCGGCCCAGTGGCTGCCCGCGCCAGGTGGGTGCGGTCGAGGCGTGAAGGGCAGACGGCGCCCCAGCCACACGATAGACACGAAGCTGGCCGCGAACAGGGTGAGGTTGAGCAGGGCCGCACCGGCCAACCCGGTTGCGGCGACGACCAGGCCGCCCAGCGCCGAGCCGGCGACGGAGGCGAGCCTGCTCGTTGACCCGATGACCGTCTGGAGAGCGGGTATCCGCTCTCGGCCGAACAGCAGGACGGGCAGGGAGGCGCTGGCGGGCATGCGGCCGGCGTCGAGGACGCCGAACAGGCAGGCGGCCGCGGCGAGCACCGCGACGTTGGCGGTGCCGGTGAGGGCCAGGCCGGAGATGGCCGCCATGACGACGATGCGCCCGACCTGAGCGGACTGCGCGACCCGGACCGCCCCCACTCGGTCGACCACGCCTCCCGCCAGGAGGATTAACAGAGCCCGGGGGGCTTCACCGACCGTCAGCACCACCGACACCGCCTCAACGCCGCCTGCTTGCGCGGCCGCCCAAGACAGTCCGACGAGCCATGCGAAATCCCCGACCAGGTCCGCGGTGAGCCCAGCCAAGTACACCGCCAAAGCCGGCCGGCTATTGCCGGACCACCGCCTGGCCTCCACGGCCAGCGGCTGACCGGTCATCTCGTCTCGGGGTAGGCGTGGGTGAGGATGAAGACAGTGCGCCGCTCGGCGTGCCCCGGCTCTGCGGCCACTGCATCCGACACGCGCTCGGTCCACCGGCGGATCAGGGCGTCGAGGTCCTGCGAGAAGTGAGCTAGTTCCTCGGGTGTCATCTGCAGGAAGGTGTCTGCCGCGCGGGAGGCTTCCAGCCACTCCGGCGGCCACTTGTGCCAGTCGCGCATCCACCGGGTCACATGCGCTAGATGCTCGCCGAGCATGGCATTCAGGGCCGCGGATCTCGTGCTCTCGTCCCGATCCCGGTCGGCCAGCTCACGCCCAGAAAGGCGCAGTCCGCCGGAGCGGGCTCGGAACCACCGCTCGCGGCGGTCCCGTCCGGCGTCAACGGCGTCCTCCACGTATCCGTGGCGCAGCAAGATCTTCAGGTGGTAGCTGACCGAGCCGGACCGTGTCCCCACCCGCTCCACCAGTGACGTCACCGTCATCGGTCCCTCCTGGGCCAGCACTTCGTAGATGCGCACGCGCACCGGGTTGGCCAGTGCCCGCATCGCCTCCAGTTCCTCCGAGCTCAAGGCGCCCTCCACGCTAGATCACCAATAATTATTGTGCAACACCCATTGCGGATACCTGTGACTTCCATTACCGTCCCACTTGCGGTACGCCCCGGTGGCGCGGCCCGCCGGGACTGCCCTGAGGTGGGAGGGAGGTGACCAGGGTGCGCATCGAGGTCTTGGACGTCGAGGACCGCGTGATCTGCAACGTCTACGGGTGACCGCCACGCCTGGGTGGACCGGTCGCCGCGGGAGAGCGACCGGTCCACCCAGCGGGACCGAACGGGGCAGTGGTGAGTGAGGAACGCCTATTGCGTGGGCAGGACTGTTGGTGGCTCGTGCGGGGCCGGCGCGCCGCGCGGCTACCGGAGGAAGCCGTGCGCGGCAGAACCCTGACAAAGGCGGCCCGGCAGGCGGTGGACAAGTCCACCCTGGGCACGCTGAGACCGTCCGGGACGTATGCAGCCACGGTCCTTACCTCCACGGACTGCAACCTGACCTGCAGCTACTGCTTCCAGAACGAGGTGTCCGTTCCCGGCGCGACGAGCCGGATCGAGACCGTCCGCCTGCGGGCCTCCACAGTCGTTTCCATCAGGACCTTTCTCGCGCAGCAGATGGCCCGTCAGGGTGTCCAAGCCCTGTCGCTGCTGCTGTTCGGTGGTGAACCTCTGCTGAACCTCGCCGGGTGCATCCGGCTGCTGGACGAATGCCGCCCCCTCGGCCTCGCGGACGCCCAGATGGTGACCAACGCGGTGCTACTCACCGCCCGCACCGCGACCCGCCTGGCCACGACGGGCCTCACCGGGGTGCAGGTCTCCATCGACGGCGGTCGCGAGAGCCACGACAGTCTGCGCCTGACCCGCCGCGGGCGAGCGACCTACGACCGCATCCTGCGCAACGTGTCCGAGGCGGCCCAGGCCACGGACCTCGACTGGCACTTCCGCGTCAATGTCTCACATCGCAACGTCCACACTCTGCACGGTCTCGTTCGAGATCTGGCCGACTGCGGAGTACGACGCAAGAGCCTGCACCTGGCACTCATCGACGACGTAGGGATCGGGTTCGGCAACGACTTGCGGCTCGGCAAGGACCTGGCGAAGACCT
Organism: Actinomycetes bacterium; assembly: GCA_021848885.1. Classification (GTDB taxonomy): domain Bacteria; phylum Actinomycetota; class Actinomycetes; order JAJZTN01; family JAJZTN01; genus JAJZTN01. The sequence continues at coordinate 19,300 of JAJZTN010000014.1, forward strand.
TCGTTGACGTCTACACGATGGCGATCGGTTTGGGGTTCGGGGCGACCGTGAGCGCGGACGGCACACGGGACTGCCCCTACTGCGCCCGGGTGGGCGGCGCCGAGGGTGCGGTCATCAACGCGGACGGCAGCCTCTACAGCTGCTGGGCCACAGCAGGCAAGCCGGGCTGGCGCGTCGGGGACGTCGTCGCGGGGTACCAGCCGACCGAGGTCCTCGCACCGCGGTGGGTGAACTGCTCTCACGAGGCGGCCTCGCACGGGACCACACGGGAGGTCAACCAGTTCCGTGACCGTGTGGACGTCGGGATCCTCGAAGCCCTCGCATCCCGCCGGGCCTCTATGCAGAGCCAGGGTCGGGATGGCGTGAGCACGTCCCTCTGAAACGGCCAGGCGAGCAAGCCGGGCACTCCCCCGGGACGCCCCCACCTGCCCGGGGTGAAGAGCAGTGCTCGGTGCCGACTGGTGACTTCGAGCCGACCAGTTCGACTTGGATGGCCACCAGGGAGTAGGTCCCGAGTCGTGTGGAACTTGGCTGGCGATCCACGGTGAACTCTAGGCCGCGGTACCGACAGTTCCGTCAGCCGCGGCAGCGGGCCGGGGGTGGGCGTGTCGGTGGAGCGCAGCGACGAGCTGGGGTATCTGCTTGTAACCCCTGATGCGGCGGAAGGACCGCTGGGTGTTGAGCATGCCGGCGGTGGTCCAGCGCAGCACCACCTGCCCGTCACGCCACTGGCGAACGTTGCGCTTGGTGGTGCGGGCGAAGGAGATCAGCGACTCGTCGGCTGGAGATTGCCACCGAGTTGGAGGTGGTCAGCGTCTTGGCCAGCCGCCCGTCGATACCGAGCCGGGAGACGGTGACCGTCTGGGTGGAGCTGAGGGGATTTGAACCCCTGACCCCCTCGATGCGAACGAGGTGCGCTACCGGACTGCGCCACAGCCCCTCCGCGGCTCTCACCGCGCGGACGAGGGTAGCAAACCCACCCGCTCGCTCACGCTGCCGGCGGCGGGGCCCGCGCGCCCGAGTCCGCGGGCGGGACAGATCGCACGAGGCGGGCGTGCAGCTGTCGCGGCCAACCCGCGCGGTCGGCGCAGGGTGCCAGAGTCCCGACCGGCTCGTCGGGCTCAGTCGTTGACGGCCCGGCGGTGCTCGAGGATCGCGTCTAGCTCGTCGTCCAACTCCTGGTCGAAGGGCAGCCCCGCCCGGTTGGAGGCGCGTGGCGGCGAGGGTTGCCCGGATGAGCCACCGGCCACCAACGGCTGAGCGGTCGGCTGAGCGGTCGGCTGAGCGGTCGGCTGAGCGGTCGGCTGAGCGGCCGACCCGGCCACGGCAGCACTCGCCGCCTCGCCCGCCTCGAGGGGGGCCTGCCCGGCCACGCGCCCCGCCGAGGTGACCCGCGGGCCGCTCAGGTCGATCGGGCGTGCGGTCCGGGGCGCCCTTGGCTTGGTCACATACGTCGGCAGCGGCACCGGGACGGGCTGCCACCCTGCGGTAACGGATGCGTCCTCGGTGTGCGGCTCGCTCACCGCGGCAGCCGGCGCGGTGTGCGCGCTCAGCTGGCCGCTGAGGTGACGCAGCCGCTCCAACCGGCTGGTGACCAGCCGACTGGCCGAGTCCAGCCGGTGCATCCGGGCGTCGGCGCTGCGAGCCGCCCGGGCGCGGCGCACGTGGATCTCAAGCCGGCGGCGAGCCTGCACCCGGAGGTGGACGACGTAGCCGGTGCTCAGCACGGCGGCGAGCACGGGAACCAGGCTGCTCAGAACGGCTAGCAGGCTCAGCACCGAGGTGAGCCCGGTCATCCCGAGCGCGACCAGCAGCACCCGGCGCCGTCTGGTGGCCAGTGACACGTGTCCGGCTCGACGGGTCGGGGCACCCATGCCGCGCGGTGAGCGGGATGCCGGTGGGCGTGCCGCCGCTCTGGCTCGGGGCGCGCCGGCAGACGAGCCCGGCCGGGGTGGCGCGGAGAGCACGGCCGCGGTGGCGTGGCTGGACCGCGCGGGCATCACGACGTAACGCCGATCGCCGACGTGCTCACGCCGGGACAGGATCCGCATGGCGCGGGAGAACCGGTCGACCGAGCGGGACTCGGTGGCCTCGTCGTGGCGACGCAGCCACATGGGCACTAGGACCGCACCCCACACCGCCACAATCGCCCCGTAGATGACGCCGCTGCCCACGGTGAGAAACGCTACGTCGCACCCGAGGCCGGATCGTGCACGCCCGGCGGCGTGTCGCCGGGTTCGCAGTGATTCGCAGGGATTCGCAGTGACTCGCTCAGCCGGGCTGTCCCGGCGCGGTCGGCTCGCTGCGGGCGCTGGCCAGCAGCCGGTTGAGCAGCCCGTCGCGAGCCTCCTCGGCGGTCAGCGCGAAGGACAGGTGGTCCCGCCAGGCCCCGTCGATGTGCAGGTAGCGCAGCCGACGTCCCTCGGGCCGGAAGCCGAGCTTGGCCACCACCCGCAGGCTGGCCGCGTTCTCCGGGCGGATGTTGATCTCCAAACGGTGTAGCCCGACGGTGCGGAAGCAGTGGTCGCTGACCAGTGCCACGGCGATCGGGATGATGCCGCGTCCGGCGTAGTCCCGGTCCACCCAGTAGCCGATGTGCCCACCGCTGAGCGATCCCCAGAAGATCCCGCCGACGGTCACCTGCCCGACCAGCCGGCCGTCGTAGGTGACGATGAAGGGAAGCATCCTGCCGGCCCGGGCCTCCGCGCGCAGGTGGCGGACCATGGCGGTGAAGCTGGCTTCCTCGGGGACGCGCAACCCCGGCGAGGTCGCCTCCCACGGCGCCAGCCAGGTCACGTTGCGGGCCCGAACCTCCCGCCAGGTCCGGGCATCACCGCGACGGATCGGACGCAGCCCGATCCGGGCGTGGCCCAGCCTGGCCGGCCAGCCGGTGCTCAACGGCCCGACCCGGGGTCCTCGACGCGCCGGTGGTCACCGCCGCGTACCTGATCCATCGCATGGCTCAGCACCCCGGCAAGCACCGCGAGCCCGTCCCGGCAAGCACCCGGTGACCCGGGCAGGTTGACCACCAGGGTCGCCCCGGCGAGCCCGGCCAACCCGCGGGAGAGCATCGCCGTGGGCACCCCCGATGCCACACCGCGAGCCCGGATGGCCTCGGCGATGCCGGGCACCTCGCGCTCCAGCAGTGGGCGCGTCATCTCCGGGGTCCGGTCCGTCGGGGTCAGGCCGGTCCCACCGGTGGTCACCACGACGTCGTAGGCCGAGCTGACCGCGGCGGCCAGCACCTCGCGCACCGGCTCCCCGTCGGGCACCACCCGGGGCCCGTCGACCTGCAGGCCCAGCTCGCGCAGCCCCTCGACGAGCAGCGGCCCAGCGGTGTCGGCGTACACCCCGGCCGCAGCCCGGTTCGACACCGTGACCACGAGGCCCCGCGGCACCCGGGCGGGCTGCCCCAGCCCGGCTGGCCCCGCGGCATCCGGTCCGGACCCGCTCACTCGCGCCGCCAGGTGCCAGAGCGCCCACCGGACTTCTGCTCGACCCGCACGTCGGTGATGACGGCGGCCCGGTCGACGGCCTTGACCATGTCGACCAGGGCGAGGGCGGCCACCGACACGGCGGTGAGCGCCTCCATCTCCACCCCGGTCCGGTCCGCAGTGCGCACCCGCGCCTCGATGTGCACCGCGTCCGTGCCCACCTCGACCTCGACCGCGACGGCGTGGATCGCCAGTGGGTGGCATAGCGGGATGAGGTCGGAGGTGCGTTTGGCGGCCTGGATCCCGGCCAGCCGAGCCACCGCGAGGGCATCGCCCTTGGGCACGCCGGAGCCGCGCAGCAGCGCGAGCACCTCGGCGCTGACCAGCACCCGGCCACTCGCGCGGGCCTCGCGCACCGTGACCTGCTTGTCCGACACGTCGACCATGCGCGCGGCGCCGTGGGAGTCGACGTGGGTGAGCCGCTCGCTCATGCCTGCCTCCGCTCCAGCATCATCACCGACACCGTCGCCCCGGCTGGCACCTCCTCGACGTCCTCGGGCACCACGATGAAGGCGTTGGCCAGCGCCAGGTCGGCGACCAGGTGCGAGCCGGAGCCTCCGACCGGGCGCACGACGTAGCGACCGTCAGCAACCTCCAGCCACCCGCGGGTGTAGCTTCGCTTGGCCCTCGAGGACCGGAACGGCTCGAGCAGCCGGGCCCGCACCATCGGACGGTGCAACGGATCAACCCCCAGCATGCGGCGGATCGCCGGGCGGACGAAGACCTCGAAGGAGACATAGGCGCTGACCGGGTTGCCGGGCAGGGTGAAGATCGGCGTACGGTCCGGGCCGATGTGCCCGAAGCCCTGCGGCATTCCCGGCTGCATCGCGACCTTGGTGAACCGCACGTCGCCCACCCGGCCGAGCACCTCCTTGACCACGTCGTAGGCGCCGGCGCTGACCCCACCGCTGGTCAGCACGAGGTCGGCTCGCACGAGCTGGTCGTCGATGGCGTCGACCAGCGCCCGCGGGTCGTCCGCGACGATGCCGACCCGGAATGCCAGCGCCCCGGCCTCCAGCGCGGCCAGGGTCAGGGCGAAGCTGTTCGAGTCATAGATCTGCCCGGGAGCCAGCGACGAGGTGCCCGGCTCGACCAGCTCGCTGCCGGTGGCCAGCACCACCACGCGCGGGCGCGGGCGCACCGGCACCCGGTCCCGGCCGATCGCGGCGAGCAGCCCGATCTGGGCCGCCCCCAGGTGCGCCCCGGTGGCGAGCACGACCTCACCGGTCGTGACGTCCTCGCCGGCCCGACGGATGTAGGCACCCGGGGTGACCGGCCGGTCGATGCTCACGCTGGCCACGCCGCCGTCGGTCCACTCCACCGGCACGACGGCGTCGGCGCCGGGCGGCACCGGCGCACCGGTCATGATGCGCACGCACAGACCCGGCTGCACCGAGTACGCCGGACTGGACCCGGCCGCGATGTCACCCACGACGGGCAGGCGCACGGGGGCGGGCTCGCTTGCGCCCGCCAGGTCCTCGCTGCGCACCGCATAGCCGTCCATCGCCGAGTTGTCGAAGGGCGGCAGGTCCAGCGGTGCGGTGATGTCCTCGGCCAGGATGCAGCCGTGGGCGTCGATGAGCTGCACCTCCAGCGGCGACAGCGGCTGTACGCCGTTGAGCACCGCGTCCATGTGCTCCTCGACCCGGATCACCAGTGGCCTCCCTCTCCGCCCGTGCCGGGCTGCGGCCGGTTCACATCAGGCTCTTGTTGACGAACTCGACCAGCCAGCCGCGGAACTCCGGGCCCAGGTCGGACCGGTCGCAGGCGAGCTGGACGACCGCCTTGAGATAGTCCAGCCGGTCACCGGTGTCGTAGCGACGGCCCCGGAAGACGACGCCGTGCACCGGGCCTCCCGGCACCTGATGGGTGGCAAGCGTGCGCAGCGCGTCGGTCAGCTGGATCTCCCCGCCGACCCCGGGCGGGGTCGCGCGCAGCACATCGAAGATCTGCGGGGCCAGCACGTAGCGGCCGATGACGGCCAGGTTGCTCGGGGCCTGGCCCGGCTGCGGCTTCTCCACCAGGTCGGTGACCACCACGACGTCAGGCTGAGCGGTCGGGGCAACCGCGGCGGCGCCGTAGTAGCGGATCTGCTCTGGCGGCACCTCCATGAGCGCCACGACGCAGCCCCCGCGCTCGGCGGCGACCTCGATCATCCGCGGCAGCAGGGGGTCGCGCTTGTCGATGATGTCGTCGCCCAGCAGCACCGCGAAGTGCTGGTCGCCAACATGGGCCGAGGCGCACAGCACCGCGTGACCCAACCCACGCGGGTCGCCCTGGCGCACGTAGTGGATCTCGGCCGCCACGGTGGACTCGCGCAGCCGGGTCAGCCGCTGCTGGTCGTGCTTGGCCTCCAGCGAGGCCTCCAGCTCCCAGTTGCGGTCGAAGTGGTTCTCCAGGGAGTTCTTGTTGCGCCCGGTCACCATGAGCACATCGGTCAGCCCGGCCTCGACGGCCTCCTCCACGACGTACTGGATCGCCGGCTTGTCCACGACCGGCAACATCTCCTTGGGGGTGGCCTTCGTGGCCGGCAGGAAGCGGGTGCCCAGACCGGCGACCGGGATGACGACCTTGCGCACCCCATGACCAGGCCCGTCCGCGGACGTCCCTCCCGACGCACCGAGGCCCCCGCTGTGCACGCTGTGCACCGGCTCGGTTGTCATGGCGGGCAGGCTATCCCGCCGGGGCGACGCACCGACCGAAACCGATGCTCCGATGGCCCCGGCAGGGGTGTGGTTCGCTGCGAGCAGCCACCCACGTGGAGGACACAGTGCCCACCCCGACAGAGCTCAAGGCCCAGTGGCGCGCCCGACTGCTGCGCGCCCGACGGGAACGCCCGGTCGAGCTGGTGGATGCCGCGGGCCAGGCGCTGGTCGACGGGGTGCTCCTGCTGGCCCGCCAGGTCGGCGCGAAGACCATCGCCGCCTACCTCTCGATGCCGGGCGAGCCGCCCACGGGTCCGGCTCTGCGTGCGCTGCACGAGGAGGGTGGCGAGGTCCTCGTGCCGGTGGTGCTGGCGGACCGGGACCTCGACTGGATCCTGTGGCGGCCCGGGCTCGTCCTGGCCGCCGGCCCGGCCGGCAACCCGGAGCCGACCGGGGCCACTCAGGGCGCGGACGCTCTGGGCAGGGCCGACCTGGTGCTGACCCCGGGCCTGGCGGTGGATCGGGCCGGCACCCGGCTGGGCCGCGGCGGAGGCAGTTTCGACAGGGCGCTGCACCGGGTCCGCCCAGGCGTGCTGGTGGCGGTGCTGCTCTTCGACGACGAGCTGGTCCAGACGCTGCCCACCGAGGCGCACGACCGCCCGGTCGACGTCGCGATCACGCCGTCGGGTCTGCACCGGCTGCGGGCGCGCCGAGGCGGGCCGCACAGACCGCTCGCGCACTAGCGTGAGGGCCCCAGCCCCCGGACCGGTGCGGAGGTGCGGCCGTGACGACCGGTCACCTCGACACCATCCTGCTGGTCGCGGCCGCCATCCTGCTGGTGGCCATCGCCGCGGTGCGTCTCTCGGTCGGGACGGGGCTGCCCTCGCTGCTGCTCTACGTCGGTCTCGGCCTGCTGCTGGGCCAGGCCGTCTTCGGCCTCCGCCTGCCCGACCTGGGACTGGCTCAGCAGCTCGGCTACGCCGCGCTCGTGGTGATCCTGGCCGAGGGCGGGCTGACCACCCCGTGGGAACGCGTCCGCTCCACCGTCCCGCTCGCCGCGGCGCTGGCCACCGTCGGCGTGGCGGTGTCGGTCGCGGTGACCGCGCTGGCCGCGCACGCCCTGCTCGGCCTGGACTGGCGCGGCGCGACCCTGGCCGGCTCGCTGGTGGCCTCCACCGACGCCGCGGCGGTGTTCTCGGTGCTGCGTCGGGTCCCGCTGCCACCCCGGCTGGCCGGCATCCTCGAGGCCGAGTCGGGCTTCAACGACGCACCGGTGGTGCTGCTGGTGGTGGCGCTGGCAACGCCCGGGGAGGCAGCCCACCCCCTCGGCCTGCTGGTCGGCGTCCTCGCCGAGCTGGCCATCGGGGCGGTCGTGGGGCTCGGCGTCGGCCGACTCGGCGTCGAGCTGGTCCGCCGGATCGCCTTACCCGCCGCCGGTCTCTACCCCATCGCCGTGACCGCCTGGGCGGTGCTTGCCTACGGCGCGGCCAGCGCGGTGCACGGCAGCGGTTTCCTGGCCGTGTACCTGGCCGGGCTGCTGCTCGGCAACGCCGGGCTGCCGCACCGGATGGCCACCCGCAGCTTCGTCGAGGGGGCGGCCTGGCTGGCCCAGATCGGTCTGTTCGTCATGCTCGGGCTGCTCGTCGACCCGGCCCAGCTGGGTCAGGCCCTCGGCCCGGGGCTGGTGCTCGGACTGGTCCTGCTGCTCATGGCCCGGCCGGTGTCCGTGCTGGTGTCGGCGACCCCGTTTCGACTGCCGTGGCGAGAACAGGTCTTCCTGTCCTGGGCCGGGCTGCGCGGCGCGGTGCCGATCGTGCTGGCCACCGTCCCGCTGGTCACCGGCGCCAGGCAGGCCGGGCTGATCTTCGAGACCGTCTTCGTGCTCGTCGTGGTCCTGACCGCGATCCAGGGCCCGGCGCTGCCGTGGCTGGCCCGTCGACTCGGCATCGCCGAGGACGAGACCACCCGGGACCTGGAGGTCGACGCGCTCCCGCTGGAGCGCATCGGCGCCGAGGTGCTCTACCTCACCGTTCCGCCAGGCTCCCAGCTGCACGGCGTGGAGGTCTTCGAGCTGCGCCTGCCCGCCGGCGCCGTGGTCAGCCTCATCGTCCGGCAGGGCCACACCCTGGTGCCCGATGCGCGGACCCGGATCGAGCACGGCGATGAAGTGCTGCTGGTGTCCACCGCCGCGCAGCGCACCGAGGTGGAGCGGCGCCTTCGCGCGGTCTCCCGGGCCGGGCGGTTGGCCGGCTGGTTCGGCGAGCACGGGAACGCCGCGGTCTCCCGGCGGACCCGGCGAGGCGTCAACATCGTGTCAATGTCCTGGTGGCGCTCGTCAGGACGGCGTCAGGGCGGCACCGAGTGAGGGACCAGGCACGCTAAGCAGGACTCGTGAGTGCCGTCCCCAAGCGTCTCCTCGTCGGCCGGCCGCTGCGCAGCGACCTGCTCGACCACACCCTGCTGCCCAAGCGTCTGGCCCTGCCGGTCTTCTGCAGCGACCCGCTGTCCTCGGTGGCCTACGCGACCGAGGAGATCCTGCTGGTGCTCGGCCTGGGCGGGCTCGCCCTGCTGCACCTGACCGTGTGGGTCGCCGGTGCGGTCGGGCTGCTGCTGGTCACCGTGGTCGCCTCCTACCGGCAGACCTGCCACGCCTACCCCAACGGAGGCGGGGCCTACGCCGTCAGCCGGGCCAACCTCGGCCAGGATGCCGCGCTGATCGCCGCCAGTGCCCTGCTGGTCGACTACGTGCTCACCGTGGCAGTCTCGGTGGTCGCCGGCGTGGCCAACATCGTCTCGGCGGTGCCGGCGCTGGCCAGCCACGCCGTGGCCGTGGCGGTCGCGTTCATCATCGTGCTGGCGGTCATGAACCTGCGCGGTGTGCGGGAGTCCGGGCGCGCCTTCGCCGTGCCGACGTACGGCTTCGTGGCCAGCGTCCTGCTGCTCATCGTGGTCGGCGGGATAAGGGAGCTCACCGGCGCCGGGGTCACCG
>JAJZTN010000153.1 GCA_021848885.1 Actinomycetes bacterium
CACTGGACCGTCTCGGTGCTCGGGGAGGAAGGGCGGGCCGCATCGAGCTGGTTCGCCACCCGCGGGCGGCCGCTGCACGGGCAGATGCAGCGCTTCGAGCACACTCGCAGCCCGATCACTGGCGCCGCTGTCCTGGCCTGCGCGCTGGCTGTCGTCGACGCGGCCACGACGGCGGTGCACGACGCGGGCGACCACAGCATCGTCGTGGGTGAGGTACTGGCCGCCCGGGCCGGGTCGGCGGAGGCCCGACCGCTGATCTACTACCGCAGCCGCTACCGCGGGCTGGTCTGAGCCTCGGCAAGGCCTGCTCGCGTCGTGGGGGCGCGTCGCCAGGCGATGCTGTGATGGGTGCTGAAACCCAGCCGGGAGTAGAGCCTGTTGGCCCCCTCGTTGTCGGCCTCGACCTGCAGCTGCACCCAGCCGATGCCCAGCCCGCCCCCCCAGCCGAGCAGCGCGTTGAGCACCGCACTGCCCAGCCCGCGGTTGCGCACCTGTGGGGCAACCGTCAGCGCCGCCACCGCCAGCCACCCCCCGACCGCCGCGGCCCGGCCGACGGCCAGCAGGCCCGCGCCGGCCGGGTCCCGCACATGGGCCAGGACGCGCTGCCCTCCCGGCACGGGCCCGGCCAGCACGCCGCGTTCCACCGGACCTGGGCTGCGACCGCGGTAGAGCTCGAGCCATCCGGGCACGAGCTCCTCGGACAGCTGCACCTCGACCTGGGCCAGCCCGCTGCGGCCCGGGCCCCGCACCTGGTCGGGCGCGGCGAGCCGGGCGCGCACCTCGGCCAGCGCGGCCACCCGCACCAGCACGTGCCCTCCGGGCCCCCCGGCCACCCAGCCCTCGTCGCGCAACTGGGTGTCCTCGGGCGAGCCGAGCACCACCTGCACCGTGGGAGCCAGGTCGCGGTGCCGGTAGAAGGCGAGGACGGCCGCGACCGTGTCGGGCCAGCTCAGCCCGGACTCCCCCAGGGGGATCGCACAGTTGGCCCGCTGGGTGAATCCGGCGGATGCCCGCAACAACCACCCGCCCAGCTCGAGCTGCTCGGTGGCTGGCCAGGCCGCCGCCCCGGCGCGGTCGACCTCCTCGGTGGAGGCGTGCAGCCGCCGCGGCGGTGCCGGCGGCACGGTGCGGGCGGCCACCACCACGCCCAGGTCCACCGAGGCGAGGGAGCCGTCCCGCCGTCGCACCAGCGCCCGGCGCGCGTCGAGGGCCTCCAGCACCCCGAGGGTGTCGGAGAAGCGGCCGTCCCCGGTGCGGGCGCGCACCACGACTCGCTGGCCCACCCAGGAGGGCTCTAGATGTGATCTCAGTCCAGTTCCCCCCCTGGTGCGTTCCAGCCGGAAGACAATCGTGATACTAAGGCGCGCTGGACGCCGTTCCACGGCGTGCTGCATCGCGGCGCCGCACGGCGACCGGCTACGAGGAGGACCCCCGTGACGTATGTGATCGCACTGCCCTGCGTGGATGTGAAGGACAAGGCCTGTATCGACGAGTGCCCGGTCGACTGCATCTACGAGGGCAAGCGCACGCTCTACATCCACCCGGACGAGTGCGTGGACTGCGGGGCCTGCGAGCCGGTCTGCCCGACCGAGGCGATCTTCTACGAGGACGACGTTCCGGAGCAGTGGAAGGAGTACTACAAGGTCAACGTCGAGTTCTTCGACGACCTTGGCTCACCCGGTGGCGCTGCCAAGCTGGGTGTGATCGACAAGGACCACCCGATCGTCGAGGCGCTGCCCCCGCAGGTCAGCTGAGCTCGGCGGACCGGGTTGATGCCGGGTCGGTTGAGCCGAGGGCTTCCTGACTTCCCCTGGGACACCATCGCCGGGGCGCGCGAGCTGGCCGGTGCGCACCCTGACGGGATGGTCGATCTCTCGGTCGGTGCGCCCGTGGACCCCACGCCGGAGGTGGTGCGTCTCGCGCTGTGCCGGGCCGCAGACGCGCCGGGCTACCCGAGCACGCACGGCACGGGCGAGCTGCGCGAGGCCGCCGTCGAGTGGATGTTCCGCCGGCTCGGGGTCGGCCCGCTGGACCCGGCCGACGTGCTGCCCACCATCGGCACCAAGGAGCTGGTGGCCTGGCTGCCCACGCTGCTGGGGCTCGGCCCGGCTGACACGGTGGTGGTGCCCGAGATCGCCTATCCGACGTACGACGTGGGGGCCCGTCTGGCCGGGGCCCAGACCCTGGCTCGCGACGGGCTGTTCGGCGCCGGGCCGGCCCGGGTGCGGCTGGTCTGGGTGAACTCCCCGGCCAACCCGACCGGCCGGGTGCTTCCGGTCGAGCACCTTCGCAAGGTCGTCGCCTGGGCCAGGCACCGGGGCGCGGTGGTGGCCTCCGACGAGTGCTACATCGAGCTGGGCTGGGACCCGGATGCTCAGCCGGTCTCTCTGCTGCACCCGTCGGTCTGCGACGGTGACCCCTCCGGGCTTCTGGTGGTGCACTCGGCGTCCAAGCGCAGCAACTTGGCGGGCTACCGGGCCGGATTCCTCGCCGGTGACCCGGTCCTGGTCCGCGCCCTGCTCCAGGTGCGCAAGCACGCCGGGATGATGGTGCCGACACCGGTGCAGGTTGCCCTGACCGCCGCGCTGCGTGACGATGATCACGTGGCCGTCCAGCGTGCGGTCTACGGTGCGCGCCGTACTACGCTGAAATCGGCCCTCACGGGGGCCGGGCTGCGGGTGGATGAGTCGAAGGCCGGTCTCTACCTGTGGGTTAGTCGAGACGAGCCGGCCGATGAGACCCTCGCCTGGTTCGCCCGGCGCGGCATCTTGGTCGCTCCGGGTCACTTCTACGGGGCAGGTGGCGCCAGGCACGTGCGGGTCGCCCTGACCGCTTCTGACGAGCGGGTCGCGGCCGCGGCGGTGCGCTTGGGCACGTGCCCTACGGGCGCGGACGGATGAGGGCGACAAGGGAGTCATGATGAGCGACCGGATAACACTGCACCACGGGACAGGTGAGCTCGACCTCGACCTCGTGCCGGCGACCGAAGGGCAGTCCGGTGTCGACGTCAGCGGTCTGCTCGCCAACACCGGCCTGGTCACCCTGGATCCGGGTTTCGTCAACACCGCCTCATGCTCCTCGGCCATCACCTTCATCGATGGCGACAAGGGGATCCTGCGCTACCGCGGCTACCCGATCGAGGAGCTGGCCGAGCATGGCAGCTTCCTCGAGGTGTCCTACCTGCTCATCTACGGCGAGCTGCCCAGCGCCACGCAGCTGGCCGACTTCGCCGAACGGATCCGGATGCACACCCTGCTGCACGAGGACCTCAAGCGGTTCTTCGACGGCTTCCCGCGTGACGCGCACCCGATGCCTGTGCTGTCCAGCGCGGTCAGTGCGCTGTCCACCTTCTACCAGGACTCCCTGGACCCGCTGGACCCCGACCATGTGGAGATCTCCACCGTGCGGTTGCTGGCCAAGCTGCCCACGATCGCCGCCTATGCCTACAAGAAGTCGGTCGGCCAGCCGTTCCTCTACCCCGACAACTCGCACGGGTTGGTTGAGAACTTCCTCTGGATGACCTTCGGTCTGCCGGTGGAGCCCTTCCACGTCGACCCGGTGCTGGTGCGCGCGGTGGACCTGCTGCTGATCCTGCACGCCGACCACGAGCAGAACTGCTCGACCTCCACGGTGCGCATGGTCGGGTCGAGCCAGGCCAACCTGTTCGCCTCGGTCTCGGCCGGCATCAACGCGCTCTTCGGCCCGCTGCACGGCGGGGCCAACCAGGCGGTGCTGGAGATGCTCGAGGGCATCGCGGCCGAGGGGGGTGACGTGGACGCCTTCGTGGAGAAGGTCAAGAAGCACGAGCACGGCACCCGGCTGATGGGTTTCGGCCACCGGGTCTACAAGAACTACGACCCTCGCGCGGCGATCGTCAAGCGGATGGCTGACCAGGTGCTGGGCCAGCTCAACGCCCGCGACGAGCTGCTGGACATCGCGATGCGCCTGGAGGAGGTCGCGCTGTCCGACGACTACTTCATCGAGCGCAAGCTCTACCCCAACGTCGACTTCTACACGGGCCTGATCTACAAGGCGATGGGCTTCCCGAACCGGATGTTCACCGTGCTTTTCGCCCTGGGTCGCCTGCCGGGCTGGATCGCGCACTGGCGCGAGATGATGCTCGACCCAGCCACCAAGATCGGCCGCCCGCGGCAGGTGTACACCGGGCCGGGAAACCGCGGCTACGTGCCGATCGAGCGGCGCTGAGCCGGTCCGGCGGCGCTCAACCGGCGATGTGCGGCCGGACCCGGTCCAGCGGAGCTCAACCGGCTATTCGCAGCCGGACCACCGCGACGGGGCCGGTCGGGCCTGGCACCGTCGGCCAGGACGGGTCCTGGCGGCTCCAGCGCCGACCGTCGTAGCCCACGGCGGTGATCCGCAGCGGCCCGGCGTTGGCCACCAGCCAGCTGGCCACAGCCCAACCGACCTGGCTTGAGTTGCTTACCCCTGAGCGGACGGTCACGGTCAACTCGTTCGAGCCGGCCGTGGCCTTGGTGGCCAGCAGGCGGGCACCGAAGACCTCACCCAGCCCGGCCGTGGCCTGCGCGATCTGCCCGGCCGTGCCGACCGGTGCGCCCCCGCCCGCCGGGCCGTCGGGGCCGGAGGCGGCGGTGCGCACGCCCGGCAGGTGCTGGCAGGTCAGCCCAGCGGCGGACCAGCCGGTCAGTGCCGAGGCGAGAACCCGCGCGTCGGCCTCGTGCGCGGCGTAGGCCGCCCCGGCGGCGCTGCGCTGCACACGCTGGGCGGCCTCGGTGATCGGCAGGGCGGCGTAGTCGGGCACCTTCACCAGGGCGTCGTAGAAGGCCCCTGCGGCGTACACCGGGTCGCGCACCTGGGCCGGTGAACCCCAGCCTTGCGAGGGACGCTGCTGGAAAAGGCCGAGGGAGTCCAGGTCACCGTGGTCGAGGTTGCGCAACTTGGACTCCTGCAGTGCCGCCGCCAGTGCGATGGTGACCGCCCTTGCAGGTAGCCCACGCCCGACGGCGACCCCGGCGATGGTGGCGGCGTTGGCGGCCTGCTCGGGGTTGAGGGTGACGGCGCGCCCGGCCGCCGTGGCCGTGCAGACCGGCTGCGAACTTGGCAACAACGCCCGCACGGCCAGCACCCCGGCCACCAGTCCGGCCACCGTGAGGGTGGCCAGCAACAGGTGGCCGCGGCGGGGGGTGGGTCGAGCAGCCATCAGCCGATCAACGTGGCCGGCACGGATCGCGTTCCGATCAGTTGTTCGCGTGCAGCGTGAGGTTGAGCTCACCCCAGCTGCCGGTGCGCGCCAGCGCCTCGACCGCACCGCTGAGGGAGTTGCGGCGCAGCAGCAGCCCGGAGGCACCCGAGAGCGCGCGGGCCGCGACGACGCGTCCGTCGGGCAGGGTGACCTTCGTGCCGGCCGTGATGTAGCAGCCGGCCTCTACGACGCACCCGTCGCCCAGGGATATGCCGATGCCGGAGTTGGCGCCGAGCAGGCAGTCCCGCCCGACGGAGATGACCTCGGTGCCTCCGCCGGACAGGGTGCCCATGATCGAAGCCCCTCCGCCGATGTCGGAGCCTGGCCCCACCACGACACCGGCCGAGATCCGCCCCTCGACCATGCAGGCGCCCAGGGTGCCGGCGTTGAAGTTGACGAACCCCTCGTGCATGAC
>JAJZTN010000154.1 GCA_021848885.1 Actinomycetes bacterium
CGGACCCGGCCGGGCCGCAGCCGGCCAGCAGCAGCGCCACCGCGGGCAGGGCCACAAGCGCCAGGCGCCGGACCCGGCCCGCTGGCCGGGGCGCCGGGCGCTGGCTCACCGCTGCGTCCCGCTGGCCAAGGCGATCCCGGACGCCAGCGTGAGGATGACCGAGAGCACGAGGTTGGCCACCAGCAGCCCGGTCACCTCGGCAGAAGCCCCCGAGGGCTGCAACCGCGCCGAGGTCGAGACCTGACCGAGCAGGTCGACCAAGGAGGTCACCCCGACCAGGGCGAGCACGACAGTGCCGAACCGCCCGCCGAAGGCACTGGCCAGCAGGGCGATGGCCAACAGCAGGCCGGGCACCGCCAGCCCGGCCCCGGCGCCCAGGATCCAGTCGCGCAGGACGGTGTCGGGGGGCAGCGGGCCGATGCGCAGGCCCGCGATGCTCAGGTCTGCGGGCAGTCGATGCGTCACGCTCACCCAGCCAGCCGCGACGTTGACGACCAGCCAGGCGGCGGCCAGGACCCCCAGGCTGCGGCGCACGGGGCCAAGAGTGGCCGACAACCGCGTCGCGCGCCAGCCCATCGGGGCGGCGCGCGGCCACCTGCCCGACGCTCAGACGCGCTCAGCCACACTCAGCCGCGCTCAGCCGGCTCAGCCGCGCGGCCGCAGGTCCTCGATCCGCTTGGCCTTGCCCAGCGACCGCTCCAGCACGAACGGTTCGACGACGTCCACACCGATGCTGACCCCGACGGTGCGCTTGACCCGGGAGGCCAGCTGGTGGGCCACCCGCTCCCGTTCGGCCAGGGTGAGCGGCGTACGCGACTCGACCCGGACGGTGAGCTCGTCAAGCCGGCCAGGTCGGGTAAGGACGCAGACGAACTGCGGTGCCAGCTCGCCGATGGCCAGGATCTGCTCCTCGACTTGGGTGGGGAAGACGTTGACCCCGCGCACGATCATCATGTCGTCCGAGCGCCCGGCGACCCTTTCCATCCGGCGCATCCCGGGACGGGCCGTGCCCGGCAGCAGCCGGGTGAGGTCGCGGGTGCGGTAACGGATGATCGGCAGCGCCTGCTTGGTCAGCGACGTGAAGACGAGCTCACCGATCGTGCCGTCGGGCACCGGCTCCCCGGTGATGGGGTCGACCACCTCGGGCAGGAAGTGGTCCTCCCATATCGTCAGACCGTCCTTGGTCTCCACGCACTCCTGGGCCACGCCCGGGCCCATCACCTCGGACAGCCCGTAGATGTCCAGGGCCGCCATGCCGGTGCGCTCCTCGATCTCCCGGCGCATCTGCTCGGTCCAGGGCTCGGCGCCGAAGATGCCGACCCGAAGCGAGGTCGTGGCCGGGTCGAGGCCCTGCCGGGTCATCTCGTCGAGGATGGCCAGGAAGTACGACGGGGTCACCATGATCACGTGCGGTCGGAAGTCGCGGATCAGCTGGACCTGCCGCTCGGTCATCCCGCCGGAGACCGGTACGACGGTGCAGCCGAGCCTCTCGGCGCCGTAGTGCGCACCCAGTCCCCCGGTGAACAGCCCGTAGCCGTAGGCGACGTGGACGATGTCGCCGGGCCGCCCGCCGGCCGCCCGGATCGAGCGGGCCATCAGGTCCGCCCAGGTGTCCAGGTCCGCCTTGGTGTAGCCGACCACGGTGGCCTGCCCCGTCGTGCCGCTGGAGGCGTGCACCCGGACGACCTGCTCGCGTGGCACGGCGAACATCCCGAACGGGTAGTTCTCGCGCAGGTCCTGCTTGCTCGTCATCTCCAGCGTGGCCAGGTCGCCCAGCTCGCGGACGTCCTCGGGCTGCATGCCGGCCTCGCTCATGCGCGCCCGGTAGAAGGCCACGTTGTCGTAGGCGTGCCGCAGCGTGGCGCGCAGCCTCTTCAGCTGCAGAGTCCGGATCTGCTCGACGGATGCTCGCTCGGCCGGGTCCAGCAGCCCAGGCTCTGGTCGCAGATCAAGCATGGGTCCTCCCTCGTGGGCGCGACTGTCCTGCGCGGGGCGTCGAGCCGGTGCGCTCGGGCCCACCGAACCGGTCCCTTCGGCCTAGCACGGCAGCCGGTCCGGGTTGACGAGGGTGCCGGCCACCTCGCGGCTGCGGCCGCGGAACTCGGCGACCACGGCATCCTCGCCCTCGCGCCGCACGCTCACGTCGTACACCCCGTTGCGCCCGAAGCTGGTGCGCTCGACGGCGGTTGCTACCAGCGTCTCGCCCAGGCGTGCCGGGGACACGAAGACGATGTCGGCGGCCTGCGCCAAGGTGACGTGGTTGCGGCTGTTGCAGGCCAGCGCGAACGCCGAATCGGCCAGGGTGAAGATCAGCCCGCCGTGACATATGCCATGCCCGTTGACCATGTCCTCGCGCACCGTCATGGCCAGCACCGCTCGCCCCGGGCTGACCTCGAGCAGCCGGATGCCCAGTGCGCGAGAGGCCCGGTCACCAGCCAACATCGCGGCGGCGGCGGCCTCGGCGAGCGCCTGGGCGGGCGTGGCGGGCGCCTCGGCGTGATCGGCCCGGCCGGGGGTACCCGGCTCGCTCAGCCCCATGTCGAGCTCCCCTCGTTCAGGTACGCCGCCAGCCGCGCCGCCTCCTCGACCTGCGCGGCCCGGCGCAACCGCGCAGTGACCCGGTAGCGCCCGGTCGGGGTCCCCGCGTGCAGCGCGTCGAGCACCGCGGTGACCCGGGTCGCGGACAGCCGCTCGCCCCAGGCGAGCGGGCCGAGCGGGTAGCTCGTGCCCAGCCGCATCGCGGTGTCCACGTCGCTTGCCCGGGCGGTGCCGCGGGCCACCAGGTCGGTGGCCTCGTTGACCAGCATGGCAACCGTGCGGGCCACGACGAGCCCGGGCACGTCCTCGATGACGCTGACCGCCAGTCCGGCCGCCTGCAGCAGCCCGATCGCCTCGTCGAGCACCTGTCGCGGGCACCCGGCACATGCGGCGACGGCGACCCTGGTGGTCTCGGTGATGTCCAGCGCCCAGTCGATGAGGATGTGCGGGGCGCCGATCGAGCGGGCCGTGGCGGTCTCGCCCTCGGTCTCGACCAGCCGACCGCCCGAGGGCAGCAGCAGGCCGCCCCCCGGCAGCGCCTCGGGCAGCTTCGCCGGGTCGGTGTCGCTGGCTCCGGCATGGCGCCCGCGGTAGCTCGGCTCCTCACCACGCGGCACCGAGCGCACGCCGACTCCGGCCGAGCGCATCCGCTCCACCAGCCCGGCCAGCACCACGAACCCGCCGATGTCCAGCACGGCCGCTGGCGCCGGTCGGGCCGAGGTGGTGCTCGGCGTCCGGTCCGGGTCAGGGCGCGGGGCAGCGGCGGCATCGGCGGCGTCGGCCTCGTAGCGGTAGATGCCGCGCCCGCTCTTGCGGCCCAGCCGGCCGGCGGCCACCAGCTCCTGCTGCAGCGTGGACGGTGCGTAGCGCGGGTCGTGGAAGGTCTGCTCCCACACCGAGCGGCTCACCGCGAGGTTGACGTCCTGGCCGACCAGGTCGGTCAGCTCCAGCGGCCCCATCCGGAAACCACCGGCCTCGCGCAGCACGGCGTCGATAGTGCCGGCGTCGGCGGCCCGCTCCTCGAGCAGCCGGTGCGCCTCACCATAGAACGGGCGAGCCACCCGGTTGACGATGAAGCCCGGCGTGGAGGCGGCACGCACCGGGGTCTTGCCCCAGGCGGCCATGGTCGCGCTGGCGCGGTCCAGGGCATCCGCGTCGCTTGCGGCCCCAGCGACAACCTCGACCAGCGGCATCACCGGGGCGGGGTTGAAGAAGTGCAGGCCGATGACCCGGCCGGGGTGGGTCAGCCCCGCCGCCAGGGCGGTGACCGAGAGTGAGGAGGTGTTGGTGGCCAGCAGGCAGTCGGGGGGCACCACCTGCTCCAGCTCGGCCAGCAGGGTGCGCTTGGCCGCCAGGTCCTCGATGATCGCCTCGATCACCAGGGAGAGTCGGCCGGGCCCGTCCGGCTCATCCGGCGTACCCAGCCCGCCCGATGCACCCAGCCCGCCCGATGCACCCAGCCCGCCCGGTGCACCCAGCCCGCCCGGTGCACCCAGCTCGCTCAGCGAGCCGATCGGGCGCAGCGCGTCCCCGGCCCGCCGCGCGGCGGCCTCGGTGAGCCGACCGGTCTCGGCCAGCCGGGCCAGCCGGGTCCGGACCTGCTCGATCGCCCGCTGCGCCGCCCCTGGCACGGTGTCCAGCAGCAGCGTGGGGTGGCCGGCCTCAGCGGCGACCTGGGCGATCCCGGCGCCCATCGTGCCGGCGCCGACGACGAGCACCGCCCCGGTCACACCAGCCATGCTCGCCGCGCCGCCCACGCCCGCAACACCCTCCCGACCCGCCGGGCGTACGGTGTCAGACCAGCCATGTGCCAACCCTTCGCCGAGCCGGCGCAATCCTGTCACAGCCGCCGGACCGGCCCGGAAGCGTCCCGCCGACGCGAGGAGCGCCGATGCCCACTCCCGAGGCCCTTTTCGACTCGCACCGCGCCAGGCTCGAGGCGGCGGTGGCGGCCACGGCCAGCCGCGGCTACTTCTCCGCCTACCCCGAGTCGCCGAGCCCCCGGGTGTACGGCGAGAACGCCGCGGCCGATGGCCTGGCGGTGTTCCGGTCCTGGTCCGGCTCGGACTTCCCAGTGCTCACCCCTGGTGCGGCCGGCTCGGTCGGTGGCGAGCGCTCGCCGTTCGGCCCCGACCTCGGGGTGCGCTACCCCCGGGTGAGGCCCGAGGGCATCGACGAGCTGCTGGCGGCGGCGCGGGCCGCGATGCCGGCGTGGCGTGACGCGGGCCCGCGCGGGCGGGTCGGGGTGTGCCTGGAGGTCCTTGCGCGGCTGCACGCCCGGGTCTTCGAGCTGGCGAACGCCGTCATGCACACCTCCGGGCAGGCCTTCGTCATGGCCTTCCAGGCCGGCGGCACCCATGCCCTGGACCGGGCGCTGGAGGCCCTCGCCTACGCCTGGGCGGGGATGACCCGTCACCCCGAGCGGGTGGTGTGGGAGAAGCCCGGCCGGGGCGAGCCGGAGCGGGTCGAGAAGACCTTCACCCCGGTCGGGCGGGGCGTCGGGCTGGTCATCGGCTGCAACACCTTCCCGACCTGGAACTCCTGGCCGGGGCTCTTCGCGTCTCTGGCCACCGGAAACGCCGTCGTGGTCAAGCCCCACCCCTCTGCGGTGCTGCCGCTGGCCATCACCGTCCAGGCCGCCCAGCAGGTGCTCACCGAGGCGGGGCTGGACCCGGCTCTGGTCACCCTGGCCGCCGAGGACCCTGCCGATCGGCTGGCCGCTGTGCTGGCGGTGCGCCCCGAGGTCGCCCTGGTGGACTTCACCGGCTCGACTACCTTCGGCAGCTGGCTGGAGAGCAACGCCACCCAGGCGCAGGTCTTCACCGAGAAGGCCGGGGTGAACACCGTGGTGATCGACTCGACCGATGACTTCGCCGGCATGTGCGCGAACCTGGCCCAGTCGCTCTCGCTCTACACCGGGCAGATGTGCACCACCCCGCAGAACATCCTGCTGCCCGCCCAGGGGATCCCGACCGACGAGGGACATAAGACCCCGGCCGAGGTGGTCGCTGGGATCC
>JAJZTN010000155.1 GCA_021848885.1 Actinomycetes bacterium
AACGTGTCCGCAGTGAACGAGCCGGCGTAGGTGGCGAAGCGCAGCTGACCTTTCGCGGTGACCGCGCAGACCATGGTGACCGAGTGCCGAGCCCCGGTGGTCTTCACGACGGGGGTGCGCCCACGGGCGCCCCAGGTGGTGCCGGCGTGGTAGTCACTGCGCAGCCCCGCCTCGCGCAGCAGCCGGCCCACGCTGACCGCCGAGAGCACCACCCCGGACCTGTCGCGGATCAGTTGGCGGACCAGGTCGCGGGTCCACAGCGCGACGTCGAAGGAGTACTGGCGCGGATCCCCGCCGACCACCCACCGGTAGACCTGCCGCATCTGCTCGCCGGTCAGCTTCGGCGGCGGCCCGGCACCGGGTTGGCCGCTTCGCCAGTAGTCGTGTAGCGCCGGAACTGAGTTGGTCCCCGCCGTTCCATCGGAGCGGCCCATAGAGGATCTTCGCGGTTGAGGCGCAGAACGTTCACAGCCAGCGATTCACGCTGGCCAATCGCGTGTTGTGTGGCGCATAATGAACAAGTGCAGGTCCGGTTCTCCCGATCGGCCGGCCGCCACCGGATTGGGAAAGCGCACGCCCTGCACGTCATGACGACCACGAAGCCAACGGCCATACCCGCCGACGAAACGATGAAGGAGAGCCGAGTCTGGATCGGACCTGACGATCGCGGTCTCACGCTGGAGATCGTGGCCATCGTCGAGGACGACTACCTGCTCGTCATCCACGTGATGCTGTACCGCTACCGCAGGAGAACGCGATGAGCCCGAAATACACCCTCGGCCCAGACATCGACTTGGACACCGAAGTCCTGCGGGACAAGAAGGCCAGGCGCATCACCGAACGCCGCGCCCAGCAGCTCGCCGAGGAGGCGCTTGGCAAGGCTGGCGTGGGCCGGCCGTCGCTGACCGCCCCGGGCACGCGTTCACCCGAGGTCAAAGCCCGCGTACCCGAAGAGCTGCGGGAGCGGCTCACCGAGGCCGCCCGCAAGCGCGGAACCAACACCTCGACGCTCATCCGCGAGGCACTGGAAAAGTACCTGGCTTCCTAGGAGCGTGGGTACGTAACACGCGAGGCGGGGTGCTTCGCCGCGGCGGTAGGCCTTGGGACACTTGAGGGTGCCTGCGGATCAAGGCGATGAGGGCCTGTTCGAGATGACGCCGGTGGAGGCGCCGGTGGTCGAGCGGGGGCCGGTGGACAAGACGTTCCGGCCGTTCCGGCCCGATCAGATCTTCCTGGTCCCGCCATCGCTGGATGAGTGGCTCCCGCAGGAGCACCTGGCCCGGTTCATCGCCGATCTCGTCGATGAGCATCTGGATCTGTCGGCGTTCTACGCCGACTACACCGAGGGCAGGGGTGCGCCGCCGTTCGACCCGCGGCTGATGGTGCGGGTGCTGCTGCTGGGCTACACGACCGGGATCCGGTCCTCGCGCAAGCTGGAGGCCGCGTGCTGGAACCAGGTGGCGTTCGGGTGGCTCGCGGGCGGGCAGGCACCGGCGTATCGGGCGATCGCGAAGTTCCGTAAGCGGCACCTGTCAGCGTTGGGGCACCTGTTCGTGCAGGCCTTGGAGTTGTGCCAGGCCGCCGGGATGGTCAGCCTGGGCACGGTCGCGTTGGATGGCACGAAGGTGCGGGCGAACGCCTCCCGGCGCAAGGCGATGAGCTATGCGCGGATGACGGAGAAGCAGAAGATCCTGGCCGATGAGGTTTCGGCGTTGCTGGCCGAGGCGGAGCGGATCGACAAGGACGAGGACGCCCGGTTCGGCAAGGACAACAGCGGCCAGGGTCTGCCCGCCGAGCTGGCCCGGCGCGAGACCCGGCTGGCGAAGATCGGCGAGGCGAAGGCGGCGCTGGAAGCCGAAGCCCGGCAGCGCGCCGCGGCGCAGGCCGCCGAGCGGGCTCGTGCTGCCGGTGCGGACGAGGACACGCTCGCCGAGCGGTCTTCAGCGGCGGCTGATCGGGCAGTGCCGAAACCGACGGCGCTACGTAACGTCACCGATCCCGAGTCGCGGATCATGAAGACTGCGGACGGGTCGTTCGCGCAGTGCTTCAACGCGGCGGCCGTCGTCGATGCCGCCCATCAGGTGATCGTCGCGAGCCACCTGAACAACTGCGCCGCCGATAGCCAGGCGCTGACCGCGATGACCGAGCAGGTCAGCACGAACACCGGCAAGGCCCCGAAGCAGCTGCTCGCCGATGCCGGCTACTGCTCGCAGGCCAACCTCACCGCCGCCGCGGAGATCACCGAGAAGACGGGGACGCAGTTCCTGATCGCGACCGGCCGGCTCGGCCACGACGAGATCGTCCCGGCCGCGCCTCGTGGCCGGATCCCCAACGGCCTCACACTGAAGCAGCGGATGGCCCGCAAGCGGCGCACCCAACCCGGCCAGGCTGCCTACGCCCGGCGCAAGGCGATCGTCGAGCCGGTGTTCGGTCAGATCGCCACCCTGCAAGGCAAACACGTGCTGCTCCGCGGACTGGACAACGCCCGCGGTGAGTGGAAGCTGCTCGCCGCCTGCCACAACCTGCGCAAGCTCCACGGCCACCTCGGCACCGACGGACTGGGAAGCCTCCGGACGGCCACCTGAGACCCACAGGCGTGGCTCTCAGGCCCACCAGCAGGCCCCCTGACCCGGTCACGAACTCGATCAGGCACCGCGAGGAGCGACCCTGACCTACGGCCCAAGATCACCCGACGGCGACACGACCAACCTGCTCGCAGCCTGACGGCCCTTACGTACCCACGCTCCTAGCCTGACTCGGGTCAGGCCACCGGCTGACGAGCCCCAACGGTCCTGGGCAACCCCGTGACCTGCCGGATGTCCGGGCTCAGTAACAAGCACCCGCACACGGCAGCGATCAGCGCCGAGGTTGCCATCAACGCGAACGGAACGCCGAATGCCGCAGCGGCCACTCCCGCAGCCAGCGGCCCTAGCGGTGACACCGCGAAGGAGCCCATCGCGTCGAACGCGGAGACCCGCGACAGGGCTTCCGTGGGGACGTGCTGCTGAAGCACCGACACCCACAGCACGCCGAAGACCTCCATGCCAAGTCCCGCGGCCGCGGCGCCGACCAGAGCTGCTGTGAACACTCCGGAAGCCAGGGCCGCCGGCTCGGATGCGAGCAGCACAGCGAAGAGGACCGCGACGACAAGCGGGCGCCTCGGCCGCCACGGGTAGGCCAGCGCGGAGCCGAGAACGGCCCCTGCAGCCGTCGCGGCCGCGATCGCACCCCACGAGCTCGCACCCCCGAGTGTGGCTGAGACCGTTAGCGGGCCGAGCACGCTCACGCACCCGATGAACGCTGCGTTCACCACGGCGAATCCCAGCACGACGCTCCACAGCCAGCGCCTGCTGGCGAACTCACGGAAGCCGCCCCGCGCAGCGGACACGAGGGACTCCGCGGACTCGGTGCGCGCGGGCAGGGCCCGCAGCCCGGCCCGGCACGCAGCACCGAGGAAGAACGCCACTGTGATGGCACCCATCGCCGGTCCCGGGCCTACGACGGTCACGAGGACGCCACCTGCGAGAGCTCCGCCGATCTGCGCGATGTTGGCCGTCACCCGGCGCAAACTGTTGGCCTTCGTGAGACGAGCCGGATCGACGATCTGCGGGAGGATCCCTTGGCTTGCGGGCAGGAACAGTCCGAGTCCCAGCCCACGCAGGGCTGACAGGCCGATGACCAAAGTTGCACTGGCTGCTCCGACGCTGAAGGCGATCGCTACAGCGGCACTCGCAGCGGCTTGCAGGAGATCAGACCCCATCATCACCCAGTGACGCGAGATCCGGTCGGCGAGCACACCGCCCACAGCCAGTGCGAAGATCTCCGCGGACAACACGGCGATGGCGACCCACGCCAGATCAGCCTGCGTCCCTCCGGCAGCCAGCACGACGAAGGGCGTCGCGGTGACTGCCATCGCAGCCCCGAGTAGGGTCGTCGCGTCGGACACCAGCAGAGCGGTGAGACGCCCCCTAGGTGTCGACACCTCGACCTCGCGAGCTCGAGGACGGCGCCATCCGCACCTGCTTCGGCTTCTTAACGGTGCCCTGAGGTGCAGTAGCACGTGCGCTAGTGCGGCGCGTACCCCGCCGCGCGCGTGTCGTGCTGTAGCGGAAGAGCAGAGATGTCGCGCTCACCTTGATGGCACCTTCGGCGGACTTGTCAGTGGCAGCCTCGTGAAGGGCCGTCATGGCGTCTGCGACGGCACGTGCACAACGGATCCAGGTCTGCTCGTCCACCCAGATGTCGACGTCGCTGAACAGGTCCCACCGAGCCGGTTTGCCTTCGAGCAAGCGCCGGCGCACCTCGGATGATGCCGCCGCGGCGTTGGAGAGCATGTCGGCGCGGCCGTCCGTCTCCTGCTGGGAGGCGAGTCGGTACCGCTTCTCCTGCCCACCGCGCACGCTTCGGGTCTCAGCGAGCTCGATCAGCCCGGCGTCTGCGAGCTGGCGAACGTGGAAACTCACCGCAGCCTGCGACATCCCCATGTCCTTCGCAAGCTCAGTGCTCGACATCGTGCTCCCGGTCAGCAGAGACAGCACCTGCAACCTGGTCGGGTGTGACAGCGCACGAAGGTGCTGCCGATCCGTTCCCACCTCAAAGGACATGTTTGGGAGTGTGTCAGATCCGGAAGACAAGGTCAAGCGTCGCACGCCGCGGCCACGTCCTCAAAGCAACCCCTTGACGGTTGCGCGGTAGCTATGCAAACGTCCTCCCAACAGTCCTTTGGCGGTTAGGTCCAAACAACTTGGGGGTGCAGTGATGGCAACGCTGCCAGGCGTACGGGTGCTTAAAGGCAAGTACGGGACCTGGCTCACGGGGAACGGGCAATCGGTCCTGATCGCCTCTGAGGCGGACCTCGACCACCCGGCTGCCGAACTGGTGGAGACCCTCGTGGCTGAGGGTCTTCTCGCCGACATGGGGCACCTCTACGGGGCCACGGTCATGCTGACGACCCGCTGCAACCTCACCTGTTCGTACTGCTACCAGAACGAATCGGCGGATGAGGAGATCCCGGTGAGGATCCCACGGCAGACACTCACCGCGAACAGGGTGGCCGAGGTCCGGGACTTCGTCGCTGCGCAGATGCACGCCAACGGCAAGTCCGCTCTCCACGTGCTACTCACCGGCGGTGAACCCCTCTTGCAGTACGGGTCCTGTCAGCTGCTGCTCGAGAACTTGGCCCCCCCGGGCATGGCAGGCGTCCAGATGTTGACGAACGCGGTGCTGCTGACAGCCGACCGGGCCTGCGGCTTGTCTGCTGCCGGGCTGACCAGCCTCCAGGTCTCCTTCGACGGGTTCTAAGCGGACCACGACCGCTACCGCAAGGACGCCGCCGGCACCGGCTCCTACGAGCGGATCCTCGCCAACATCGCAGCCGCCCTCGATGCAGTCCCGCGGCTGGCCGTCACCGCAAGAGTCAACGTCACGGCAAGCACCATCGACCGGCTGCACCTCCTGCTCGAGGACCTAGACAGTCACGTCGGATCGTCCCGGCTGACGCTGCGACTCGGCTTATCGACGACATCGGGA
>JAJZTN010000156.1 GCA_021848885.1 Actinomycetes bacterium
GGCCTTGGGGCGTCGAGCCGCTGAGGACCTCCCGCTCATCAGCTACGTCGAGTGCGCCACCGAGCCGGCGGTGATCAGCCAGGTCGACGCCGGGGGTTTCGACCTGCTCGTCCTCGACGGCGAGGCAACTCCGGCGGGGGGCATGGGCGTCTGCCGTCAGCTCAAAGACGAGATCTACCAGTGCCCCCCGGTGCTGGTGCTGACCGGCCGGGCGCAGGACAGCTGGTTGGCCGCGTGGTCGCGTGCCGACGCCGTGGTGTCGCACCCGCTCGACCCGATCGTGCTCGCCGAGGCCGCCGCGGGGCTCTTGCGCACACGGCTGGCTCGGCTGGCCAGCCACTGACCCGCCGACGGCACGAGCGGCGGCACCGATGTCCACCCCCGTGAGTGCTTGGCCCTCCGGTCAGGCCCAGCGATCCTGGCCCGGGCTGCTCACCCGGCTGCTGGCCGGGGAAGACCTGGACTCCGACGAGGCCGGCTGGGCGATGTCCCAGATCCTGGCCGGCGAGGCGAGCCCGGTGCAGATGGCCGGTTTCCTCGTGGCCTTGCGCGCCAAGGGCGAGACGGTGGCCGAGATGACCGGTCTGGTCGCGGGGATGCTCGAGGCCGCGGTGCACATCGAGGTACCCGGGCGGCTCGTGGACATCGTCGGCACCGGCGCGGACCGGGCCCACACCGTCAACATCTCCACAATGGCGGCCATCGTGGTGGCCGGTGCGGGGGAGCGGGTCGTCAAGCACGGCAACCGGGCGGCCTCCTCGGCGTGCGGGTCCGCGGACCTTCTCGAGGCGCTCGGCGTGCCGCTGGAGCTCGACCCGCTCGACGTGGCCGCGCTGGCCGAGCAGGTCGGCATCACCTTCTGCTTCGCCCCACGCTTCCACCCGGCGATGCGTCATGCCGCGGGGACCCGCCGCGAGCTTGGGGTGGGTACGGCGTTCAACTTCCTCGGCCCGCTGACCAACCCGGCCGGGGCTCGCGCTCACGCGCTGGGCGTGGCCGACGTCCGGATGGCTCCGATCATGGCGGGCGTGCTGGCCGAGCGGGGCAGCGCCGCGCTGGTCTTTCGCGGCGAGGACGGCATCGACGAGCTGACCGTCACCGCGCCCTCCCGGGTCTGGATGGTCCGTGGTGGCCAGGTCGTGGCCGGCCGGGTGGACCCGCGCGACCTGGGCATCGACCTGGTCCCGGCCGAGGCGCTGCGTGGGGCGGATGCGGACCACAACGCCCAGGTGGCTCGCCGGGTGCTGGCCGGTGAGCCCGGGCCGGTGCGCGAGGCGGTGCTGCTCAACGCCGCCGCGGGGCTGGTCGCGGCCGGCTGGCTGGCCGGTCCGGCCGAGCAGGCTCCGGCGCAGCCGGAGAGCCTGCTCGAGGAGCTTCGGGTGGCACGGGAAAGGGCCCGGGAGGCGGTGGACTCGGGCGCGGCCGAGCGGTTGCTGACGCGCTGGGTGACCGCGGCCCGGGCTCTGGCTGGCTGAGCGGGGGGCCGGCGAGCCACCGGGCGGGCTGAGCGGGGGGGCCGGCGAGGCGCCGCGCCGACCGCTAACCGGCTGTGTCGGTGCCCAGGGCGAACGCCGCCTCGAGGTCGTGACGGGAGTAGGTGCGGAAGGCGATGTGCGTGCTGGTGCCCAGCACGCCGGGCACCTTGTTGATCCGCCCCGCGATGACGTCGGCCAGCTGCTCGTGCTGGCCCACCCGCACCATCGCGATGAGGGCGACGTCACCGGTCACCGAGTAGACCTCGCTGACCGCGTCCAGCTCGGCGATCGCCTCGGCGACCTCGGGGATCTGGTCGACCTCGGCCTGCACCATGACGATCGCGGTGATCACTTCGCCTCCTCCGGCGTACGACGGGGTCGCTCAGCGCACGCCGAGCCTGCTCCGGGGCACCTCGGGGCGACTCTATCCCCGGTGCGGACGGGCTCAGGTGTGGGCGATGCGTGAGACCAGGGGGGCAACCGGCTGGTGCACGGTGCGCAGCGACCGGTCGGTGTCCACCCGCGTGATCGAGCCGTCACCTCCAGCGCTGAGCCACTCGCGGGCCGATCCCGCTCCGAAGGCCGGTGAGGCCCACACACCGTCCAGCTCGATCAGCCGCACTCCGGGGGAGGACAGCCAGCGCAGCACGCACTCGGTCTCCTCCACGCTGGCCGCCGGGGCCGGGCCGAACCCTGCCGGGACGATCTCAGCGGTGGCTCGAAGCGCCCCCGCGACGGCCAGCGGGTCCTGCCCGCGGCAGGCCCGCCCCGCCGCGGCCAGCCGGCCGAACCGCACCACGCTGATCTCCCAGCCGCCGTCCTCGTCGGGGCGGGCCGCCACCAGCTCGGCGGTGCCGGCCAGCGGGACCAGCTGCTGCACCCGGGCGCAGGCACGCACCAGTGCGGCGAAGCGGTCCCGCACCAGGGCCGCGTCCTCGAATCGTTCGGCGGCCACCAGCGCACTCAGTCGCGCCGTCAGGGTGCCCAGCACGGG
This sequence comes from Actinomycetes bacterium, assembly GCA_021848885.1. Taxonomy (GTDB): domain Bacteria; phylum Actinomycetota; class Actinomycetes; order JAJZTN01; family JAJZTN01; genus JAJZTN01. Next base: position 2,470 of record JAJZTN010000156.1, read on the forward strand.
GCGGATGTCACCGCGCATGGCCTCGCGGGCCGCCGCGACGGTCTCGGCGTACTCCTCCGGGGTCTGCGCGCCGGTGCAGGGGGCCCCGCAGCGGCCCATGTCGGCCAGCGCGCACGCCGGGGTGGGTCGGCGCGGGGACAGCCTGGTCGTGCACTGGCGCAGCGGCACGGCCTCGTGCAGCGCGCTGATCGCTGCCTCGGCCGCCCGCCGGGACGCGAACGGGCCCAGGTAGTCCGCGTCGTCGTCGCGCACCGCGCGCACCATCGACAGCCGGGGGAACGGCTCGCGGGTCAGCTTCACCCAGAGGCTGCGCTCGGGGAAGCGGGAGCGGCGGTTGTAGCGCGGCTTGTGCTCGGCGATCAGGCGCAGCTCGCGGACCTCGGCCTCGAGCACTGTGGCGCAGCAGATGTGGCGCACACGGGTCGCCAGCGCCACCATCTCCCGCATCCGGGAGCGCAGCTCCCCGGCGGTGAAGTAGTTGCGCACCCGGGCGCGCAGGTTGCTCGCCTTGCCGACATAGAGCGCGCGACCCTCGGCGTCCTCGAAGACGTAGACGCCCGGCAGGGTCGGAAGCGACTCCGCCAGGTAGCGCTTGCGTCGCTGCGCGGGGGAGACCTTGCCGGAGAAGGTGGTCAGCTCCTCCAGTGACTCCACACCGTGGTTGCCCAGCCGGGCGATCAGCCCGTGCAGCACGTCGACGGTGGCGCGGGCATCGCTGAGCGCGCGGTGGTCGGGGGTGACCTCGGTGCGGAAGTGCGCGGCAAGCGAGGCGAGCTTGCAGTTGGGCACCTCGTCGCGGGTAAGCACCTGGCGAGCCAGTCGAGCGGTGTCGACCACGACGTTGCTGGGCCACAGGTGCCCGGTGCGCGCGCAGGCGGCCTTGAGGAAGGACACGTCGAACGGGGCGTTGTGGGCCACGACGACGGCGTCACCGAGGAACTCCAGGAAGCTGGGCAGCACCGTGGCCAGCCGCGGGGCGCTGGCCACGAGCGCGTCGGTGATGCCGGTGAGCGCGGTGATGAACGGTGGGATCGAGGTGTCGGGGTTGACCAGCGTCTGGAACTGCCCGATCACCTGTCCGCCGCGGGTCTTGACCGCGCCGATCTCGGTGATCTCCGCACCCGCCGGGGAGCCTCCGGTGGTCTCCAGGTCGACCACGACGAAGGTGACCTCGCGCAGGGGTGTGCCCAGCTCGTCGAAAGTGGTCTGCCTCGCGGTCGCAGCGGCCTGCATGGGCATGACCGTAGGCACCCGGTCTGACAGCGCCGGGGCGACGCGCCGACGGGGCCGGGGCGAGGTGTCAGTGGGCGCCCCTAGCGTCGAGTGCAGTGGCCGGCGGCTGGCCGGCCCCGCGACAGTGGAGGTCTCGTGATCATCGACTGCGACCAGTGCCAGGTCCGTGGCCAGGCGTGCTCCGAGTGCGTGGTCACGGTGCTGCTCGGCGCCCCGCCCGGGGAGCTGGAGATCGACGAGGTGCAGCGTGCGGCGATCGGGGTGCTCGCCTCGTCCGGGTTGGTCCCGCCACTGCGCATGGAGCGAGCCGGTTGACCGCAGGAGCGACATGCTCGGAGGAGCCATGTTCTCTTGTGGCATTCGTCACACGGTTTCGAGATCGTCGGGGTCATGGGGCCGTGGGAACCGTCGTCATCCTCACGCTGCGCAACGGATTCAGCACACAGCAGCGTTGACCGAGATTTGACCCCAAGGGTGGGCGCGTGGGTTTGATCTGGTCACGGAATGGTTACTAAGGTGTCCGCCCAGGTGCCCGTCACATGCTCTCGGACCGGGGGCAGCGAGCACCTCCGCCGAGTCGGTCGGGTCCACGTGGGCCCGCTCGAGCCGGGAACCCAGGTTTCTGGGGCGAATCGGCGGTCGATGCAGGCACCGGGCAGCGCGGGGGCGCGGACGCCCAGTGTCGATCGGCCTCCGTAGGGTGAGCTTCCCCACCCGAGCCCGTCAGCTAACCCGGTAGGCGGCGAGGAAGTGAAGGAGAGCCGCCTCCGTGGCGACCCGCCGACTGCCGCGCCCTGCGCTGCTCATCGTTGTCCTTGCTCTCGCTCTGGCTGTGACCTCCGCGGTGCGCCCGCAGGTCGCGCACGCCGACCCGCAGCAGTCGATCAACCAGGTCCAGGCGCGCATCGACGCGCTCAACCAGCAGGCGGAAGCCGCCGCTGAGCGCTACAACGCCGCCCAGATCAAGCTGGCTGCGATCTCGAAGAACCTGGTCCAGGTCAAGGCCCGGCTGACCAGCGCGCAGCAGAAGGTCAACCAGGCCCAGGCGGTGCTGGGTGCCTACGCAGCGGCGACCTACCAGGCCGGTGGGATCGACCCGGCGATCCAGCTGCTGCTGGCCAAGGACCCGGCCGCCTTCCTCGAGCAGGCCTCGGCGTTGAACCAGATCGCTCGCCAGCAGGGCCAGACCGTGGTCTCCCTCACCGCGGCCCGGCTGCAGCTGGCCCAGTCGCAGCGGGTCGTGGCCCAGCAGCTGGCGGCCCAGAAGGCCGCGCAGGCACAGTTGAAGGCCCAGAAGGACCAGGTCCTGGCGAAGATCGCCGAGGCTCAGCGGCTGCTCAACTCCCTGCAGGCCCAGCAGCGCGCCGCACTGCTGGCCACCCAGGCACGCGCCCGCGCCGCGGCACTGGCCGCCCGGGCGTCGTACTCCTCCTATGTGCGCGTCAGCCGCAGCAGCGTGCGCACCTCGGCGCCGACGGTCTCGGCCTCCGGGCGGCCCGCCGCAGCGCTGCGTTACGCCTTCGCCCACCTCGGTGACCCCTATGTCTGGGGCGCCGCCGGGCCCCACGCCTTCGACTGCTCAGGGCTGACGATGATGGCCTGGCGGGCTGCTGGGGTCTCGCTGCCGCACAACGCCGCGATGCAGTACAACAGCATCCGACACGTGCCGATGTCTCAGCTGCAGCCGGGTGACCTGGTCTTCTACCTCGGCCTGAACCACGTGGGCATCTACATCGGCGGGGGGCGGATCATCGACGCACCCCACCCGGGGTCATCGGTGGAGATCGTCGGGCTCTACAGC
>JAJZTN010000157.1 GCA_021848885.1 Actinomycetes bacterium
GCGTCCCGGGCGTGCGAACGCGGCCCATGCAGCCAGGGCCCACGGCACGCTGACCGGCACCGCCTGCGACGAACCGCGACGCCACGATCACGCCGAGCAAGACCACGGCGAAGCCGACCAGCATGACGAGCGGTCCGAACACCATCATGTCGCCCACCACCTCTCTCCGAGTCGGTGCCGCGCCCGATTGGTCGGTGCGACCACCTCGGTGCTCGTCACGCCATCAATGGGCTCACCATCAGGATAGTGGCTGGTCACGAGACGACGAGCGTGCCGAACATGCCCGCCGCGGCATGGCCGGGGACCGGGCAGAAGTAGTGGTAGGTGCCGGTCGCGGCGGTGAAGCTCGCGCTGCGGGTGAAGTAGCTCGCTGTCGCGGTGTCCTTCTCGGTGCGCGGGGGAAGGGGCATCAAGAAGAACGTGTCCGCCACGCCGGCCATCGCCATCTCCGGGTACGGCGGCGGCGTCGTGGTCAGCTCGAAGCCGTGCATGTAGCCCCAGTCGGTGTTCACGAGCACCACGGTCACCTGAGCCCCGGGCGCCACCGTCACCGTCGGGTTGACCAGCCCGTCGATCTCCCAGGTCATGTTGGGCTTGCCGTGCGGCGACGCCAGCGCCACGAGGGTCACCGAGCGGCCGGCGTAGGTCACGGTGTTCGCCGCCGTATCGACGGTGGCTCCCTGTTCGCCCCGGCTCACCAGCGACGACAGGGCCCCGGCGCTGACCGTGTCCCCGCCACCCATCATCGAGGACCCGCCACCACCACCCATCATGGCGCCACCGCCCATCATGCCCCCGATACCGCCGTTCGCCCCGGTGCCTCCCCAGGCGCCGCCCATCATGGCGCCACCGCCCGTGTACCCCGAGGCACCAGCACCGCCAGACGAGGTGGACGCCGAGGTGACTCGGGCCGCGGCGGCGCCGCCGGCGCCTGGGCTGACGGCAAAGGCAACCCCGGCAGAGAGCGCAGCGGACAGCCCGAAGGCTGCTCCCGCGATCGCCCAGCGGGTCATCGGTCCACCTCTCACCGGCGTCCTCCTCTCGTTCGGATACCCCCGAGCGTACCGGGCGGTGGTGAAGATCCGACGAAGATCCGGCGCACCCAACGCGCAGATGTGGCGGTCGGGGTGCCGGGCCGCCCGCCACCGAGCGCGGTCTCCTCGGCGAGGCTCGGGGCAGGGGTCACACCCGAGTCACCGCCGCAGCCACGTGGCCTCGAAGGCCGCCTTGCGGGCGTAAGTCTCCGCTGGTGCGCCGCCCGGGCTGGCCCGCCACACTCCGTGCCGGTGGTGGTCGTCCCGGCCGCCGTCATGCGAGCACGCCCACCAACACATCGACGAGGACGACGAGCCCGGTGAGCGACATCGTGAGGCTGCGACCGTGGGCGGTCTTGCGGGGGTTGTCTCGCAGCGGGAACAGTGCCTGGCGTCCGAGCGTGTACGCGGCGATCGCACCGACGAACACCACCCCGCCGGGGTGTGGCGTCGTCACCCACATCGCCAGAAAGGCGGGTCCCGCGACGCACAGGGCCAGGGTGGACTCGAGGAGCTGGGTCGGGATGCGCCGCACGCCGAGACGCCGGTCCGAGGACCACAGGCCAAAGCGCGACGTGGTGGGCCGACCAGCGCAGCAGCCACCGAAGAAGCAGCCGAACCGCCCGATCGTCATCCCGACGAACAGCCCCGGGGCCGTCACGTCCAACAACGCGCCGACGGGCAGCCCGGTGACGAGCGCGCCTGCAATGAGGGTGCCGAGCGCACCGGCGACGAAGCCCTGGATGCACATGCCGGCGGTCCACACGGCCGGGCGCTCGTCATCTCGGTGGGCGGGCAAGAAGCGTCGCATGAGGTAATGGCCGGCCAGGTAGTAGGCCTTGGCGCCCAGCAGCCCGACCAGGCTGGCGGCGAGCGATACCCCAAGGACCCCGGTGACCGGCAGCTGGGCGTGGGTGGCGAGCAGCGCCTGGAGGACGAGGCCGACCGCGACCCCGAGGCCGACCAGGGCGGGCCAGGCACCGAGGTGCGCGCCCGGAGCGCGGGCCTGGATGACCGGCGCGTACCCGGTCGCCCCCGACGCCGAGGCGACCGGCAGGCGCGGCCGCCGAGTGGGCGCGGGCCGGGACGACCTGGCACCAGCGCGCCGATCGCTCACTGGCGTGGCGGTCACCTGCCACTCACCGGGCGCCACATCGGCGACGCGGGTCGTGATGGCAAGACGACCGCTGCCGGGCACGACACGCTCGACCGTCTCGGTCACCTCGAAGACGTCCTTCGGACGCGGCTTGCCCCGCACCCCGATGCGACGCCCGCTGAAGGCGATGGTGACCGAGTAGGGCTCCCCGTCGGCGACGGCGTCGAAGAAGTAGGTGAGCCCGAGGGCCTGCGGCTCGACGTCGGCGAGCGGCTCACAAGCAAACGCGGTCACCTGCAACGGCCGAGCTCCCTCCTCGGCCACGCTCGGGCGCACCGCCAGGCGCGCCTCGGCCGAAGCCGTGGACAGCCGTTCGGATGAAGACCTGGTGGCCACGAAACGTCCCTCTCGGCAGGGCCCGGGACGGGCTCAAACTACAGCGTGTCGTATTCATCATGACGCGGTCCCGCCCTCTGTGCCAGCCGGCGGCCTCCCCGGCGGGTGCCGGCTCCGCTCGCAGCGGTCCTCGCCCTGCCCAGGGACGGCACCTGCAACGTCGCAGGATGGCCGGGCGGTCGCGGCCACGGCCGGCCCTCTATGCCGCAGGTGCCGCCGTCAGCGCGTGGTGGAGCAGGAAGCCGAGGCCTGGCCGGCGGTGGGTTCGTTACCGGTGGCCGGCTGTCCCATCATCGGGCCCGTCGCAGCGGTGCCGCGCATCATGGGCGTGCTGTTCATGAACGTGAGCATCTGAGAGTAGAGCGCCTGGAGCTCGGCACGGGCGGCCTGGGGGCGACAGGCTGGCCAGCATCGCCGACATCATCGGGGAGCTCCCGCGGGTGCCTGGACACCCGAGGACGCGTTGGGGCTCGGCGCGGGTGTCGTGGTGGTGGTCGTGACGGGTGTCGTGGTGGCCGCAGCGAGCACAGGCGCCGATGCCCTTGCGGCGGGCGGGACGACAGCCGGTCCGTTCGAGCCCGGGAGGCCCGCAACGGCGACGCCGGCGGTAACGGCGAACGTGAGCCCGAGGGCTGCTCCTGCAGCGGCCCAGCGGGTGGTGTGCGCGAATCTCATCGACCGCTTCTTTCCTCTCGGTTCTCTCCGACGGGGCTCAACCTACGGAGGGCTGGTGAAGATCCAGCGAAGGCTCGGCGCACGCCCGGCGCTCTCTGGGGAAGGCGGACCGTGAAGGTCGTCCCCTCCCCCTGCTCACTCGTGACGCTCGCTGCGCCGCCGTGCGCCTCGGCCAGTCCGGCGACCACCGCGAGGCCGATCCCCGACCCGCCCGCCCGGGCGCCTCGGCCCCGGAAGAAGCGCTCGAAGACATGGGGCAGGTCCTCTGGCGCGATGCCCGGGCCGTCGTCGGAGACCTCCAGGCAGGCCCACGTTCCGTCGCCCGAAAGGCTGACGCGCACGGTCCCCCCAGGTGGGACGAACTTGGCTGCGTTGGACAACAAGTTGGTGACGACCTGGCCCAGCCGGACCGGGTCGCCATCGACGGCCACCTCGGACAGCCGGGTCTCGACCGACAGGCCCTTGTCGCGCATCGGCCCGGTGATCTGCGCGACGGCCGTGTCCACCAAGGGCGCCAGCTCCACCATCTCGCGCCGCAGGCCGAAGGGAGCACCGTCGGCCGAGGCCAGCGTCTCGAGGTCGGCCACCAGCCGGGCGAGGCGCAGGGTCTCCTCGTGCAGGGACGCCAGCGTCTCGGCGCTCGGCGAGGCCAGGCCGTCCTGGAGGGCCTCAAGCTGGCTCTGGAGGACGCCGAGCGGGGTGCGCAGCTCGTGGGCGACGTCTCGGGCGAAGCTGCAGCGCAAGACGTCCTCGGCCTCGACCGCGTCGGCCATGGCGTTGAAGGCGGCAGCCATCTCGCCGAGCTCGTCAGGGGCACCGGCCCGAAGGCGCGCCGCGCGCTCGCCGCCAGCGAGGGAACGCGCCGCGGTGGTGAGCGCTCGCACCGGGGCCGTCACCCGTCGGGCCAAGAGGAGTCCGACGAGCACGGACAGGAGACCCGCGCCGATCCCCGTGAGGAGCAGGAGCCGCTCGATCGACGACCGGAAGGCCTGGTCTGCGGGGGGTGGTCCCGCAGCGGGCAGGCGGATGAGCGCGGTGCCGGCTCGGACGTCCGAGACCAGCACCGGGAGCCGCACCGCGGGCCCGAGGTCCGCTGTTCCCATCATGGCCCGGTCCATGGCCGCCATGGCGCCGCTCGCCCCGGACCGCGAGGACCAGACGAGCCGGCCCCGGGTGTCGAGGACGCTCACCTCCTCGTCGGCCATGGCCGCCAGCGGGTCGAGGGCGGCGAGCGCGCTCGGGCTGAAGCGCCCCTCGTGGCGGTAGGAGGCGGCGATGGCGCCCACCAGCTCGCCCCGGCGGGCCTGCTGCTCAGCTGAGACGTAGCTTCCAAAGCGAGCCCCGAAGGCCACGTTCACCACCACCGCGATGAGCGCGGCAGTCCCGACCCCAACCGCCGCGAACGCCAGGGTGAGGCGAAGGACGAGCGACCTACGCATCGGGAGCCACGTCGAGCTTGTAGCCGACGCCCACCACCGTCGCCACGAACCGGGGCCGGTGGGGATCGTCGCCGAGCTTATGGCGGAGGTTCTTCACGTGCGCGTTGATCGTGCGCTCGTAGCCGTCGTAGTCGTACCCCTGGACCCGGGTCACCAGCTCGTAGCGCGACCACACCCGCCCCGGCCTTCCGGCCAGGGTGACCAGCAGGTCGAACTCGCTGCGGGTGAGGCTGACCGGGCGGCCCTCGACGGACACTTCACGACTGGCTCTGTCGATGCGCAGCGCCCCTCGGTCGAAGGAGGCGACCTCGGCCTCGGTCCCCCTCGCCCGGCGCAGCACCGCCTCGACCCGAGCCGCGAGCTCCCGAGGGCTGAAGGGCTTGGCCAGGTAGTCGTCGGCGCCGAGGCGCAGCCCGGCCACGCGGTCGTCCTCGGAGGCCTTGGCGGTGAGCATGATGATCGGCACCTCGGAGATCACCCGCAACGAGCGGGCCACCTCCTCGCCAGCCAGGTCGGGCAGCATGAGGTCCAAGATGACCAGGTCCGGTCGAAGGCGTGCCGCGGCCTCCAGTGCTTCCTGGCCGCTTCCGGCGATGAACACGGCGTAGCCGTCGTGCTCCAGGTAGGTGCGGACCACGTCTTGGATCTTGTGCTCGTCGTCCACCACCAGCACGCTGGCCTTGCCCATTGCGACCTCCCTGGCGACACCGCCCGGCAGGAGCCACCGCAGCCCGGTGATGCCGGTACCCGGCACCTTCTTGCAGCTTGAGGCCCTTGCCGATCTAACTACGACACGGTATCGTTGCTGGGTGGCTCTTGGGAGCCCGTCCTGCCACGACGGTTCC
>JAJZTN010000158.1 GCA_021848885.1 Actinomycetes bacterium
GACCGGCGGCGGGCGCGAGCTGCGGGCCCGCGAGATCCCGTGGCTGCGGCTGCGCGAGGTGGAGATCCACCACGTGGACCTCGACGCCGGGTACGACTTCTCCGCGACACCGGCCTGGGTGCTCGTCCGGATCCTCGAGGACACCGCGGCGTCCTTCGCTGTCCGGGCGGCGCAGGGTGGGGCCGGCCTCGAGGTGCGGGTCGTCGCCACCGACGTCGACGAGGGCGGCCGGGAGTGGACCTTCGGAGCGGCCCCCGCGGTCTCGGTGCACGGTCGCGCCGCGGACCTCGTCGCCTGGCTGACCGGTCGCGGCGGCACCTCGGCGCTGAGCGTCACCGGCGGACTGCTGCCGTCGGTGCCCGCGTGGGCGTGAGGATGCCGGCGCACCGCGGAGGGCTGACAGGCCGCAGCCGCGAGTGATCGCTGGGTCACCAAACGTCTCAGCCTGCCTTCAGGATCGTCGGCCACCCTGAAGGGAGCAGGACGGCAGTCCGGCACCGACCGTGCCGAGCGCCGCAGGCCAACCGGCCCGACGAGCGGGCCGCAAGGAGGTCCGATGGACGTCGTGCAGAACCCTGCGCCACGCCGCGCTCGCCGGGGGAAGGTCTGGCTGCTCGCGGCTGGGGCCCTCGCCGTCGCGGCCACCATTGCTGGCGTGGCACTGGTGGCGAGCCGGCCAGCGCCGGCACTGGCAACGGTCGCCTTCAGCGGCGCGTCGGGACAGGCCGTGGCGAACGGGGCAGCACCAGGACCCCGCAAGGGCGCAGCGCTGGGCATCGACACTGTCATCACCGGGACGGTGGTCTCCTTCGACGGGAAGACCCTGGTGGTGAAGGCGGACGGGCAGTCCGGCACCGTGAGCTTCACGCTGGCCGCCCGGCTTCAGGCGCGGCTGAGCTCGGCGGATCCGAAGGACCCGGGGCGCAGGCCTGCCCCCGGCGACCGGATCGTCGTGGCAGCGTCGGGGACCAGCCCGAATCTGCTCGCCCAGTTCGTCCGGGTGATCCACCCGCGAGTGGTCGGCACTGTCACGGCGGTCGACGGCAGCACCCTCAGGGTCCTTGACCCGCGAGGGTTCCAGTTCACGGTGGACATCAGCGCGGTGACCAACCCGCCGAGCTTCACCGCCGGAGACCACATCCTCGCCGTGGGCACCGTGACCGGCGCCGACACGCTTCGAGCCACCAAGGTGACCAAGAACCTGCGCGCCGCGGTGCGCAGCCAGTGGCCGGGCTGGGGTGGCCCGCACCGGCACCGGCCAGGCAGCGCGCCCCAGCAGCCCATGCCCGGCGACCTGTCCTCGGTGCCCGGCTTCTCCGCCGCCTAGCCGCGGGCGACCGGCTGCCCCCGCTGGGCGCGCCCATGCGGCCCGAGCGGGGGCAGCCCTCACTCCGCTGCACCCCGGCGCATCCGGTCGCGGGCCAGGCTGGCCGCCGCGGTGACCGCCAGGGTCACCACGATGACCAGCAGGGAGGCCCAGATCGGCAGCTGTGGGGCCCAGCCGACCGCTCGCCCGCCGTTGATGAAGGGCAGGTCGTTGTCGTGCAGGGCCTCCAGCACCAGCTTGACGCCGATGAAGCCCAGCACCACGGCTAGGCCGTGGGAGAGATAGACCAGCCGGTCGATCAGCCCGCCGATGAGGAAGTAGAGCTGGCGAAGGCCCATGAGCGCGAACACGTTGGCGGTGAACACCAGATAGGGCTCCTTGGTGAGCCCGAAGATCGCCGGGATGGAGTCCAGCGCGAACAGCAGGTCGGTGCTGCCAAGGGCCAGGATGACGAGCAGCATCGGCGTGGCAACCCGGCGCCCCGCGACCCGGGTGACCAGCCGCACACCGTGGTAGCTGCTGGTCGCCGGAACATGGGCCAGCACCCAGCGCATGAACCGGGTCTGCTCGAACTCCTGGGAGTCGCCGGGCTCACCGCGCACCAGGCGCACAGCGGCCCAGACCAGCAGGGCCCCGAAGACGTAGAAGACCCAGGTGAACCGCTGCAGGGCCGCGGCCCCCACCGCGATGAACGCGCCACGCAGCACCAGGGCCAGGATGATCCCGACGAGCAGCGCCGTCTGCTGCAGCGGTTTCGGTACGGCGAACCGGCTCATGATCACGATGAAGACGAAGAGGTTGTCCACCGACAGCGAGTACTCGGTGAGCCAGCCGGCGTAGAACTGCACGGCCGCACCAGCCCCGACCAGCAGCCACAGCCCCAACCCGAAGACCAGGGCGAGAGCCACATAGAAGGCGATGGCCGTGCTGCTCTCGCGCAACGACGGCTCGTGCGGTCGGCGACCGATCACCGCGACGTCGACGACAAGGAAGCTCAGCAGGACCGCGACGCTGACCCACCACACCCACGACTGCACGACCACGAGAGACCTCCATCCGGCACAGCAGGGCCGGAGGTCTCTCCCGCCGGAGGCGCCCGGGGCAGGCCCGGCCACACCAGCCGACGGCACCGGGCTGATCGCCGTGATGACGGCACCGTCGCGCGGGGATACTCCCCTCCTCGTGCCGGACAGTCTCCCGCACGGGCGGCGCACGGCCAACTCGACGCTGCCTCAGCCGGGCGGCGGGCCCTCCATCGGGAGACTGAGCCGCAGCCAGGCTCCCGCCGGGGCGGGAAGTGCCACCAGGTCCCCGCCGTGCGCGCGAGCCAGCCCCCGGGCGATCGGCAGGCCGAGCCCGGCTCCACCGGAGCGGGATGCCCGGGAGGCGTCTAGCCGGACGAACCGCTCGAAGACACGCTCCCGATCGGCCTGCGGGATGCCCGGGCCGTCGTCGAGCACGTCGACGGTGGCCATGCCGGTGTGGCTACCGGTGAGGCTGCTGGTGACGCCGCCGGCCGCGCTGCCGGCCGCGCTGCCGGATTCGGCACCCAACCGAACCGCGACCCGTCCCCGCCCGTCCACCGCCCGCCGCGCGTTGTCCAGCAGGTTGGCCAGGATCTGGCTGATCCGGCTGGCGTCGGCGAGCACCGGAGGCGCCGACCCGTCCAGCTCGACATGCAGGTGGGGTGCGAGAAGTCGCTGGCGCGCGATCTGCTCAGCGGCCACATCGGCCAGGCGCACCTGGGTCAGCTCGAGCGCAAGACCCCGGTCGATGCGGGCCATGGCCAGCAGGTCGTCGACCAGCCGACCAGCCCGCTCCGCCTCGCGCACCATGGCGACGGCAAGCCGTTCGCGGTCGGCGGGCGGCCCCGAGACATGGTCCACCGAGGTCTCCCGCAGGACCGTCTCGGCCGCGGCCCGCAGGCCGGCCACCGGGGTGCGCAGCTCGTGGGCGGCATCGGAGAGGAAGTCGCGCATTCGCGCCTCGGCGGCGCGGGCTTGCGCCTCCGCGGCGCGGGCGGTGTTCTCGGCGCCCTCGAGGGCATCGAGCATGTCGTCGAAGGCCGCCGCGGTGCGGCCGAGCTCGGTGTCGGTGCGGTCTGGGGCCAACCGTGCACCACGGTCACCCTCGGTGATCGCGCGAGCCAGACCGGTGATGGTGTCGAGCGGGGCCAGCGCGACCCGCACCACCCGGGTCAAGACGAGCCCTCCCACAGCGAGCACGAGCCCACCGCCCACAAGGGTGAGCAGCCGCACCTGGCGCACCGTGCGGTCGATGAAGGCGGCATCGGCTGTCAGGGTCACCGCCAGGCCCGAGGGCATCACCCTGGCCACGCTGAGGCTGCCGCCTCCCTCCCCGACCACCGGGCTGCCACCTCTGCTCGCCGCGGCGAGGATGCGGGAGAGCACCACCGGGTCCGGCTGCGGCCCGGTCGCGATGACCTGCGCACCGTCGGGTCGGGTCACCGTCGTACCGATGCCCTGACGCTCAAGCGCCCGCAGCGCGGCGCGGGCGTCGGGTTGCGTGGCGATCGGGCGCACCGCGGCGATGTCGCGCAGCAGCCGGGAGCGCAGGTCGCTGGCGAGCCGACGCTGCAGGGTGATGTCGACGAAGGCCCCCAGCACCAGCACCAGGCCGGCCATCACGGCAAGAGCTGCCACCGTCACCCGGTGTTGCAACGACACGGTGCGAAGCCCCTGCCTCGCCGCGCCGGGCTGCTGCGGGACCTCGGCCCCGGTCACGTTCGGCTGCCCCGCAGCGCGTAGCCCATCCCCCGCACGGTGTGCAGCAGCCGCGGTCCGTGCGCCTCGGTCTTGCGACGCAGCGCGCTCACGTACACCTCGACGAGGTTGGGGTCGTAGTCCTCATAGCCCCACACCTGGGTCAGGATCTGCGTCTTGGACAGTGTGCGCCCGCGATTGGCCGCCAGGTAGGCCAGCAGCCGGAACTCGGTGGCCGTCAGGTCCAGCTCGTGCCCGCCCCGACTGGCCGTGCCGGACTCCTCGTCGACCAGCAGGTCCCCCACCTCGATGGTGGAGGGGACCCGTCCCATCCGGCGCAGCACCGCCTTGACCCGGGCCAGCAGCTCCACCATCGCGAACGGCTTGACGACGTAGTCGTCCGCGCCCGCCTCGAAGCCTCGCACCCGGTCGGCGACCTCGTCGCGAGCGGTGACCAGCACGACACCGGCGGTGGCGAGCCGACGGGCCTGTCGCGCCAGGTCGACACCGCTCGCCCCGGGCAGCATCCAGTCCAGCACGACAAGATCGGGGCGGAAGGCGGAGAGCCGCTCGGCGAAGCCGTGCCCGTCCGCGGCGGCGTCCACGGTGTACCCATCCGACCTGAGCGCGGCCGCAACCGCCTCGCGGATGGTCTCGTCGTCCTCCACGACGAGCACCCGGGCGGCTGTGGCTCGCTGCACCCGAGCATTGTCCCGTCCGGGCCTGAGGGCGGGCTGAAGGCACGCCCGCCGGACAGCACAGGGCGGGCTGAAGGCACGCCCGCCGGACAGGGGGATGTCTTGCCACAAAACTGGACGAGTCTTGGTCGACGCAACGGAACGCGCGCCAGGCGCGCTCCGTCATGCTGTCTGTGACGGCGGAGCCGTCTGCTTGCCCGAGGAGTGGACGTGCATCGTCGGTCGGTCATCGTGCGCCCTGCCGGCGCCCGGACCCGGGTTCGCCGCACCCGCCGCGCGGGGCTGACCACCCCCGGTGCGGGGCTGAGCGCCACCGTCCTGGTCATCCTCGTCTGCGTGCTGGCCGCCGGCTGCGCCGGCCCGGCCGCCCCGGACCCACCGGACCCCACGGTGCATGCGGTGGCCCGCGCCGTGCCGGCGGTGGCCTCCGGCTCGCCGGTCCGTGCGGCACCGGTGCGGGCGCACTCATCCGCCGCACCGGTGCGGACACACTCCCCCGTGGCACCGGCCTGCGGCCAGGCGACGGCACGAGCCGGCTGGCTGCGCCGGGAGAACGCACGCCGGGGCTCCCGGTCGTTCCGGCTGCCGCGCTACACCCGCACGGTGCTGTCCGGATACCTGGACGCCAGCAGCGTGCGGTGCGGCCAGACGGTCGGCATCCACCTGTCCGGGGTCGGGGTGGCA
>JAJZTN010000159.1 GCA_021848885.1 Actinomycetes bacterium
TGGCCAGGTAGAGCAGGAACCCGGCGAACAGGCCGAGGTAGAGGGCCAGCACCGGCTCGGGCAGCGTGAACAGCAGGGTGGAGGCGGCGCCGAGCACCGGGGCCAGCGCATCCAGCGCGAGCATGACGACGGCGCGGCGCCGGTTGTTCTTGTGCACCAGCATGACCGTGACGGTGTTGAGCCCGTCGGCGAAGTCGTGCGCGATGACGGCGATGGCCACCGCCACGCCGACACCGGTGTTGACCTGGAACGCCAGCCCGATGCCCACCCCGTCCAGGAACGAGTGCCCCACCAGGCCCGACGCCGAGGCGAGCCCGATCTGGCGGTGCCGGTGCCCGGCATGCTCGCCGTACTCGTCCTCGTGCGCCGGGTGAAGGGCGAACGCCCGCTCGACGACGTGCAGCGCGAGGAACCCGGCGGCGAAGGCGATCATCGCCGCCGGGACGCCGGCCAGGGTCAGCGAGGAGGCGTGCGCGATCTCGGGCAGCAGGTCGAAGGCGACCAGGCCGAGCATGACACCGGCGGCCAGGCCCAGCACGAGGTGCATCCGGTCCTTGGCACGCAGCGCGACGATGCCGCCGATGCCGGTCGAGAAGAACGTCGCCAGGGACAGCAGGAGAGCCATGCCCCGACATTATGCGAAATGAAAACCGTTGTCAATCGGGCCTCCGGGGTGACGGGCTGCCTGGCCGCGCGGAGGCGGGCCTCGCGGAGCCGCGCGGAGCCGGGCCTCACGGAGCCGCGCGGAGCCGGGCCGGGTGCGTCGTACGCCGGGGGGCTCGTGCCGAGCGGGCCGGGTGCGTCGTACGCCGGGGGGCTACAGGTGCAGCTGCCGCAGTGCCACGACCGCCAGCAGCGCGAGCAACAGCCCGCGCGTCAGTCGACCCGAGGTGGAGATCACGGGCCAGGACAGGAAGGTCAGCCAGGCCACGAAGGCCAGCACCACGGCGAGTGCGGGCAGCGCGGCAAACGCCGGGGCGCCAAGGGCCGTGACGACGAGCACCCCGATAACCGCCGGCACCAGGAGCCGGGGAAGCCGGGCCATCGCGACGAGCAGCGGGGTGCTGGCCGCCTCGATCCTGCGGCGCAGCGGGCCGGCGGGTGCCCGGCTCGCGTCGCGCCGGTCCGAACTTCTCGCCACACTGTCCTCCACGCTGGGTTGGTCGCTGGCTGCTCATCCTGTCCCATCGGCACCGCCGCCCCGTCCCATCAGCACCGCCGCCTGTCCCATCGGCACCGCCGCCTGTCCCATCGGCACCGCCGCCCGCCAGCTCCTGGAGGACCCTCCCGTGTCAGCCTCCCTCGTTATCGTCCGCCTGCGGGTGCCCTCCGCGGAGGCCTCCGATTTCAGGGGCCAGGCCAGCCACGCGCTGTCTGGTCTCGCGGGCATGCCCGGTTTCGTCTCGGCCGAGCTGGGCCGCAATCTCGATGACCCCGAGCTGTGGGTGCTGCGGCTGACCTTCACCGGGATCGGTGCGAGCCGCCGGGCTCTGACCGGTCGAGGGGCCACGATCGGGTTCGCCCCGGTGTGGCGTTACGCCCTGGACGAGCCGTCGACCTTTGAGGTGCTCGAGTCGGCGGGGCAGGCGGTTGGTGACCCGCCCGAGGGCGACGTCGATACCCTTGACCCTCGCTCACCGGCCGCCAACCGGTAGGAGACCTCACCCCAGGAGTTGCCGTGCCCGCCGACCGCATCGAGACCGTCGTCAGCCTCTGCAAGCGCCGGGGCTTCGTCTACCCCTCCGGGGACATCTACGGGGGGACACGCTCGGCGTGGGACTACGGCCCGCTGGGGGTCGAGCTCAAGGACAACATCAAGCGGCAGTGGTGGAAGACCATGATCCAGGGTCGCGACGATGTCGTCGGCCTGGACTCCTCGGTCATCCTGCCCCGCGATGTATGGGTGGCCTCGGGTCACGTCGAGGCCTTCGTGGACCCGCTCACCGAGTGCCAGAGCTGCCACAAGCGGTTCCGCTCCGACCAGCTGCTGGAGGCCTATGCGGCCAAGCACGGTGGCGTCGAGCCAGCCGAGGGGCTCGCGGTGCTGAACTGCCCGAACTGCGGCAGCAGGGGCGCGTTCACCGAGCCGCGGATGTTCAACGGGCTGCTCAAGACCTTCCTCGGACCGGTCGAGGATGAGTCCGGCCTGCACTACCTGCGCCCGGAGACCGCGCAGGGCATCTTCATCAACTTCCTCAACGTGATGAACTCGGCGCGCAAGAAGCCGCCGTTCGGCATCGGCCAGATCGGCAAGAGCTTCCGCAACGAGATCACCCCGGGCAACTTCATCTTCCGCACCCGCGAGTTCGAGCAGATGGAGATGGAATTCTTCGTCGAGCCCGGCACCGACGAGCAGTGGCACCAGTACTGGATCGACACCCGCACCGACTGGTACGTCGACCTCGGGCTCTCCCGCGGGAACCTGCGCCACTACGAGCACCCTAAGGAGAAGCTGTCGCACTACTCGAAGCGCACCGTCGACATCGAGTACCGCTTCGGGTTCACCGGCGGGGAGTGGGGTGAGCTGGAGGGCGTCGCGAACCGGACCGACTTCGACCTGACCACCCACGCCAAGCACTCCGGGGTCGACCTGACCTACTTCGACCAGGAGAAGGGCGAGCGTTGGACGCCGTACGTCGTTGAGCCGGCGGCCGGGGTCGGTCGGCCCATGATGGCCTTCCTGCTCGAGGCCTATGCCGAGGACGAGGCGCCCAACGCCAAGGGTGGGGTCGACAAGCGCGTCGTGCTGCGGCTTGACCCGCGGCTGGCGCCGGTCAAGGTCGCCGTCCTGCCGTTGTCGCGCAACGCCGACCTCTCGCCGAAGGCGCGTGACCTCGCCGCGGAGCTGCGCAAGTGCTGGAACGTGGACTTCGACGACGCCGGTGCGATCGGTCGGCGATACCGCCGTCAGGACGAGATCGGCACGCCGTACTGCGTCACCGTCGACTTCGACACCCTGCAGGACCAGGCCGTCACGGTGCGCGAACGGGACTCGATGGCGCAGGAGCGCATCAGCCTGGACAACCTGCTGGCCTGGCTCGGCGCGCACCTCCCCGGCTGCTAGCCCGGCCGGGGCCCTCGCGCGGGGACGCCACGACGTCACGCCGTGGCGTCCCTATTGGCGCGGTGTGACGTCGTGGCATTCCAGGTACGCCGCGATGCCCCCCAGTTCGAGGGTGAAGGGGCGGTGAGTACGCCGGGGACCCCGACGTATCGCAGGACTCGGGCGCTCGGTCCGGCGCCCGCGGTCATCCGGCCCGACGAGCGATGAACACTTCACCGGGCGGTTCGCGCCGCGCGCCCTCCTCGAGCAGCATGCGCGTCTGGCGGACGAAGCCCTCCTCGTCGTCGAGGATGTCGGCCGGGGCCACGGGCAGCACGAGGATCCCGTGCACGGTGAGGGCGCGCTGCCGTCGCTGAGTGCGACGGTAGTCGGACGGCCTGAGGTGCCAGGCCATCGAGTCGATCTGCAGTGCCGCGGCCTGTTCCTCCCAGTAGCCGTCTGGCTCGGCGATGAGCTCACCGGCGGCATTGACAAGGCGGACGTTCCAGGCCGGTTGTGGCAAGCCGCGGCGGCGGTAGATCTCACGCGCGCGGGCCTCGGCCACGGACCGGACCCCGGCAGCGATCTCGGCCACCACAGCGCGGCTCAGCGCCGTACGCTGTCGGGCCGAGGCGCTCACCTCGGCGGCGAGCTCTCCGGGTGTGCACCGGCGCCGCTGGACCGCCTCGGCGACGATCTCGCGAACCTCGTCGAGTGACTCGAGGCGTCGACACGCGTCGACCACGGCGCGCGCCACGGGCGCGTAGGGGACACCTCGCATCAGCTGCGGGTCGGGCAGGCGCCGGGTCCGCTCAACTCGGACGTAGCCGAAGCCCTTGCGCTGCCGGTGCTGGGGCACGAGTACGTCGACATGCGTGTTGGCGACAGCGCGCAATCCGTGGGCATGCAGAGCCGCAAGCCCGGTGATCACCGAACCTGGGCCGGCAAAGGCCAGAGCCCCCAGAACCCGTTCGCGCAGGGTGGGGGTGCCTCGGTGGGCCAGCACCACCCCTGGCAGTAGGCCCTGCCATGGGCCCCGCGGCCCGATTCGATGCGTGACGGTGGACAGCGCCAGCCCCGCATCGGTGAGTGCGGCATGGGTGAGCACGCGCTCGGCTTGCTGCATGATCGCGTCCAGCGCGGTGAGGTCGACCGCTCGGCGTCTTGGCATGAGGACACGATGAGCCCCGGTCAAGCGCCGGGGCCTGGCCACGCCCGCGATGTGGACAGGTGAGGCGGCGGGGGCGGCTGTGTGTGACGAGGCGGCGGGGGCGGCTGTGTGTGACGAGGCGGCGTCCCGGGAATGCCGCGGCGTGACGCCGTGCCAATAGGGATGCCGCGGTGTGACGTCGCGGCATCGGAGAGCGCGAGGCTGGGACACTACGCGGGTGAGCACGGAGCCGACCCCCACCGCGCGGTACGCCGCCTTGGCCCTGGGTCGGCACCGGGTCTGGCCTCCGGTCGTGCTGGCCCCGATGGCCGGGGTCACCAACGTTGCGTACCGCCAGCTGTGCCGGGAGCACGGCGCAGGGCTCTACGTCTCCGAGATGATCACCTCTCGGGCACTCGTCGAGCGCGACGCCGAGACCCTGCGCATGATCCGCTTCGCGCCTGGGGAGCACCCGCGCAGCGTGCAGATCTACGGCGTGGACCCCGGGGTCATCTACCGGGCGGTGCGCATGGTGGTCGAGGAGAACCTCGCTGACCATGTCGACCTCAACTTCGGCTGCCCGGTCCCGAAGGTCACCCGCAAGGGCGGGGGAAGCGCGCTGCCCTGGCGGATCGGGTTGTTCCGGGCGATCGTGCGCGCCGCGGTATCTGCCGCCGCCGGAGGAGTTCCCGTCACGGTCAAGCTGCGCACCGGGATCGACTTGGAGCACCTGACCTATCTCGACGCCGGTCTCGTCGCCCAGCAGGAGGGGGCCGCCTGGGTGGCGCTGCACGGGCGCACGGCGGCGCAGATGTACGGCGGGAAGGCCGACTGGTCGGCCATCGCCCGGTTGAAGGACGCCCTCGCCATCCCGGTGCTGGGCAACGGCGACATCTGGCAGGCTGCCGACGCGTTGCGGATGGTGCGTGAGACCGGCTGCGACGGGGTCGTCGTGGGTCGGGGCTGCCTGGGCAGGCCGTGGCTTTTCGCCGAGCTGGCGGCGGCGTTCGAGGCTCGTCCGGCTCCGACGCCACCGCCCCTGGGGGTCGTGGCCGCGACGATGCGCCGGCACGCCGGGCTGCTCGTCGATCACCTTGGCGAGCCCAAGGGATGCCGGGAGTTCCGCAAGCACGTCGCCTGGTACACCAAGGGTTTCGCCGTCGGGTCGCGGCTGCGCCAGGGGCTGGCCATGGTGTCGACCCTCGAGCAGCTCGACGAGGCGTTGGCTT
>JAJZTN010000160.1 GCA_021848885.1 Actinomycetes bacterium
GCAGGAAGCCTAAGCCGCCGCCGCGCGCAGCCCGTCGCCCCACGCGCCACCGGCGATCACGGCAAGGAGCAACAACCCCGCCACGACCGGGTAGGACGGCAGGACAAGGGCGTTGGGCAGGCGGTGGTGGTCGATGTCGATGACGGCCAGGGCCACGCCCACGGCGCACAGATACAGGTACGCCGGCAGCCGCCAGTCCAGGCCCAGGTGAGCTGTCACGATGGCGAAAAGGGCGGCCGTGCCGGCCTCGACGAGCGGGTAGCGCGGGCTGATCGAGGCCCGGCAGTCCCGGCAGCGTCCACGCAGCAGGACCCAGCCGAGCACCGGGATGTTGTCCCACGCCCGGATGGGCTGCCCGCACGCCGGGCAGTGCGAGGCGGGGAAGACCAGCGACTGCCCGCGCGGCAGGCGCCAGATGACGACGTTGAGGAAGGAGCCGACGATTAGGCCGAGCAGGCCCGCCGCGGCGACGATGGCGGTCACCGGAGGTGTCTACCGCACCCGCGGGCTCATCCGACGTACTCCAGCCACAGTGTCGTGTCGACGATGCTGGTGAACGGGGCGTTCGCGTTGGGGTCGTAGTAGATCGCCGGATTCTTCACCTCGTTGAGCGAGACGATCCCCTCACCCGGCAGCTGGGGCTCGGTCACCGGGGAGGAGCCCTTCGGTGGGGTGGTGCACTGGTCGGCGGCCACGACGCTGCCAACGGCGCCCTGGCTGGAAGTCTGCAGGTTGATCTGGTCACCGGCCACGAACATCCCGCTGACCACCGCGGAGCTCGAGGAGTTCGACCCTGCGGTGAAGTTCGCCCCGGTGTTCACGTCGGTGTCGGCGTAGAACCACAGGTTCGGGTAGGCCGGGGCCCCGAGGGCGTAGTGGTTCCAGTTGATCGAGCCGTACTGCTTGGTGCTGCACTGCAGGTTCGTCGGGGTCACCGTCGTGCTGTACTGCGCCTGGGCGATGACGGTGATGTTGGGGATCGTGCCGTTGCCCGTGCCGACGTCGACGTTGGCGTCCGCGGCGTAATAGATTCCGCTGGCCACGGTGGAGCTGGCGATCCAGGTGTGCTGGGCAGAGTCGAAGCTCCAGCCGCGGAAGGGCAGCACGAAACCGGTCCCGGACGAGTTGTAGTTCAGCACCGTTCCCTGGCAGGGGGTCTTGGGTGAGACACCGCCGTTGTAGGCGCGCACCGACCCGTCCGGGCACAGGTCGTTCCACGTCGACATGTCCGCCGTGGTGCTGTTCTGCGCCTGGGCCATCACCGCGGGGGCCTGCTGGTAGAGCGCGTAGGCGTCGATGAAGGGGACGCGCTGCTGGTCCGTCGTGGTGACCGCGCCGCCGGGGTTGGACGTGAAGTTGTTGCTCGACGCCGAGGATGAACCGGTGCTGCTGACCAGGCCGGACACGCTGGGGTTGCCGTTGTCGACGGTGATGGTGCCGTTGGCGTGCACCCCAGCCAGGGTCGGGTCGACGCCGTAGGCCGCGGTCACGGTCGTGCTCGAGTCGATCTGCAGGTCACCACCGGTGAGCACCGCGACGGTGGGCTTGTACGGGATGAAAACGTACTCGTTCTTGATCAGGCGTGAGACCGCCAGGGAGGAGCTGATCGAGGGCACCCAGCTCTGCACATAGACGCGTCCAACCTTGGGGGCCCCGTCCACCAGGCTGGCCTGCGGGTGGAAGATCACGTAGTCGCCGTTGGGCGAGTGCTGGATGCAGCCCGGGTCCGCGCTGATGATGTCCTGGATCTGCTGTCTGGCCCAGGCCTGCTCGACGGCGGCGGAGGCGGGCCGGGTCAGGGTGTCGTTCATGACGGGCTGGTTGCACACGGTCGAGGGCTCGAGGCTGGTGGGAGCCGGGATCGGGTAGTCGGTCGCCATGGTGTCGTAGGCGTACTGGATGTTGCCCAGCGCGAAGTTCACCCCGGTCTCCGCGACCGCGAGTGCCTGCTCGTAGTCCACCCGGTTGCGGCTCTGCGCCAGCCCCGTCATCGCGATCGCCACCGCGGTGGCGGCCAGGGCGGAGACGAGGATCGCCACGCCG
The DNA here is from genome assembly GCA_021848885.1 of Actinomycetes bacterium. Lineage (GTDB taxonomy): Bacteria > Actinomycetota > Actinomycetes > JAJZTN01 > JAJZTN01 > JAJZTN01. The sequence continues at coordinate 2,044 of JAJZTN010000160.1, forward strand.
ATGACCAGGATCATCCCCATGCCGGCCTCGCGCCGGTCACCGGAGCGGACCGCACCCAGGCGGCGCATCAGGCCGGTGAGCATCTGATCACCCGTTCCTGATCATGGCGGAGAACTCGGCGTGACGGGTGTTGGTGCCAAGCCCCACCATGGCGTCGTAGGTCAGGTCGATGTTGACGACCGTGGCCGCCTCCGGCTGCACGCCGCAGCCGGAGGCGTTGCAGTAGGTGAAGATGGCACCGACGATGAGGCTGGTGGCCTGCACCGTCGTGGTGGCCGATGCCCCGGTGCCGACGGTGCGCAGCACGTCGAAGTGGGCGCCGTCGCTGGAGGGCGCCACCGTCCAGGTGATGACCTCGGAGGGTTGCTGGACATAGTCGGAGTTGGCGTCGACCCACAGCTGCAGATGGTTGGCGCAGCGGGGCGGGCTGGTCTGGGTCGTCGGGTCGTTGCACACCACCGCGCGGGCCTGCCGGACATCGCGCGAGAGCCGCTCCATGATGATCTTTGCGTCCTGCAGGCCACGGTTCTCGTCGTCGTTGTGGATGAGCACCCGGGCCACCTGGGCCACCCCGACCACGACGAGACCGGAGATGATGCTCATGAGGAACATTGCCACCAGCAGCTCGACGAGGGTGACCCCCTCGTCAGAGGAGCGGGTCCGAAGGATGCGTCGCATGTCGGCCGTCACTCCTGCGGGAGGACGAGGTTGGAGTCGTAGCCGGCTGTGTCGTAGGCGAAGCTCAGCGCCACCGCTCCGGCCGGCACGAACAGCCGGACGCCGATGTAGTCGTTGTTCTTCAGCGACAGCGCACTGATCGGCACGGCCAGCACCACCTGCTGGTAGCCCGCGCACGAGCCGGTGAGGCTCACAGCCGAGGTGTAGATCGTCGTGGGAACGTAAGAGCCGCCGGACTTCGTCAGCGTGTAGATCGTAGCCGTCATCGACCCGGGCTGGCCGTTGGAGGAGACCCAGAAGGACAGCGTCGCGGCGCCGCTGAGCGTGCGCGGTGCGGCGAACTGGTAGCGCCAGTCCACGTAGTTGCTCGGGTCCGTCGAGGTCGAGGATCCGCCGGCGAGGACGGTCCGCCCGCTCGTGAAGCCCGCCACATTGGTGGAGTAGTTGAACAGTGTCGAGGCGGACGGCGCCGAGGTGTCCATGCCCAGTTGGACCTGGGCGGTCGTGTCACCCGGTGGCTGCAGGTTGTGCAGGGTGTACTGGACGAGGTCATCGCCCACCGGCGCCGAGGCCGTGGGCTCCGGGCTGCTCATCGCGCAGTCGGCGGCCGAGGTCGAGGCTGTCGCCGTCGGGGTGGAGGAGATGACACCCGAGACCACGGTGGCGGTGTCGGTCAGCGATGCGGTCGCCGTGGAGGCGGTGGGCTGGCCGACGGAGGTGGCCGTGACGGTGAGGGTGGAGGTGCTGTTCGGGGCGTCGCTCTCGACGTCGCGGTAGGCCCAGAAGCTCACCGAGGTGCCCGGCTGGACCAGGCCGGTGTCGATGATCCCATCTGAGGTGGTGTCGGTCAGCGCCGTCGTGTCGCTGGCGGAGCTGTAGGTCTTGCTGCCGTCGTCGAAGACGAAGGTCCAGGAGTGCCCCGCCGAGTCACTGGCGGTGATGTTCCAGTGGTCAGGTGCCCCCTGGTTGATCAGGGTGAACCCGAAGTGGATGCGTGCTCCAGGGTTGACCGTGCTCGACGTCGGCCCCATGGGCACGAACTTGAAGTAGGGCAGCGGCAGCCCGCGCTTGCCGTAGGAGATGATCGTGGAGTCGCTGCGGGTGTGCGTGCCCGAGGTGTTGGTCCAGGTCGCGAAGACGGTCACCCGCCGCTGGTAGTGCGGGTCCTGCCCGGAGGGGACCGTCACGTACGTCGCCAGGGTGTAGCTGGTGTTGTTCGTCGTCGAGGACTGCACGGTCGTGATGTGCGGCGTCACGGCTCCCGCGGAGTCCACGACGAGATCCTCCAGGCTCGTGCCGCTGGCACCGTCGATGTTGACGCACGGGGCCCCGGAGCAGTTCTGCACGCGGGGGTCCCCGGTGAGGTCGGCCGAGACGTTGGCCAGCTTGTCCAGGCTCAACGGGCGCAGCTGCTCGATGCGCTGGCCGATGAGGTCGGCCGCCTGCTGGTTCTGCCGGCTGAACAGGCTCGCCCGGATCGCGCTGACCGACACGGCGGCCAGGGCAGTGAAGATGAGGGCCAGCACGAGCAGGGCCACGACCGCCTCGACGAGGGTGAACCCCTCATCGCCACCCTGCGCGCGGGTGCGGCGGGCGCGCCAGGCGGCTCGGACCGTCCTCATGCTCACCTTCTCGGCAGTTTGGTGGTCGTGCTTGACGAGGTGGGAGGCACCCGAAGGGATGATTCCTGGGTGCCGCCCACCCGCGACTATCCGGTGATGCTGTCCCCCGCCGTGCCCGTGGTCGTGACTGGGCAGATCACCCCCGGGGACTGCTGGCCGCCGGCCTGGCTGTCGTAGTACCAGGTGGTGGGCGAGCCCGAGCTCTTGGCCGAGAGGCAGTAGCCCCTGGGGCCGTCGTAGCGCACGACGCTGAGGGTGACGCCCGGGCTGACGCGGACCGCCTCACCGTCGGCCAGCATGGTTGTGATGTCGGTGTAGCTGCTGTGACTGGTCAGGTAGGCCTCCTCGAACTCCGCCAGCTGGCGGATGTCCGACTTGGCCGCGCTGTCGTAGGCCTTGACCCGCTGGTTGAGGAACACCGGGATCGCCATCGCCGCCAGGATGCCAATGATGATGATGACGACGAGCAGCTCGATCAGGGTGAAGCCTCGGTCCAGGTTCTTGCTTCTTGATGGGAGCATCTGTGTTCCGTTCACCGATGTCGGCAAAGGGCTCTCGTGCAGACAGATCGGGCGGATCCGGATCGCTCCCGGACCCGCCCGATCAGCAAGACTCGCTAGGCGTCGCTATTGGATCAGGACGCACTAAGAGTCGTTGCGATGCCCTTGGCGCAGGCGCCGTCCGTGGGAACACCCGCGGTCGCAGTCGTAGGAGCGGTCGTGAAAGTCTGGTTGACCAGACCACCAGCCAAGCTGTCGTAGAGGAAGTAGTTTCCAGAGGTGCTCTTCGCAACCTCACAGTAGCCTGCCGTGCCGGTGCCAGAGCTGTTCGCCGTGTACGTGCCGGCCGTGGTCCCCGAGTCAACCGTCGTGAGGCCAATGGTCACGCCAGTGGTCACCTTGAAACCTGCGCTGATGAGGTTGCTCAGGGTCGCCGTGTATGAGTTGTTGTCCGTCAGGTAGGTCTCCTCCGCCGTGGCGGCGTTGCGCAGGTCGGACTTGGCCTGGGCGTCCCAGCCCTTCTTCCGCTGGTTGAGGAAGACCGGGATGGCGATGGCGGCAAGGATGCC
>JAJZTN010000015.1 GCA_021848885.1 Actinomycetes bacterium
CATCACCGGCACCGCCCGGCTGGAGGACATCGCCGAGGCCGACCTGGTGGTCGAGGCGGTCATCGAGGAGCTGTCGGTCAAGCAGGCGCTCTTCGAGTCCTTCGACGAGATCTGCAAGCCCGGTGCCGTGCTGGCCACGACGACCTCGTCGCTGCCGGTCATCGAGTGCGCGGTCGCCTCGCGCCGGCCGGCCGACGTTGTGGGGATGCACTTCTTCAACCCGGCCCCGGTGATGAAGCTCGTCGAGATCGTCCGCACCGTCTCAACGGGCGAGGACGCGCTGGCCACGCTGCGCGAGGTGTGTCAGCGGCTGGGCAAGCACGCGGTTGAGTGCGCCGACCGGGCCGGGTTCATCGTCAACGCGCTGCTGTTCCCCTATCTCAACGACGCGGTCAAGATGCTCGAGGCGCACTACGCCTCCGCCGACGACATCGACAACGCGATGAAGACCGGCTGTGGCTACCCGATGGGCCCATTCGAGCTGCTCGACGTCGTGGGGCTGGACGTGTCGCTGGCGATCCAGCGGACCCTCTACCTGGAGTTTCGCGAGCGCGGTTTCGCCCCGGCGCCGCTGCTGGAGCACCTGGTCACCGCGGGCTACCTGGGGCGAAAGACCAAGCGCGGGTTCCGCGACTACGCCTGAGACCGTCGGGGCAGCGCGTCTGGGCCTGTCGGGGCGGCGGCTGGGCCTGTCGGGGCAGCGACGACGCCTGAGGGGCGGCGGCTGGGCCTGTCGGGGCAGCGACTGGGCCTGTCGGCCAGTTCGAGCGTCGTACGGCTCAGCCGCAGCCGCAGGCCCCACCGCAGCAGCCGCCTGGACCGCCGCGCGGCGCGCTGGCCGGCCCGGGGCTCCCCGCTGGGGCGCGCCCTGAGCCCACGGCCACGGTCGACAGCAGGCGTACCGTGTCGGTGTGCCCGGCCGGGCAGCACGCCGGGGCCGCGGAGTCGACCATCGGGCGGGAGACCTCGAAGGTGTTCCCGCAAGTTCGGCAGCGGAACTCATAGCGTGGCACGGCGCAAGGATACGATGCGCCCGGCTCAGGCGGTTGGTCAGGGAGTTCGGCTACGACGCTCTCGGCCCCGCCAGCAGCCGGAGTGCCAGTGCCGGCGCGCGTCCAGCCCGTCCGCGCCGTACGCGCTGCCCTCGATGCGCCACACCACGACGTGCGGCGTCCCCGCAGGGATCTCGTGGTCGCAACCGGGGCAGCGGTAGGGCTTCGTGGCCCCCGCGCCGGGGACATTGCGGACGAGCCATTCGCCGTCGCGACCGGTGCTGACCCGCTCGACCCCACTGCGGGCTCGCGCCAGGTCCAGTGGCGGGTCGTCGCGACGACGTCGGTTGGTGCGCGGCACCCCCCAAGTCTGCCGCGCGATGCCTCGGGAGCCCCGGTTGGGTCCGGGGTCCCGGCCGCGCGGGGTGGCGGGGGTGGGGGCGGGCGGCGACGACGGGGTCCCGGCCGCGCGGGCGGCGGGGTGGCGCGGTCGGGCGGAGGGCGCGGGGGCGGGCGGCGTACGAGAACTCCTTGATCATGAAGGGTTTCATGGGCTATAGGACCTGCGATCCTTCATGATCATGGAAGGGGCGGGGGCGGGGGCCAGCGCGGGCGCGGGAGCCGGCGCAGGGGCGGGGGCGGGGGCGGGGCGGGAGGCGGGACCCGGGCACCGGCGCGGGATGGGTAGGGTCGAGCCGATGAGCGCGCAGCCGACCAGTGTGCAGATCCGGGCCAGCACGGTCCTGCCGGCGCGGCGGACGGATATCGAGCTGCACACCGCCGACGGTCTGACCCTGGTCGGTGAGCTCGCCGAGCCGGCCGAGGGACCGACCCGCGCCACGCTTGTCACACTGCACCCGCTGCCCACCCACGGCGGCTTCATGGACTCCCACGTGCTGCGCAAGGCCGCCTTCCGGCTGCCCGCCCTGGCCGGGGTGAGCGTGCTGCGGTTCAACACCCGTGGGACCTGCAGTGCCCGAGGGTGCAGCGAAGGCAGCTTCGACAACGGGCGCGCCGAGCGCTACGACGTGGCGGCTGCGGTCGAGGCCGCTACGGCGGCCGGCGGTGGCCCGTGCTGGCTGCTGGGCTGGTCCTTCGGCACCGACCTGGCACTCATGCACGGTTGCCTGCCCGGTGTCCGCGGAGCGATCCTGCTCTCCCCCCCGTTGCGCTCGGCGGGCCCCGAGCATCTGCGGGTCTGGGCGGAGTCTGGCAGGCCGGTGCTCGCCCTGGTGCCCGAGAACGACGACTACCTGCGCCCCGAGCAGGCTCGCGAGCGCTTCGCAGCGATCCCGCAAGCCGAGGTGGTGGGGGTCAGCGGTGCCAAGCATCTGTGGGTTGGGGAAAGCTGCGTGCGCACCGTCCTCGACGCGGTGGTGGGCTGGGTCGCCCCGGAGGTGTCACTGCCACTGCCCACCACGTGGGCAGGGCCAGCCTGGCAGGCTCCGTCGCCGTTGGGGCCGGCGTGAGCGGGGGGCCTGCCCCGCTTCCGGTCACCGATCTGGGGCTCGCTCGAGCCGGGGCTCGCCCGTCGTACGCCGCAGGGCCCTCGGACCGAGGACCGTGGCTCGTGCTGCTGCACGCCTACCCGCTGTCTGCACAGATGTTCGCCGGGCTGGCCGCCGAGCTCGCGCAGACCGCCAGGATGCTCGTCCCCGAGCTGCTGCTCGGCGCGCCGTTGCACGCCGAGCCGAGCATGGACACCCTGGCCGATGCCGTCGTGGCCACGATGGATGCCCATCAGGTGCCCGCCGCCGTGCTCGCGGGGGTGTCCATGGGTGGGTACGTCGCCCTGGCCCTGCGTCGTCGCCACCCTCAACGGGTGCTCGGGGTCGCGTTGTTGGACAGCCGGCCCGAGGCCGACACGGCCGAGGCTGCGGCGGCCCGGGAGCAGGTGGCGGCCAGGGTGGTGGCGGAGCGGAGCACGAGCGCGTTGCTGGAGGCGGTCGCCGGGTTGCTCGGTGAGACCTCCCGGACACAGCACCCCGAGATGCTTGACCAGGTACGTGCCTGGGCGCTGGCTGCGCCGTACCAGGCTGTGGCGTGGTGCCAGCGCGCGATGGCGGCCCGCGTCGACTCCACCGATGTGCTGGCCGCGCTCGACGTCCCCGCGTTGGTGCTGGTCGGTGAGCAGGACACGGTCACCCCGCCAGGGGTCGCGCTGCGGGCCGCGGCAGCGGTGCCCGCTGGACTGGGCAGCTACGTCGTGGTGCAAGGTGCCGGGCACCTCGCCGCGCTGGAACGCCCCGCCGAGGTGGCCGCCGCGCTTCGGGACCTGCTGGCCCGCTGCGCCGGTTGAGGTCCGCCTCGCGCGCTTGCGCAGAGCCTCGCCTCGCCTCGCCTTGCCTCGCGCTCTGCGCCCGCCCCCCAGGCCGGGCGACTGCTGCCGCAGTGTGACACCGTGGCATTACCGACGCCCAAGGAGGCCCCCGTGCCGGTTCCCACCGATCCCGATCCCAAGGTCCGCTCGTACGCCCACCCCGACAGACTGGTCAGCACCGCCTGGCTGGCCGAGCACCTCGGTGAGCCAGGCCTGGTCGTGGCCGAGTCAGACGAGGACGTCCTGCTCTATGACACCGGTCACATTCCCGGGTCCGTGAAGCTGGACTGGCACACCGACCTCAACGACCCGGTGACCCGCGACTACGTCGATGGCGTGCGCTTCGCCGAGCTGATGGCCGAGCGCGGCATCGGCCGCGACAGCACCGTCGTGCTCTACGGCGACAAGAGCAACTGGTGGGCGGCGTACGCGCTGTGGGTGTTCACCCTCTTCGGTCACCCGGACGTGCGGCTGCTCGATGGCGGCCGGGCGGCCTGGATCGGCGAGCAGCGCCCGCTGACTCGGGACCCATCCAGCCCGGCACGGGCGAGCTACCCGGTGGTGGCGCGCGCGGACGACCCGATCCGGGCCTTCCGCGAGGACGTGCTGGCGCACCTTGGCATGCCGCTCATCGACGTACGCAGCCCGCAGGAGTACTCCGGGGAGTTGCTGCACATGCCGGACTATCCGCAGGAGGGCGCGCTGCGCGGGGGGCACATCCCCGGCGCGGCCAGCGTGCCGTGGGCCCGGGCCGCCGAGGCGGACGGGCGATTCCGTAGCGTCGAGGAACTGCGCGCGATCTACGAGGGCGAGGCGGGGTTGCACAGTGACGACGAGGTCGTCGTCTACTGCCGGATCGGAGAGCGTTCCTCGCACACGTGGTTCGTCCTGACCCACCTGCTCGGTTACCCGCACGTTCGCAACTACGACGGGTCCTGGACCGAGTGGGGCAACGCCGTGCGCGTGCCGATCGTGCAGGGCAGCCTGCCGCAAGGTGGGGCGGGGGAGTGAGCCAACCGCTGCCGCCGACGCTGGCCGAGCTGGTGGAGGACTTCGCCGGGGTGCAGGCTCCGCAGCGGCTTCAGCTGCTGCTCGAGCTCTCCGACGAGCTGCCCGAGCTGCCGGAGCGCTATGCCGGGCACACCGAGCTGCTCGAGCGCGTCGACGAGTGCGCCTCCCCGCTGTTCCTGGCTGTGGAGGTTGACCCGCAACAGCGGGTGCGGCTGTTCTTCGAGGCCCCGCCGGAGGCTCCGACGACCCGCGGGTTCGCCGGCCTCTTGCACCGGGGGCTGGACGGGGAGCCCGCCGAGCAGGTGCTGGCCGTGCCGGATGATTTCTACATGCGGCTGGGGCTGGCCACGGCGGTGAGCCCGCTGCGCCTACGCGGACTCGCGGCGATGCTCGCCCGGATAAAGCGCAACGTGCGGGCGCAGCTCGTCTCCGGGGGCGAGGCGACAGGGTGACGCGCGGGCGCGCGGGTTGGGGCGCGGGGGCGCGCGGGGTTGGGGCGCGCGGGTTGGGGCGCGGGGGCGCGCGGGGTTGGGGAACGCGGGTTGGGGCGCGGGGGCGCGCGGGGTTGGGGAACGCCGCGACGTCACACTGCGGCGGCCCTCGAGCCGGTGAATGCTGAGCAAGGTCGGAAGCGGTGTTCCCGCTGGCCTCACCTGCCTCACGCGCCACACTGGCCCCTGATTTGTGGGACTGGCCGTGGGTGATCACGTGAAGCAGGTTCCCTAACGCTGAAACCGGACATATTGGGTAACCTCGTGTTGGCTAGCCACGCCAAGGGTTAGCCCCATCGTCGCAATAGCCCCAGCAGGCCCACGTCCCCGAGGGGCCCCCCGCTCCGGAGGGCCCCTCGGCCCCGCGCCGGCCGCCCCCGCCGGCCCCAAACCCCGCCCCGGCCGCCCGTGCAACCCTCGCCTCGCCCCGGCCTCACACGTTCCGGAAGCGGTTGATCGCCTCGAGGTGCCGGGCCCGCAGTTGCTCGTCACGCACACCCAGGCCCTCCTGCGGGGCCAGGCACAGCACGCCGACCTTGCCCTGGTGCAGGTTGCGGTGCACCTCGTACGCCGCCTGCCCGGTCTCGGCGAGCGGGAAGGTCTTGGACAGCGTCGGGTGGATCCGCCCCTGGGTGATCAGCCGGTTGGCCTCCCAGGCCTCGCGGTAGTTGGCGAAGTGCGACCCGATGATGCGCTTGAGGTTCATCCACAGGTAGCGGTTGTCATAGCTGTGCTGGAAGCCGGACGTGGAGGCGCAGGTCACGATCGTGCCGCCCCTGCGGGCGACGTACACGCTGGCCCCGAAAGTCTCCCGTCCAGGGTGCTCGAAGACGATGTCGGGGTCCTCGCCCCCGGTGAGCTCACGGATACGCCGACCGAAGCGCTGCCACTCCTTGGGGTCCGGGGTGTGCTCGTCCGCCCAGAACTGGTAACCCTCAGCGGACCGGTCGATGATCAGCTCGGCACCCATCCGGCGGGCGATCTCGGCCTTCTCGGGGCTGGAGACGACGCACACCGGTGTCGCCCCGGACTTGACCGCCAGCTGGGTGGCATAGGAGCCCAGCCCACCGGAGGCGCCCCAGATCAGCACGATGTCGCCGATCTTCATGCCGGCCCCGTTGCGTGAGACGAGCTGGCGGTATGCCGTGGAGTTGACCAGACCGGGACTGGCTGCCTCCTCCCAGGTCAGGTGGGCCGGCTTGGGCATGAGCTGGTTGGACTTGACCAGCGCGATCTCGGCCAGCCCGCCGAAGTTGGTCTCGAAGCCCCAGATCCGCTGCTCGGGGTCGAGCATCGTGTCGTTGTGACCGTCCGGGCTCTCCAGCTCCACCGACAGGCAGTGCGCCACGACCTCATCGCCGGGGTGCCAGGCGTGTACGCCGGGGCCGGTGCGCAGCACCACGCCGGACAGGTCCGAGCCCAGCACGTGGTAGGGCAGGTCGTGCCGGGCCGCCAGCGCGTGCATGCGCCCGTAGCGGGTCAGGAAGCTGAACGTCGACACAGGCTCGAAGATCGCCGACCAGACGGTGTTGTAGTTGATGGCCGAGGCCATCACCGCGACGAGCGCCTCCCCGGGCCCCAGCTCGGGCACCGGCACATCGTCGACGTGCAGCGACTCGCGCGGGTCCTTGTCCCGGCTGTGCCGCCCCTGGAACATCTCGACCTCGTCGGCATGCACCGTCACGCCGCGATAGCTGTGCGGGAGTGGCAGGGCCGCGAAGTCCTCCGAGGAGGTGTCGCCGGCGAGGATCGCTTCGAGGATGTGACGCAACCTGACCTCCGTGCAGTCGTTGTCGTCGCTTTCGTCGTACGGCGACCGACCCGCCCGTCGTACGACGGCCGCCCTGGCGCGCGCACGGCGGCCGAACCGCCCGTCGTACGACGACCGACCCGCCCGTCGGCAGGGACCAGATGCCGTGGTGAATCCCGGGAGGTTACCGCTTGGTAACCGCATCCGGAAAGGCGCCCCTACGACGCGGGTTCCACCAGCTCGACGAGGACGCCGCCGGCGTCCTTGGGGTGGATGAAGTTGACCCGGCTGCCGGCAGTGCCGCGCCGGGGGGTGTCGTAGAGCAGCCGCAGCCCGCGGGCGCGCAGCGTTGCGCTGACCGCCTCGACATCGGCGACCCGGTAGGCGACCTGCTGGATGCCCGGCCCCCGACTGTCCAGGAACTTCGCGATCGTCGAGTCCGGGCTCAGCGGGGCCAACAGCTGCACGTACGAGCCGGACTCGCCCACTGCGAGCATCGCCTCGCGCACGCCCTGCTCCTCGTTGACCTCCTCGTGCACGACACGCATGTCGAACCCGTCCCGGTAGAAGGCGATCGCGGCGTCGAGGTCGGGCACCGCGATGCCGACGTGGTCGATGGCGGTGAACACCTGGTCAGCCTAGACAGGCTGGCAGCGCGGGTGTGCCGCGGTGTGGCCCACCTCACGGGGCTCGGCCGGTGCGTGGCGCGGGTAGGGTGACCGCCAGGGTGCTGGACCGCACGGCGGTGCTCGACCGGCCGGCAGGCACGGTGCCTCATTCGTCCGTGCGCCCGTCCTTCACCAAGTCCCGCTGTCTTGAGGTCGAGGAGGCTGTGCAGTGTCCGGTTCCGTCATCGTTGCCGGGGCCCGCACCCCGATGGGTCGTCTGCTTGGCTCGCTCAAGGACTTCTCCGCCACCGATCTGGGCGGCATCGCCATCAAGGCTGCCCTGCAGCGTGCGGGCGTGCGCCCCGAGCAGGTGGACTACGTGATCATGGGCCAGGTGCTGCTCGCCGGGGTGGGCCAGATCCCGGCCCGGCAGGCCGCGGTCAAGGCGGGTATCCCGATGACCGTGCCCGCCTTGACCGTCAACAAGGTGTGCCTGTCCGGCATCGAGGCGATCGCCCTTGCCGACCAGCTCATCCGGGCCGGGGAGTTCGAGATCGTGGTGGCCGGCGGGATGGAGTCGATGACCCAGGCGCCCCACCTCCTGCCCCGCTCGCGTGAGGGGTTCAAGTACGGCGACACGGCACTTGTCGACCACCTGGCCTACGACGGCCTGTGGGACGTCTTCACCACCCAGGCGATGGGAGCGCTGACCGAGGCCTGCAACGCCGAGCTGGGGATCTCTCGCCAGGCCCAGGACGCCTTCTCCGCGCAGTCCCACCAACGGGCAGCGGCGGCCTGGAAGAACGGTCTGTTCGACGACGAGATCACCCCGGTGCAGATCCCGCAGCGCAAGGGTGACCCGATCTCCTTCGCCGAGGACGAGGGGATCCGGGCCGACACCACGACGGAGAGCCTGGCCCGGCTGCGCCCGGCGTTCAGCAAGGACGGCACGATCACCGCGGGCTCGGCCTCCCAGATCTCCGACGGGGCCGCCGCTGTCGTGGTGATGAGCAAGGCCAAGGCCACCGAGCTGGGGCTGGGCTGGATCGCCGAGATCGGCGCGCACGGCGTGGTGGCCGGACCGGACTCCACGCTGCAGGCCCAGCCGTCGCGGGCCATCGAGGCGGCCTGCGCCAAGCAGGGCATAACCCCCGCCGAGCTGGACCTCATCGAGATCAACGAGGCATTCGCCAGCGTTGCGCTGAAGTCGATGGCTGACCTGGGCGTCTCCGACGACATCGTCAACGTCAATGGCGGAGCCATCGCGATGGGCCACCCGATCGGGATGTCAGGGGCCCGCATAACGCTGCACCTCGCCCTCGAGCTTGGCCGCCGCGGCGGCGGGCTCGGCGCGGCGGCGCTGTGCGGCGGGGGCGGGCAGGGCGACGCGCTCATCCTGCGCGTCCCGGCCGAGTGACCCGCGGAGACGTCGACGTCGACGAGCTGGTCCGGGCGGCCCGAGCGGGCCGCCCGCGGGCTGTCGCCCGGCTCATATCGCTCGTCGAGGACGCCTCCGCCCGGCTGCCGGGGGTGATGGCCGCGCTCGTGGCGCACACCGGGTCGGCGTACGTCATCGGGCTCACCGGCGCGCCCGGGGTCGGCAAGTCCACGTCGACCTCGATGCTGGTCGGCGCGCTGCGCCGCCAGCACCTGCGGGTGGGCGTGCTCGCGGTCGACCCATCCTCGCCGTTCTCCGGCGGGGCTCTGCTGGGTGACCGGGTGCGCATGCAGGAGCACGCGACCGACCCGGAGGTCTTCATCCGCTCGATGGCCAGTCGGGGCCACCTCGGCGGGCTTGCCTGGGCGACCCCGCAGGCGTTGCGGGTGCTCGACGCCGCCGGCTGCGATGTCATCTGCGTGGAGACCGTCGGGGTGGGGCAGTCCGAGGTGGAGGTGGCCGCACTTGCCGACACCACGGTCGTGCTGCTCGCCCCGGGGATGGGCGATGGCATCCAGGCGGCCAAGGCCGGCATCCTCGAGGTCGGCGACGTCTACGTCGTCAACAAGGCCGACCGGGACGGTGCCGAGGCGACGATGCGGGAGCTGCGCCACATGCTGTCGCTGGGGGAGCGGCGCCAGCCGGGGGACTGGCGCCCGCGGGTGGTGGCCACCGTCGCTGTGCGCGGCGAGGGCCTCGACGAGCTGGTCGAGGCGCTGCAGGCGCACCGTGAGTGGCTGGAGTCGACCGGCCAGCTGCGCGCCCGACGGTTGCACCGGGCGGCCGAGGAGATCGAGGCGATCGCCGTCACTGCGCTGCGCGAGCGGATGGGTGACCTGCGCGGGGGCTTGCTCGACCGGCTGGCCGAGGACGTCCTGGCCGGGCGCACCGACCCCTACGCCGCCGCCGACGAGCTCATCGACGGGGTCGGTGTCGGCCCGCGGCCGCCCGCCCCAGGACCGGCGGTCCGGCCAGGCTCGGCTGGGTCGCACGCGGTCCGGCCAGGCTCGGCTGGGTCACACGCGGCTGGGTCACACGCGGCTGGGTCACAGCAGTGACGACAGCCGGCACGGGGCAGGCCGCTGCCGCCGCAGCCATCCAGGTGCATGAGCTCTCCAAGACCTACGGGGAGCTGCGGGCGGTGGACAGGGTGAGCTTCGAGGTTGGCGAGGGAGAGTTCTTCGGCATCCTCGGACCCAACGGTGCCGGCAAGACCACGACGCTGGAGATGGTCGAAGGTATCCGTCAGCCCGACGCGGGCACGGTCGCGGTGCTGGGCATGCCGGCCTGGCCGCGCAACCCCAGGCTGCTGCCTCGCATCGGGGTCCAGCTGCAGGCCAGCTCGTTCTTCGAGCGGCTGACCGCGCGGGAGCAGCTGGTGACCTTCGGTGCCCTGTACGGCGTGCCGGCGGCGCGCGCCGAGGCCTTCCTGGACCTCGTCGGGCTGGCCGAGAAGGCCGACACTCGCGAAGGGCTGCTCTCCGGTGGCCAGCGGCAGCGCCTGTCGATCGCCTGCGCCCTCGTGCACGACCCGGACGTGCTCTTCCTCGACGAGCCGACCGCCTCCCTGGACCCACAGGCCCGGCACAACCTCTGGGACGTGCTGCGAACAATCCAGCGGCGAGGCAAGACCATCGTCTACACCACCCACTACATCGATGAGGCCGAGATCCTCTGCGACCGAGTTGCGATCATGGATCACGGCCGGATCCTGGCGCTGGACAGCCCAGCGGCCCTCGTGCGTGGTCTGGACGCCCCGACCCGGGTGTCGCTGCCAGGCGGGGTGCTCTCGGCTCACCTCGCCGAGCAGCTGCCCGGCGCCGACCATGTGGCTACCAGCGAGGGGGAGCTCGTCGTGACGACCCGCTCGCCTGCCCAGCTGATCTCTGCGCTGGCCTCCGCTGACCTGCTTGACGGGGTCGGTGTGCGGACCGCCACGCTTGAGGACGTGTTCCTCGAGCTGACCGGGCGGGAGTACCGGGCATGAGTGGCGTCGAGTCAGGCCCGCCCGGTCTCGGCGTAGCAGCCGGCCGTGGGGACCGGTCCGGCCGCGGCGACCCGCCCGGTCTCGGCGTACCCGCCGGTCGTGGCGCCCGGTCCGGTCCGACCCCAGCCCTGCGACAGCTGCTCACCCTGGGTCAAGCGATGCTCCGCGGGTTCTTTCGGGACCGCAATGCGCTCTTCTTCACCTTTCTCTTCCCGCTCATGTTCCTGGTCATCTTCGGGCTGATCTTCCGCGATTCGGGTCAGACGAGGCCGACGACCATCGGGGTGGTCGGCTCGGGGCCGGTGATCAGCGCCTTGCCCGCGACCGTGGTCAAGGCGACCCCGTACGCATCGGAGGAGCAGGCGCTGACCAAGGTGCGTGCCGGTGACCTGCCGGCAGTGCTCATCGAGCAGGGGGACTCCGTCGTACTGCGCTTCTCAGCAGCGGACATGGTTCGGGCCGGGATCCTGCAGGGGATCGTCGCCTCGGTCGTGGACCACGCGAACCTGGCGGCCACGGGGCAGCTTCCGCGCTACCGACTGGTCGCCACTCAGGTCGAGGCCTCGAACCTGGAACCGATCCAGTTCATCACCCCGGGCATTCTCAGCTGGGGTGTGGCGACCTCGGCGGCCTTCGGAGCCGCGCTGACCCTGGTGTCCTGGCGGCGCAAGCAGATACTGCGACGGGTGCGGCTGTCTCCGGCTCCGGTGTGGACCGTGCTCGGGGCCCGGGTCGGGGTGAGCCTGGTGACCGCCGTGGTGCAGGCCGTGGTCTTCGTCGGGGTGGCACTGCTGCCCATCTTCGGGCTGCGGCTGACCGGCACATGGTGGTTGGCCCTGCCCCTGCTGATCGCGGGGACACTGGCCTTCGTGTCCGTCGGCCTGCTCGTCGGCGCGGTGGCCAAGACCGACGAGGCCGCCAGTGCGATGGCCAACTTCATCGTCCTGCCGATGGCGTTCCTGTCCGGGACGTTCTTTGACATCTCCCAGGCTCCACGCTGGTTGCAGGTGGTCAGCGAAGCCTTGCCGCTGCGGCACATGAACGACGGGATGATCGCCGTGCTCGTTCGGGGCCAAGGGGCCTCGGCCCTGGTGACCCCGCTGCTCGTCCTGGTTGGCTTCACCGTCGTGGTGACGGCGGTCGCGGTGCGAGTGTTCTCCTGGGACGAGGCCTGAGACCCCGCGGCTCCCTCTGTCTCTCTGCGCGCTCTGGTCTCTCTGCGCGCTCTGGTCTCTCTGCGCGCTCTGGTCTCTCCGCTCTGGTCTCTCCGCTCTGGTCTCTCGGCTCTGGTCTCTCGGCTCTGGTCTCTCGGCGCCGATCAAGCAATCTCTGCACGCGCCACCTCCCGCTCGCGCGGTGGATCTGCGCATAGGCTCGACACATGTTGCTGGCCTTCTCTGTTGCACCATCGGGCACCGGTGAGTCGGTGTCAGAGTCGGTAGCCGATGCCGTGCGGGTGGTTCGCGAGTCCGGGTTGCCGCACCACACCGACGCCATGTTCACAACCATCGAAGGTGACTGGGACGAGGTCTTCGACGTCGTACGCCGTGCCACCGAGGCGGTCGCCGCGCATGCCGGGCGGGTCTCGCTCGTGATCAAGGCGGACATTCGCGCCGGCCGCACCGGCGAGCTGCAAGGCAAGCTCGACCGCCTCGAGGCGGCCATCGCCCGTCGGGCTGAGGCTGCCGGAGACTCCTGACGCCGGGGTCCGAATGCCACGGCGTCACGTCGCGGCATTCCTATCGGCACAGTGTCACACCGTGGCATTCGCCGCTTGCCACGGTGTGACGTCGCGGCAGCACCGCCCGCCGGCAGGACCGCCCCGCCGGCAGGACCGCCCCGCCGCCCCCGCCGGCAGGACCGCCCCGCCGCCCACCCCGCCGTGGCTGCCCCGTGCCCGCGGGCCTATGCACTCGTGCCACCGGCGCCGACGCCGGGCGCCAATGCTGGGTAGGCTTGTGACGCTGCCGTGTACGGCTGCGTCGATCCCGTCATATCCCCGGGCGGGGCCGCGGTCGGGCGGAGGCCACGCCCGTCCGGGCACACACCGCAGGAGGTCGCGTGGACGCTCGCGAGATTGCCGAAGGTCGCCGCCGCTGGCAGGCGCGCTTCGACGCCGCCCGCAAGCGCGACGCCGACTTCACCACGTTGTCCGGCACGGCGGTGGACCCGGTCTACGGTCCGCCCGAGGGCGCCAGCGACCCGCGGATGGATCGGATCGGCTGGCCCGGGGAGTTCCCGTTCACCCGCGGGCTCTACCCGACCGGCTACCGTGGCCGCACCTGGACGATCCGGCAGTTCGCCGGGTTCGGCAACGCGGCGGACACCAACACCCGCTACAAGATGATCCTCGGCGCCGGCGGCGGCGGGCTGTCGGTGGCCTTCGACATGCCCACCCTGATGGGCCGGGATTCCGACGACCCGCGGGCGCTGGGTGAGGTCGGGCACTGCGGGGTGGCCATCGACTCCGCCGCTGATATGGAGGTGCTCTTCTCCGGCATCCCGCTTGGCGAGGTCACCACGTCGATGACGATCAGCGGGCCCGCGGTGCCGGTGTTCTGCATGTACGTCGTTGCGGCCGAGCGGCAGGGCGTGGACCCTGCGGTGCTGGACGGCACGCTGCAGACCGACATCTTCAAGGAGTACATCGCGCAGAAGGAGTGGCTCTTCCCGCCCGAGCCGCACCTGCGCCTCATCGGGGACCTCATGGAGTTCTGCGCCCAGACCATCCCGGCGTACAAGCCGTTGTCGGTCTCGGGCTACCACATCCGCGAGGCCGGCTCGACCGCCGCGCAGGAGCTGGCGTTCACGCTGGCCGACGGGTTCGGCTACGTCGAGCTGGGCCTGTCCCGCGGGCTGGACATCGACACCTTCGCACCGGGGCTGTCCTTCTTCTTCGACGCCCACATCGACTTCTTCGAGGAGATCGCCAAGTTCCGCGCGGCCAGGCGGATCTGGGCCCGCTGGATGCGCGACGTCTACGGCGCGAAGACCGAACGGGCGCAGTGGCTGCGCTTCCACACCCAGACCGCGGGCGTGTCGTTGACCGCCCAGCAGCCGGACAACAACATCGTGCGCACCGCGCTGGAGGCGCTCTCGGCGGTGCTTGGCGGGACGAACTCCCTGCACACCAACGCCCTTGACGAGGTGCTCGCGCTGCCCAGCGAGAAGGCGGCCGAGATCGCGGTGCGCACCCAGCAGGTGATCATGGAGGAGACCGGCGTGACGAACGTCGCCGACCCCCTTGGTGGGTCCTGGTACGTCGAGGCGCTGACCGACCAGATCGAGGCCGAGGCCGAGTCGATCTTCGCCAGGATCAGGGCGCTGGGCAGCGACGGGACTATCACCTCGGGCCTGCTGCGCGGCATCGAGGACGGCTGGTTCACCTCCGAGATCGCCGAGGCCGCCTTCGTCTACCAGCAGGCCCTGGAGAAGGGCGAGAAGAAGGTCGTCGGCGTCAACTGCCACACCAGCAGCGTCGAGCAGCCGCTGGAGATCCTCCGGATCAGCCACGAGGTGGAGCGCACCCAGTGCGAGCTGGTGGCCCGCCGTCGCGCCGAGCGCGACCAGGCCAGCGTGGATGCGGCACTCGCCAGGATGGTCAGCGCCGCGCGGGGCAGCGAGAACATGCTGCCCGCCATGCTCGACGCTGTGCGGGTCGAGGCGACCCTCGGCGAGATCTGCTCGGCGCTGCGCGAGGAGTGGGGGGACTACCGAGAGCCGGCCCGGTTCTGAGGCGGCGGGTTCTGCGCCGGCGGGTTCTGCGACCGGCTGCTTGTTCGACGGGCTGCTTCTGCGACGGCGGGTTCTACGACCAGCTACGTCTGCGACCGGCTCCCCTCGATGGGGCCCGGTGTAGGCTCACGCGCTTATGCGTGCGAGGGCCCGGGTCTGGTGGCGGCTGGTCGTGGCCGGTATGCGGGAGTCGGCGACCTACCGGTTGGCCATGCTCGGGGGGCTGGTCGCCAACCTGACCTTCGGCTTCCTCAAGTACGGCATCCTCACCGCTCGGGTGCACGCCGGCGGCGCACCGGTGGTCGGCTACTCGGTCGCGGTGATGAGCGCCTACGTGTGGCTTTCCCAGGGCATGCTCGGCTCGATCAACCTGTTCGGACGTACGGCGCTGGCCCAGCGGATCAGCAGCGGCGACGTCGCGGTTGACTTCCTGCGCCCGCTGTCGGTGCAGACCTCGGCATGCCTGCGCGAGATCGGCCGGGGTCTGCTGGCGCTTGCGCCGCGTGGACTGCCCAGCGTGGCCATCGGCGCGGGGCTGGTGGGCATGGCGCTGCCCTACGGGGTTGCCGGCTACCTGCTCGGCGCGCTGTCGCTGCTGCTGGCCATCGCGGTCTCAGCCACGACGGTCTACCTCGTGGGGGTCAGCGGCTTCTGGCTGGTCGAGACGCGAGGGGTCCAGGTCTTCTACATGGTCGTCTCGGGGTTCCTCGCGGGGCTCTTCGTGCCGATCGCGCTCATGCCGGCGTGGCTGCAGGTCACCGCCTACGCCACCCCGTTCCCGGCCATGCTCATGATGCCCGTCGACGTTGTCTCCGGGCGGGTCGGCGGCTTGGCCGCGCTGGGACTGGTCATGGCTCAGGTGGGCTGGCTCCTGCTCACCGCGGCCCTGGGATCCCGGCTCACCGCCGCTGGCCGTCGCCGGCTGGAGGTGCAGGGTGGCTGAGCCGACCCAGCCGGTGATCGCCATCCGGACCGGTGGTTCCGAGGACTCGGTGCGCCCCGGCCGTTTCGCGCCGTACCGGGCAGTGCTCGCGTCCCGGGCCCGCGCGCAGCGCTCCTACCGCGCCAGCTTCCGGCTCGACCTGGTCAGCTCCGCCCTGGTCGCCGTGGTCGAGCTCGCCGAGGTGCTCGTGCTCTACCGCTCCGTCTCGGCACTGGGCGGGCTGAGCCTGGCCCAAGTGCTGCTCGTCTTCGGCCTGGCCGATGTCGGGTTCTCCCTGGCGTCACTGGGTTTCGGGCACGTCGATGACCTGCCGGAGCACCTGCGTCGCGGCACGATCGACGTGTTCTACCTGCGCCCACAACCGGTTCTCGCCCAGCTGGTCACCAGCGACATCAACCTGCGTCGGCTGGCCCGCGCCGCGGTCGGGCTCGCCGCACTCGTCGTTGGTCTCATCGTCGCGGGGGTGCCGGCCACCTGGCGCAGCGCCGCGCTGGTGCTGCTCGCGGTGGTCTGTGGCACGACCATCAGCTCGGCGCTCTACGTGGCCGCCGGTGGTCTGCAGTTCCTCGTCATCGACGGGGCGGAGATGACCAACTCGTTCGTCTACGGCGGCCGCTACGCCGCAACCCAGCCAGCCACCGTGTGGGTGGCCCCGGTGCGCGCGATCTTCGGATACCTCGTCCCGGTGACCTTCTGCGGCTACCTCCCGGTGCTGGCGATGCTGCGGCTGCCGGCACCGGGCTGGCTGCCGGCCTGGCTGGCCTGGTGCGCACCGCTGGCCGCGGTGTGGGCCTGGGGGCTCGCCTTGGCATGCTGGCGGTGGGGAAGCCGGCGCTACCAGGGAGCGGGCGGATGAGCACGGGGAGCACTGTGGGCGACGCCGTCATCCGCACCGAGGGGCTGACCCGGCAGTTCACCCGTCGCGAGGGGCTCCGCAAGGTGCGGCTGAGCGCGGTCGACGGCCTGACCGTCACGGTCGGACCGGGTGAGGCGGTTGGCTACATCGGAGCCAACGGCGCGGGCAAGTCCACCACGATCAAGATGCTCGTCGGGATCTTGCTGCCCACCTCGGGCCAGGTGCGCACCTGCGGGCTGGAGCCGATGGCCGAACGGGTCCGACTCTCCCGACAGGTCGGGGTCGTCTTCGGCCAGCGGTCCCAGCTGTGGTGGGACCTGCCGGTGGCTGAGTCCTTCAGCATCCTGGGGGCCGTGCACCGGTTGTCCCCGCACGACGAGCGGGCCCGCACCGTGGAGCTGGTCGAGCAGCTGGAGATGGGGCCCTTCCTGAGCACGCCGGTCCGCCAGCTCTCGCTCGGCCAGCGGATGCGCGCCGAGGTGGCGGCGGCCCTGCTGCACCGTCCGAGGCTGGTCATCCTGGACGAGCCCACCATCGGGCTGGACGTGGTGAGCAAGCAACGGCTGCGGGAGTTCCTGCGCGCCGAGAGGACCCAGCACGGCACGACGCTGCTGCTGACGACGCACGACATGGGAGACGTGGCGCGGCTGTGCCCGAGGGTGCTGGTGATCGACCGGGGGCGGCTCGCCTACGACGGGGCGCTGGACGGGCTCTCCCGCGTCGTGGGTGCCCGGCGGGTGCTCGTCGTGGACCTCGACGAACCGGTCGAGGACCTGACCGGCATCGCGCACACCGAGCACCTGGCAAGCGAGGCGGGAGGCCTTCGCCAGCGCATCGCCGTGGACTCCGAGGCCACCACGGTGCCGGAGGTTCTCGCAGCGGTCAGCGCTCGGGTCGGCGTACGGGACCTTGCCGTGGAGGAGCCTGACATCGAGGACGTCGTCCGCCGGGTCTACCTCGCCCAGGCAGGCGAGGGTCAGCGATCCGTCGGCCCGGCCCCCGGGGGTGCGAGTGGTGGCGCGAGCGGCGCGAGCGGTGGCGCGCGTGGTGGTGCGAGCGGTGGCCCGCGTGGCACGGCGGGACCCGCGTCGGGGACACTGGGGTCATGAGTCCTGCGACGCCGCCGGGTGCAATGCCCGGCCCCGCCATCAACGTCCACGGCGCCGTCGACCTGGGCGCCATCGCCGCCGCCAACCAGCGTCGGGCAAACGGCGCGAGCCGCCGAGCCGGGTCAGCCACCCCCTTCGTCGTCGAGGCCACCGAGGCCACCTTCCAGACGAGCGTGGTGGATGCCTCCCACCGGGTCCCGGTGGTCATCGACTTCTGGGCCGAATGGTGTGGCCCCTGCAAGCAGCTCAGCCCGGTCCTGGAGAAGCTCGTCGAGGAGTACGACGGGCGCTGGCTGCTCGTCAAGATCGACGTCGACGCTGAGCAGCGGCTGGCCCAGGGGTTCGGCATCCAGAGCATCCCCACCCTGATCGCGGTGGTGGGCGGTCAGATGGTTCCCCTCTTCCAGGGCGCGGTGCCTGAGGCGCAGGTGCGCCAGGTGCTCGACGAGCTGCTCAAGCTGGCCGAGAGCAACGGGGTGTCCGGCCGGCTGGAGCGAGGCCAGGACGAGGTGGGCGAGGGTGACCCGGGTGCCCAGACCGAGGCGGTTCCGGTGCTGCCGCCGGACCTGCAGGCCGCCGAGGACGCCATGCTGGCCGGTGAGCACGAGAAGGCGATCGCGGCGTACCGGGCGATCCTCCTCCAGCGTCCGGGCGACCAGGATGCGGCCACCGGTCTTGCCCGGGCCGAGCTGCTCGCCTCGACCAGTGGCGTGGACCCGGCGGCCGCCCGGCTGGCCGCGCAGCAGCACCCCGATGATGTCGCCGCACAGATCCTCGCCGCCGACCTCGACCTGCTCGACGGGGACGTCGAGGGGGCCTTTGCCAGGCTCATCGAGACCGTGCGGGCAAGCGCGGGGGATGAGCGCGAGCGCGTGAGGGTGCACCTGGTGACGCTTTTCAGCGTCGTCGGGTCGACCGAGGCGGTGGTGGCGAAGGCGCGTACGGCGCTGGCCAGCGCGCTGTTCTGAGGCGGGGGGCCGGTGTCGCGAGGCTGGGGGGCGGTGTCGCGAGGCTGGGGGGCGGTGTCGCGAGGCTGGGGGGCGGTGTCGCGAGGCTGGGGGCGGTGTCGCGAGGCTGGGGGGCGGTGTCGCGAGGCTGGGGGCGGTGTCGCGCTCGGGGGGCCGATGGCGTGCGCGGGGGGCCGATGGCGTGCTCGGTCGACCTCAGGTGTGTAGCAGCCCTCCTGCGAACTCGACGACCAGTGCCACCCCGGTGACAGCGAGCAGGCCCGCCGCACCCAGGAGCAGCGGGCGCATCCAGGTGATCGGGACGCGGTGCCGGGTGCGACCGACCACCACGGCCAGTGCTGCCTTCGTGCCGATGAGCATCACGTAGAAGCCGGTGAGGAACGCCGCGGCGCCGGCTGCTCCGGCTCGCCACGCGGAGACGAGGACCGGCCCGCCGACTGCCAGCCAGAAGATCCAAGGGTGCGGGCTGAGCGCGTTGACCGCTGCGGCGCGCCACAGCGTGCCTACTGCTTCCGCCGGCGTCGGGTCGGTCCCGGGGGAGCGGGCGTCGCGGGCCGCGGAGAGTGCCATCCAGACGACGAAGAGGCCCCCGCCCGTGGCGGCCAGGGCGAGCAGCCGCTCCGGCATCGCCGCGACGGCGGTGACCGCGAGAAGCACGATCGGCAGGTCGGTGATGACCGGGGCGACGGCTGCGGCAAGGCCCGCGCGGGTGCCGTGTCGCAGCGAGCTGGTCAGGACGAGGGCCAGGAGAGGGCCGGGGCTTATGCCCGCGCCGAGGCCGAGGGCTAGGCCGAGCGCGAGTGAGTCCATGATCTTGCGATCGTAGGGTCAACGCGCGGCGCGCGGGGGCGGGGGTGGGGAGCCTCGCGGCGGGGGTGGGGAGCCTGTGGACGGCCACAGCGCGTGTCGGGGGGACTGCCTATCATCGAACGTATGTACGAATCAGGTCACTCGCGGACGGGGCTGGAGCCGGTGCTGCCCGGGCCGGGGCTTGCCGAAGCGCTCGCCGTGACGTGCCCTGGTGACTTGACCGACGAGGGTCTGGTCGAGGTCATCGAGGGTTGGGAGAAGCTGGTCGCCTGGGCGCAGGCGCGCCAGTCGGAGGCGGTCGTCCAGCTCGCACATCGCAGGCTCGACCTGGGCGCAGGTTTGGGCGCGCGTTCACCGTCGACCGAGCACATCAGCGAGTTCGCTGTCGATGAGCTTGCCTGTGCCCTGCATCTGACGCGGGTCGGGGCCCACCGCCGCCTGGAGATCGCGCTCGACCTCGATGGGCTGCCCGCAACGCGTGCGGCTCTGACGCGCGGGGAGATCGACCTGCACCGGGCGCTGGTCGTGGCCGACGGGCTGCGGGGCCTTGATCCAGGGCAGGCGCATGCCGTGGAGAGCGAAGTGCTTGCCGCGGCGGTCGGGCAGACCTCCGGTCAGCTGCGCAGCGCCGTCAGCCGCGCCGTGGTGGCCGTCGATCCTCTTGCTGCTGAGCGCAGGCACGAGCAGGCAGTCGCACGGCGTGCCGTGCTGCTCGAGCCTCTGCCCGACGGCATGGCCAGCCTGCGGTTGTTGCTGTCCGGCCCGCTCGGCGTCGCCTGCTACAACAACCTCGACCAGCTGGCCAGGTCCTGTGGCGGCTCGGATCCGCGGACCATGGACCAGCGGCGCCTCGACGCCGCGGTCGAGGCGCTGCTTGGCAGGCGGGCCGCGCGCAGAGCCAGTGCCCCGGGTGCGCTAGGTGCCGGTGAGCCCAGTGCGCCCGGTGAGCCCGGTGCGCCCGGTGAGCCCGGTGAGCCCGGGTCGCGCGGTGAGCCCGGGTCGCGCGGCTCTCGTCCTTCCCCGCTGGTGCACCTGTCGGTGACCGTCGCGATGTCGGACCCGGCCGGTCCTGCCCACTTGGCCGGCTATGGCTATCTGACCGCTGCCGCGGTCCGCCCCTTGCTTGCCGGTGCCTCCACGCGGGTGACGCGGGTGCTCACCGACGTCGACTCCGGTGAGCTGCTTGCCGAGCACGTCGGGGCCCGCGCCACCCGAAGTAAGCAGGTCGGTGACCATCCGGTCGGTGACCATCCGGTCGGTGACCATCCGGTCGGCTGGTTCACCCCTGACCAAGAGCCGGGTTATGTGCCATCGGCACGCCTCGCCAGGTTCGTGCGCCGCCGTGACGTTACCTGCCGATTCCCCGGGTGCCGTCAACCGGCGCGCCGGTGCGACATCGACCATGTGATCGCATTCCCCGGCGGGCCCACCGAGGCAGCGAACATGATGTGTCTTTGCCGCCGACACCATCGGCTGAAGCAATCTCCTGGGTGGCGAGTGCGCCGGGACCCCGACGGCAGCGTCACATGGGTGACGCCGGCCGGCATCGCGCTTCGGGTTCCACTGCTGCCGGTCGACGTAACCCGGACATTGCCAGTCGGATACCTGCGCGTGCGGGGTGATTCCCCCCGGAAAGAGCAGGTGCCACCGTAGGGAGGCTTGCTCACCCGCGCTGTGCCACCGCGACGCTACCGTGCCACCGTAGGGAGGCTTGCTCACCCGCGCTGTACCACCGCGACGGCCCCGTGCCACCGCGACGCTACCGTGCCGCGCGCAGCCAGATCGTGCCCAGCGGTGGCAGCCGCAGCTGGGCCGAGGCCGGTTGCCCGTGCCAGGGCTCGGGTTCCGCCTGCACCGCTCCCATGTTGCCGACGCCTGAGCCGGTGTAGAAGTCGGAGTCGGTGTTGACCACCTCGTCCCAGCGGCCGTCCCGTGGTAGCCCCAGCCGGTAGTCCTCGTGCGGGATCCCCGCGAAGTTCGCCACGCACGCGACGAGCGAGCCGTCGGTGCCCCGACGTAGGAAGGAGAAGGTGTTGTTTCCGGAGTCGTTGGCGTCGATCCAGGAGAAGCCATTGGGTGTGGAGTCCTGCGACCACAGCGCGGCTGTCTCGCGATAGACCCGGTTGAGGTCGCGCACCAGATGCGCCACGCCGGCGTGGTCGGCGTGCTCGAGCAGCCACCAGTCCAGCGACCGCGATTCTGACCACTCCGCCTCTTGGCCGAACTCTCCACCCATGAAGAGCAGCTGCTTGCCCGGGTGCGCCCACATGTAGGCCAGGAACGCGCGCAGGTTCGCCAGCTGCTGCCAGCGATCACCGGGCATCTTGCGCAACAGCGATCCCTTGCCGTGCACCACTTCGTCGTGCGATAGCGGGAGCACGAAGTTCTCCGAGTAGGCGTACATCATCGAGAACGTCATCTGGTGGTGGTGGTATTGCCGGTGCACCGGCTCGTGCTGCAAATAGGACAGCGAGTCGTGCATCCAGCCCATGTTCCACTTCAGCCCGAACCCCAGCCCGCCCAGATGCGTCGGACGAGTCACACCCGGCCACGCGGTCGACTCCTCGGCGATGGTCACCACGCCTGGGACCCGCTTGTAGACCGTGGCGTTCATCTCCTGCAGGAACTCCACGGCCTCCAGGTTCTCCCGACCGCCGAAGCGGTTCGGGCTCCACTGCCCCTCGGCGCGGGAGTAGTCCAAGTAGAGCATCGAGGCCACCGCGTCGACCCGCAGCCCGTCGACGTGGAACTCCTCCAGCCAGAACAACGCGTTGGCGACGAGGAAGTTGCGCACCTCGCGGCGCCCGAAGTCGAAGACCAGAGTGCCCCATTCCATCTGCTCGCCACGGTGCGGGTCGGGGTGCTCGTAGAGCGGTGTGCCGTCGAAGCGGGCCAGCGCCCAGCCGTCCTTCGGGAAGTGAGCTGGGACCCAGTCAATGATCACCCCGATCCCGGCCCCGTGCAGCCGGTCCACCAGGTGGCGGAAGTCGTCAGGGCTGCCGAAGCGCGCGGTTGGGGCGAAGTACGACGTCACCTGGTAGCCCCACGAGCCACCGAACGGGTGCTCGGCGACCGGCAGGAACTCCACGTGCGTGAAACCGGCGTCGCGCACATACTCGACAAGCTGCTCGGCCAGCTCGCGGTAGCCCAGGCCCGGCCGCCAGGATCCCAGGTGCACCTCGTAGATGCTCATGGGCCCGGTGTGCGGGTTGGTGTTGGCCCGCTGCAGCATCCAGTTGGTGTCCCGCCACTCGTACGACGAGTCGGTGACCACCGAGGCGGTCGCCGGTGGGGTCTCGGTGGCGAAGGCGAACGGGTCGGCCTTCTGCTGCCTCCCGCCGTCCGGTCCGAGGATCTCGAACTTGTAGCGGGTGCCCGGCCCGATGTCGGGCACGAAGAGCTCCCATATGCCCGAGGAGCCCATGGAGCGCATCGGATGACCGCGCCCGTCCCAGTAGTTGAAGTCCCCGATAAGCCGAACGCCCCGCGCGTTGGGTGCCCACACCGCGAACGACGTCCCGCTGATCGTGCCGCTCGGCCCGTCGTAGTGTCGCGGGTGCGCGCCGAGGACGTCCCATAGCCGCTCGTGACGTCCCTCCCCGATCAGGTGCAGGTCGAACTCGCCGAGCGTGGGCAGGAATCGGTAGGGGTCGTCGGTGTGGATCGGGTCCCCTCCGTAGGCCACCTCGAGGCGGTAGTCCGGC
Organism: Actinomycetes bacterium; assembly: GCA_021848885.1. Lineage (GTDB taxonomy): Bacteria > Actinomycetota > Actinomycetes > JAJZTN01 > JAJZTN01 > JAJZTN01. The sequence goes on from JAJZTN010000015.1 coordinate 22,723, forward strand.
ACGCTCGGGCCCGGCAGCACCCCTATCCAGACCCCGGCGTGCTCGTGGCGCAGCTCGGTTCGGCTCCCATCGGCCAGCACCGTCACGGAAGAGGCCCAGGGCCGCAGCACCCGGATGGTGACCGCACCGTCGTGCGGGTGCGCGCCAAGAACAGAGTGAGGGTCGGCGAAAGACCCGTTGACCAGCTGTTCCAACGTGCCTGGGTCGACCGGTTTGGGGGCCGGACCCGAGGGGGCAGTGGGGCTCAAGGGGGCAGTAGGGACGGTGGGGACGGTGGGGACGGTAGGGACGGTGGGGACGGTGGGGGCGGTGGGGACGGTGGGACCCGCCCGCTCGCTCGGCTTCGGCGTCATGTCCTTGTCTGGCACGGCTCCTCCTCGGTCTCCGGTCAGGAGGTCAGGCGTTCCACGGCGGCCATCGGGATGGACAACCACCCGGGTCGGTTCTGTGTCTCGTAGACCGCCTCATAGACGACCTTGTCCGCCTCGTACGCGCGCAACAGCGCGGCCTGCTCCCGCGGGTCCTGCCCGGCCACCGAGGCGTAACCACGACAGAAGGCATCCCGGTTGCGCTCGGCCCACTCCGCGGCCCGGAAGCTCAGCTGGGCGTTGCCTGGCGCGTCGGCCAGCAGGTGCCGAGACGCGTAGTCGAAGGAGCGCAGCATTCCTGCCACGTCACGCAACGGCGAGTCCAGTGCCACCCGCTCGGCCAACGGCCTGGCCGGCTCGCCCTCGAAGTCCAGCAGCTTCCAGCCCAGCACGGTGCGCAGCACCTGGCCGAGGTGGTAGTCGCCGTGGATCCGTTGCACCGGGACCGGCTCGGTGATCGCCGCGAGATCGTCGTACGCCGCGTGGAGTCCCTCGGCGTAGGGTCGCAGATCGTGGACCACCACGAGCGCTGCCTCCAGCCGCGCCCTCATCGCCGCGACCCGCACGGCCAGGGTGAGCGCATCCAGGGTTGCTGAGGGCAGACGTTCGCGCATCGTCCGGTGCACCTCGGCCGTGGTCGCCCCGAGCCGCTCGGACTCCGCGGCGAAGTCTCCGCCGACCTCGTCGGCGCGCAGGTCGGCTTCGCCAAACAGGTCCCGCACGCTTGCCTTGGCCAGCTCCCAGCCGTCACTGGCGGTCATCAGATAGCGCTGCAGCATCGCCAGGCTGCCCACCGCGTCGACGGCTCCCGGCGAGCCGCCGTCCGGTGCGGGCCAGTGCCCGTCGATCCAGCCGTAGAGGTCGGCGATGTACGGGCAGTGCGCCCGGGTCAGCGCGTCATGCACCTCGATGTCGGGGTTCAGCCCGGGGCTGAGCCGCCGGAAGACCTTGAGGATGGCGGTGTTGCCGAAGACCAGCGACGTGTTGCTCTGCTCGCCCGACAGCACGGTGGACGTCTCACCGAGCGGGATGACAGCGTCCGGCCCGGTGTGGAAGCTCAGGGCTCCCTGTGTGCCGCGCAGGAAGCCGGCCAGCAGTACGGCGGTGGCCTCCTTGTCGTGCAGGGCGTCGTAGACGATCCCCCTGGGGGTCTCGGTGATTCGCACATGCTCGAGCCGGCCCTGAGCAGCCTCGCGCAGGCTGATCGGCAGCTGGTAGACGCCGGCGGAGCCGGCCTGGGCGACTGCGACGACGAGGTGGTGCACCTGCAGGCCCGGCGCGGCGTGCAGCGGGCTGTCGCTGATGATCGCGGCGGTCTGCACGGGGCGGTCTTTGCCGGCGAACCAGCGTTGGGTGGGCAGCCACCTCGGCAGGCTGGTCTCGATGGCCGCCCGCTCGTCAGCGTCCAGCGGCGGTGGGGTGACCAGGTCGGGCACGTCCGCGCCGAGACCCGGGCCCGCCTCGCCCGGGTCTGCGCCGAGACCCGGGCCCGCCTCGCCCGGTCGCTGGCTCACGTCTTCGTCCCCACGACGGGTTGCGGTGCGGTCAAGCCCTCGGGGCCGACCCCAGCAGGCCGGGGCAGCCGGAACCAGTAGAAGCTGTGCCCGGCGAGGGTGAGCAGGTAGGGCAGCTCACCGATCCGCGGGAAGTGCACCCCGCCGAGCAGCTCGATCGGCTGGACTCCCTCCCAGCGGCGCAGGTCCAGCTCCACCGGCTGGGCGAAGCGGGAGAGGTTGTTCACGCACAGCACCACGTCGTCGCCGAAGCTGCGCACGTAGGAGAGCACACAGGGGTTGCTGCCGCCGATGTCGAGGAAGTCGCCGAGCCCGAAGGCGGGGTTGTTCTTGCGGACCTGGATCATCCGCCGCGTCCAGTGCAGCATCGAGGAGGTTCGCGCCAGCTGGGCCTCGACGTTGGTCACCTGGTAGCCGTAGACGGAGTCCATGATGATCGGCAGGGTCAGCCGTCCCGGATCGGCGGTGGAGAAGCCCGCGTTGCGGTCCGGGGTCCACTGCATCGGGGTGCGCACCCCGTCCCGGTCACCGAGCCAGATGTTGTCGCCCATCCCGATCTCGTCTCCGTAGTAGAGCACCGGCGAGCCGGGAAGGCTCAGCAGCAAGGCGGTGAACAGCTCGATCTGGTTGGTGTCGTTCTCCAGCAGCGGGGCCAGCCGTCGCCGGATCCCGATGTTGGCCTTCATCCGGGGGTCCTTTGCGTACTCACCCCACATGTAGTCGCGTTCCTCGTCGCTGACCATCTCCAGGGTCAGCTCGTCGTGGTTGCGCAGGAAGATCCCCCACTGGCAGGTCGCCGGGATCGTCGGAGTCTGCTCGAGGATCTCCGATATCGGGTAGCGGGACTCCCTGCGGACGGCCATGAAGATGCGCGGCATCACCGGGAAGTGGAAGGCCATCTGGCACTCGTCGCCTCCGACGCTGGGGTCCCCGAAGTACTCCACGACGTCGGTCGGCCACTGGTTGGCCTCGCACAGCAGCACCCGGTCGGGGTACTCGTCGTCGACGACCTTGCGGACCCGTCGGAGGAAGGCGTGCGTCTCCGGCAGGTTCTCGCAGTTGGTGCCCTCGCGCTCGAAGAGGTAGGGCACGGCGTCGAGCCGGAAGCCGTCGATGCCGAGGTCCAGCCAGAACCGCAGTGCGTCAAGGATCGCCTCTTGCACCCGCGGGTTCTCGTAGTTCAGGTCGGGCTGGTGGCTGAAGAAGCGGTGCCAGTAGTACTGCTTGCGCACCTGGTCGTAGGTCCAGTTCGACGTCTCGGTGTCGACGAAGATGACCCTCGCGCCGGGGTAGCCCGTGTCGTTGTCCGCCCACACATAGAAGTCCCCGAAGGGCCCTTGCGGGTCCGACCGGCTGGCCTGGAACCACGGGTGGGCGTCGGAGGTGTGGTTCATGACGAAGTCGACGATGACCCTGATGCCGCGCGCGTGTGCCGCGGTGAGGAAGGCGGAGAAGTCCTCCACTGTCCCGAACTCCGGCAGCACACCCTTGTAGTCGGCCACGTCGTAGCCCCCGTCGCGCAGCGGGGAGGTGTAGAACGGCGGCAGCCACAGGCAGTCCACGCCGAGCCACTCGAGGTAGTCCAGCTTGCTGGCCAGCCCGCGCAGGTCCCCGGTGCCGTCACCGTTGGAGTCGGCGAAGGAGCGCACCAGCACCTCGTAGAAGACCGCCCGCTTGTACCACAGCGAGTCGCTCCCAGGCTCGGGCAGACGGCTGGTGTGTGCCGCTGGGTCACCGGGGGAGACCTCCCCGCTCAGCGCTGTCTCGGTCACGGCACGAACCTCCGGGCGAGGAAGACATGAGCCGGCTGGACGAACGGGTCCAGCCGGACGTAGTTGTGCTCTGCCCACCGGTAGGTGGCTCCGCTGAGCAGGTCCGCCACCTCGAAGCTGTCCTGCCAGCCCATGCCGAGAGCCGGCAGGTCCAGGTGCACGGTGGTCTCGCGGGTGCCGTGCGGGTCGAGGTTGACCACCACGATCACGGTGTCCTGGGTCGGGCCGGTGCCCCCGTCGCTCTTGGAGAAGCACAGCACCTGGTCGGAGTCGCTGTGGTGGAAGCGTAGGTTGCGCAGCCGGTGCAGCGCCGGGTGGGTGCGGCGGATCTCGTTGAGCCGGGTCAGGTACGGCGCCAGCGATGCCCCGCTGGCCTCGGCGCTCGCCCAGTCACGGGGACGTAGCTGGTACTTCTCCGAGTCCAGGTACTCCTCGCTGCCCGGGTACACCGCGACGTGCTCGAAGAGCTCGTACCCGGCGTAGACGCCCCAGGAGGGGGAGAGCATGGCGGCCAGCACCGCCCGGATCTTGAAGGCAGGTGGCCCGCCGTACTGCAGATAGGCGTGC
>JAJZTN010000161.1 GCA_021848885.1 Actinomycetes bacterium
TCGACATCGACCACCACCGCCTGCCCAACGCCCTTGTCCTGCCGTCCTACCCGGTCGTGGCGGGGTTGTTGCTCCTTGCCGTGATCGCCGGTGGCGCGTGGGGCGACGGGCTGCGCGCGGCGGCGGGCGCGGTGGCGCTGTTCGGTTTCTACTTCATCCTTGTGCTGGTCTACCCGGCCGGGATGGGCTGGGGTGACGTCAAGCTCGCCGGGGTGCTGGGCATGGCGCTGGGTTTCCTGGGCTGGGGCCCGCTGGTCGTCGGCGGTTTCCTCGGTTTCGCCCTCGGCGGGTTCTTCGGGATCGCCCTCATCGCGGTCCGCCGCGCCGGTCGGCGCAGTGCCATCCCGTTCGGGCCGTTCATGCTGGCCGGGGCCTTGGCTGCGCTGCTGTGGGGGAACGACCTGGCCGCCCTCTACCTGAGCACCCTGCCAACCTGAACCACGCGCACGATGCGGACCCGAACCAGGCCCACGATGTCGCCAACTCCGTGCCTTCGATCGCTCAAGCATCGCAGTTCCCGCGCCGATCCCCCTCCTGTCAAGCCCATATGGGGCGAACGGGCAGCAGGCCCGCTTGGGGAGGGAAACGACGTGGCTGGACGATCGGCCATCGGTCTCGACATCGGGACCTCCGGCGTACGAGCGGCCGAGCTGTCCTTCGGCCGCGGGCGGGTGACTCTCGAGAAGTTCGGCCAGGTCGCCCTCACCGAGGGTGCCGTGCGCGACGGCGAGGTCATCGACGTCGATGCCGTCGCCGAGGCCCTGCGCCAGCTGTGGAAGGCCACCGGGTTCTCCGGGCGCAAGGTGGTCCTGGGGGTCGGCAACCAGAAGGTGGTCGTCCGCCAGGTCGACCTGCCCTGGCTTCCGGCCGATGAGCTCAAGCAGTCCCTCGGCTTCCAGGTGCAGGACTTCGTGCCCATGCCGGTCGACCAGGCGGTGCTGGACTTCCTGCCGCTTGAGGAGTTCACCGGCCCCAACGGTGGGCGGATGCTGCGCGGCATGCTCGTGGCGGCTTCCCGCGAGATGGTGATGACCAACCTGGCCGCCGCGCAGAAGGCCGGGCTGAGCCCGGTGATGGTGGACCTGACCTCCTTCGCGGTGCTGCGCGCGATGGGCCGCGAGGACGACCTGGGCCTGCAGGCACGTGCCGAGGTCCTCGTCGACATCGGCGCCCGGGTGACCAACATCGTCGTGCACGCCGGGGGCAGCCCGCGGTTCGTCCGCATGCTGCTCATGGGCGGGCAGGACGTCACCGACGCCATCGGCGAGCGCCTGGGCGTGCCGCAGATGGAGGCCGAGATCGTCAAGCAGCGGCTCAGCGTCGAGGTTGGCGAGCCCGGCGGTGAGCTGGAGACCGCCGCGCGGGTGGTCGAGGTGACCAGCTCGAGCTTCGTCGACGAGGTGCGCGGCACGCTGGACTACTACGTGGCCACCAGCCCCGCCGAGCCACTGGCCCGGGTCGTGCTCAGCGGCGGTGGGGCGCGGCTTCGCGGCCTGGCCGAGCAGATCTCGCTGGCCACCCGGTTGCCCGTTGAGATCGGCAGCCCGATCTCGGCGATGCGGGTGGGCAAGACCGGGCTGAGCCCCGAGCAGATCCAGTACGTCGAGCCGCTCGCCGCCGTCCCGGTCGGCCTGGCCCTGGGAGCCGCATCATGAGCACCCTGACCACCACGCGGCTGGACGTTCCGGTCCGGGTCAACCTGCTGCCCCCCGAGATCGGGGAGGCCCGCCGGCTGCGTCGGCTCAAGGTGGGCCTGGGTGCGGGGCTAGGTGTCGTCGCCCTCGTCGTGGCCGCGCTGTACTGGCAGGCCACCGGGCAGGTCAGCACCGCCAACGAGGCGCTCGTCGCGGCCCAGGCCGAGAACACCGCGCTGCAGCACCAGGTGGCCCAGTACGCCGACGTCCCCGCGGTCTACGCGCAGGTCGCCGGGGCCCAGGCGCAGCTGGCCGCCGTGCAGGCCAACGAGGTGCACTGGTCGACCTACCTGGCCGACCTGAGCCTGAAGATGCCCCCGCGGGTCTGGTTGACCTCGATGAGCGTCACGGAGAACTTCCCGGTCACCGGCGCCGGGCAGAAGTCCAGCGGGGACCCGCTGGCCCCGCCCGGCACGATCGGCACCGTCAGCTTCTCCGGCTACGCGATGACCCACCAGGACGTCGCGGTCTGGCTGGACGCGCTCAAGACGGTCAGCGACGGGGCCTACCCCTACTTCACCAACTCGACCGAGTCCAAGATCGGCACAACCGATGTCGTCCAGGTCTCCTCGAGCCTGCTGATCAAGCAGAGCGCGATCATCGGCACGACCCCGAAGGCAGGCAACTGAGATGTCCGCGACGCGCAGGTGGACCCTGCTGAGCGCCCTGGCCGCCCTGCTCATCCTGCTGGCCGGTTGGTTCCTGCTCATCTCGCCCAAGCGCAGCGAGGCCGCCGCGCTGCGTGCCCAGACCAGCACCCAGCTCGCAGCGAACGACCAGCTCCGCGTGAAGATCGCCAACCTCAAGGCCCAGGCCGCGAACCTGCCCGAGGAGCGGGCGCTGCTGGCCAGCATCGCCAAGCAGCTGCCCGACAACCCCGCCCTGCCGCAGCTGGTGCGCGACCTGACCTCCATGGCCACCGCGGCCAACGTCGACCTGAAGTCGATGGCTCCGGGCACCGCCTCCCCGTTCCAGCTGCCCGCACCGGCCGCCAAGGGCACCACGACCACCGGCACCACGCCGGGCACCACCACCCCCGCCACCACGGCGGGGTCGGCCGGTCCGGGCGGCGCGCAGGCACCGGCACTGTTCAAGATCACGGTCACGCTGCAGGTGCAGGGCACCTATGTCGACATCGAGCGCTTCCTCAACGCCGCGGAGTCCAGCACTCGCAAGATGCTGGTGACCGGCTTCAGCCTCACCCCGGGCGCGGCCAGCGGTGCCGGTTCCGGCTCGACGGGCAGCATCGGGTCGAGCAAGCACCCGATGCTGCAGGCGGCGATAACGGCGCAGGTCTTCGTCTCGCCCAACCTGGGCGGCACCTCCACCAGCCTCGCCTCGGGCGCCCCGTCGGGCTCGGGCACGACGGCCCAGTGACCGGACAGCGGACGCAGGAGCAGATGAGATGAGCGAGCCGAGCTTCCCCTTCGGTGGGCAGACGCCCGCCGGCCGTCCGGTCCAGGAGCCACCCGCAAACCCCGCGGCCTCCCCAGACCGTCGCCGCAAGCTGCTGCTCGGCGCCGGCGCGGGTCTGGTCGCCGCGGCCGTTGCCGTGGGCGGTTACGTGCTGGTCAGCGGCGGTGGTGGGGCGACGGCTCCCACCGGCGCGGTCGCCAAGGGCCGGCCCAGCACCCCGGCGAGCAGCCCGACGGCCACCGCCACGCTGCCGCAGACCTTCGACGGCGTCATCGGGGTCGACCCGTTCGCCGCCCTCGTGGTCCCCGCGACGGCAGCCTCCGCCGCCCCGGCGGGACCGCCGTCACCGACCGTCACGGTCGGGTCGAGCCCGCCATCCCCGGTCACCATGCTCGTCCCGGTGCCCGGCCCCACGGTCACCGTGACCGCGACCGCAACTGCCACCACCACCGCGCCGTCGAGCACCCAGCAGACCATCCAGGTGGTCAGTGTCGCGGCGGACAACTCCTCCGCGGCGATCGTGGTCAACGGCACCGGCTACAACGTCACCCCGGGTGAGCAGTTCACCAAGACGCTGAAGCTGCTCACTCTCACCAACGGCACCACCGCCCAGATCCAGTACGGCGACGCCATCATCACCTTGTCGGCGGGGCAGTCCACGACCGTCGGCTGAGCCGGCCCACGGCTCGCCGCCGCGCATCCTGGAGGAGGGGCCAGGATGCGCGGTGGCGTCTGGGAGGATCAGCGCATGCTGCGCTGGCTGACCGCGGGGGAGTCGCACGGTCCCGCCCTTGTCGCCGTGCTCGAGGGCCTGCCGGCCGGCGTCGCCGTGACCAGCGCCGACCTGGGCGCCGCCTTGGCTCGACGCCGGCTCGGCCACGGCCGCGGTGCCCGCATGGCCTTCGAGCAGGACGAGGTCGAGATCCTCGGTGGGATCCGGCACGGGGTCAGCATCGGCGCCCCTGTGGCCATCCGGATCGGCAACAGCGAGTGGCCCAAGTGGGAGCAGGTCATGTCGGCCGACCCGGTCGACCCGGACGTGCTGGCCGGGCTGGCCCGCAACGCCCCGCTGACCCGGCCACGCCCCGGGCACGCCGACCTGGTCGGGATGCAGAAGTACGCCGTCGCCGACGCCCGCCCGATCCTGGAGCGGGCCAGCGCCCGGGAGACCGCCGCCCGCGTCGCCCTGGGTGTGCTCGCCTCGGCGTTCCTGCACCAGGCCCTCGGGGTCGGCCTGGTCGCCCACGTCGTGCAGATCGGCACGGTCACCGCCCCGGCCGGGCTGATCCCGCACCCGGAGGACCTCGAGCGCCTCGACGCCGACCCGGTGCGCTGCCTGGACCCGGGTGCCAGCGCCGCGATGGTCGCCGAGATCGAGGCGGCCCGCCGCGACGGTGACACCCTCGGCGGGGTGGTGGAGGTCCTCGCCCACGGGCTGCCGCCGGGGCTGGGCAGCCATGTGCACTGGGACCGTCGCCTCGACGCCCGGCTGGCCGGGGCTCTCATGGGCATCCAGGCGATCAAGGGTGTCGAGGTCGGTGACGGTTTCGAGCTGGCCCGCTCCCGCGGCTCGGCCGCCCACGACGAGATCGTCGCGACCCCCGAGGGCATCCGGCGGGCCAGCGCCCGCTCGGGGGGCACCGAGGGCGGGATGAGCACCGGTGAGGTGCTGCGGGTGCGGGCGGCCATGAAGCCCATCTCCACCGTCCCGCGCGCCCTGCGCACCGTGGACGTGGAGACCGGCGAGCCGGCCAGGGCGATCAACCAGCGCTCCGACGTGTGCGCGGTGCCCGCCGCGGCCGTGGTGGCCGAGGCGATGGTGGCCCTGGTGCTCGCCGATGCCGTGCTGGAGAAGTTCGGTGGGGACTGCCTCGCCGAGACGGCGCGCAATGTGCGCGCCTACCTGGACACCCTGGTGGTGCGGTGAGCCCTCGGGTGGTGCTCATCGGCCCGCCGGGGGCCGGCAAGTCCAGCGTCGGGCGCCGGCTGGCCGAGCTGCTCGGCACGACCCTCGTCGACACCGACGAGCTGGTCGAGCAGGCGGCCGGGATAAGCGTCGCCGAGATCTTCATCGAGCACGGCGAGGCCCGCTTCCGCGCGCTTGAGGCCGAGGCGGTGGTGGCGGGGCTGGGCACCGACGGTGTGCTGGCCCTGGGCGGGGGAGCCGTGCTCGACCCGGTCAGCCGCGCACGCCTGACCGGGCATCGGGTTGTGCTGCTCGACCTCGGGGTGGAGGCGGCGGCCCGCCGGGTCGGGC
>JAJZTN010000016.1:0-23465 GCA_021848885.1 Actinomycetes bacterium
GTGACAAAACCGCACCCATGGGGGCGTGACGGTTCATGTCGGTTCGGCGAAGGCCGTCGTTGGACGCCGTTCCGCGGCCTCGTGCATCACTCGGGCGGTGGTGGCTACTGGAAAGACCCACTGGAAATCAGGCTGCCGTAGCTCAGGGCAGGCTCCACGAGGCTCGGGGGTCCTTGGGGCCCTTCCCATCCCAGGTGACAAGTCCGTGCTCGCGCAGGCTCTGCAGGTGGCGTGATGCGGTGGGACGGGTCACCCCTGTGAGCTCGGCCACCTGGCCCGTGCTCAGGGGTCGCGCCTCCAGACGCAGCACGTCGAGGACTTGGCGGGCGCCCTTCGACAAGCTCGATCGAACGTCCTCGGGGAGCGCGTCGGCGGAGGAGAGCACGAGGCGGACTGATGCGCTGGTTTGGGAGTAGATCGGGTCGGACAGCCCGAGCGTTCGCATCGTGCCGAAGATGCGCTTGATGCCCTCGCCGAGCTCGCGGGCGATGCCGAGGTCGGAACAGACTCGGACGATGCGTGGGTTGCGGGCGTAGCGGCTGATCGACAACGGCTTGGCGGGGTCGGCAAGCCCGGGGAAGCGGCCGGGGTTCTCGATCTCGAGTCGGTTGGGGAAGATCTCGACCCGTATGTGGTCGCCCGCCATCGAGTAGGACCGGTGGAGGACCGCGTTGACGAGTCCTTCGAGCCAGACGTCGCGCGGGATGATTGGTCGCGGTTCGAACCTGCCGCTCGGCGCCAAGGCCTGCACCTTGGGGACCCACTCGTCGATCACCCTGGCGGCCTCGGCGACCTGCCCGGGGATGGAGCCTTCGCATCGAACGTCGCCGCCGTCGTACAACGTCATGGCGGCACCGGTGCCGCGGTCGGTGTCGGCGTAGTGCAGCACACGCACCACCGCGCTAGGGAACAGCGATTGCGGTCGCTGTGCGAAAAGCAACCACCCTGCGACAGTGAGCCTGCCGTCGCGGGTGAGGAGGTCGCGAGCCGCGAGCATGCCTTCGGGGGTGGCAGAGCTGATGGAGTGCTGATATGCGGCGACCTGGTCGCTGTCTAGGTCGATGACGTCGGCGTCGACCCCTGTTCCATCGAACGGGGCGCTGCCTCGGTCATACTCCAGCTCTCGGCGCTGCGCATAGCCAAGCCTGCGTGACTCATCGCCGACCCGCAGGTAGACGTCACCCCTCGTGGTCTCATGAACCCGTTCACCTGGGTTGACTCGAAGCACGAGCACGACCTGTCCCGTGCGCGTGGCGAGCTCGGTCGCGGTGCACCTCACCACAGGCGTAGTGAAGTCCTGTGCGGTCTGCCGCAGCGCGTTGAGGTGGGCAGCGGTGACCCCCTCGACGGCGCCGTTGTGGATACCCACGGCTACTGCAACATCTTTCCAGTCGTTTGCAGTTGCGGCCAAGCGGGCGGGGTGCGCTCTCACGAGGGGCTGCTGCTCGATAGCCGTCGTCCTGCGCCCAGGTCTTCCTCGCGGCTGACCCCCCGGTGGGGTCTGGGTAGGTTGACGGCATGGTCAAGCAGGCGCGAGCACGGATCGCTCAGTTGCTGACTGGCGCTGAGTCGACGGGGTCATTCAGCGTCGAGACATCGGCGCGCGCTGCGGGAGTCACACTCTCGGTGGCAGGGGTCGGTCCCGTGAGATTCCCGGTCGGTGCGGCTCAGGAGCGCAAACTGGTCTCAGTGGCTCGGCCGGCGATGTTCGGGTTGGGGGAGGCGACCCTGACCGATCCGTCGGTGCGCGACACATGGGAACTCACCGCCGAGCAGGTGAGCCTGGCCGGCGACTGGGAGCGAGTGCTCGACGAGGCCCTTGTCGAGGTGCAGGAGGGTCTCGGTCTTCCCCGGGGTGCGCGCCTTCGCGCTGAGCTGCATGCGCTGCTGGTCTACGGTCCCGGTCAGTTCTTCATGCCACACCAGGACTCGGAGAAGGACGACGAGATGGTGGCCACCTTGGTGGTGTCGCTGCCCACGGTCCACACTGGCGGCGAGCTGGTGGTCAGTCATGGCGGGCAGAGCCGGACTTATCGTCACGTCGACCGGGACAGGGTTGTCTTCGTGGCCTTCTACGCCGACTGTCTCCACGAGGTGCGCCCGGTGCGCACAGGACGGCGGGTGACGTTGACCTTCAACCTGCTCGTCGCTCGCGAACCCGAGCCAGGTGTCGCCGACCCCGACGAGGAGCTGGCCGAACTGCTGAGGGAGCACTTCGCCACCCCGGTGACTCGGCCCTGGTCGGAGAGCACGTTGCCGCCGCCGAATCGGCTGGTGGTGCTGCTGGATCACCAGTACAGCCAGCGTGGCCTGGCGGCCGGTCGGCTCAAGGGTCGCGACGTCGAGTGGGTCAGCCGCCTGCTGGCGGCGGCGGGCCGAACCGGTTGTGTCAGCGCCCTTGCGCTCGCCGAGATCAAGCAGACCTGGAGCGCTTACGAGGTAGATGACCGCTCCTGGCGCCACACCTCCTGGGACGATGACGACGAAGACGGGTACGACGGCGGCGATTCCGCTTCCTACGACGTCGGGGAATTGATCGAGGACGAGATCTCGCTGGGCTGGTGGCAGCGTGCGGGAGTCGGTCAGGGAGAGCAGATTGCCCTCGCAGTGGACGAGAGCGAGGTTTGCGCGGTTACGCCGACAGCCTCGTTGACGCCGTACGAGTCCGAGCACGAGGGCTACATGGGCAACTACGGCAACACCCTCGATCGGTGGTACCGCCGCACCGCGCTCGTCATCTGGCCCTGGGAACGGGACTTTGTCGCTCGCGCTGAGGCCAACCTATCCGGCGCCATCGCCGAGCTCCAGGCTCGGTTGAGTGACGGTGCGGATCTCGAGGAGGCGAGGGGGGATGCGCGCGGGCTGATAGGTCTGCTCGGGTCGGGTCGGACTGGCGACATGTCCCAGCTCCTGACGGTCGCCGATGCCCTCGATGACGCCGAGCTCGCGCACGGGCTGCTCGCCCCGCTCGCTGGGGAGGGACTCACCGCTGAGTGTGCGGTCCCGCTCGCTGCGCTCTGTGCGCGTTATGGAGACGCCTGGGTGCGAACGCTGGTGGATGCCTGGTTCCGGCTGGGCGGGCACCACTCAGGGCGCTCGGATTGGACAACGAGCACGGTGACAGCACTGGCTGCCTCGCTGACACGGCTCGGTGCCGACTCTGTCGTCGCCCACCTGTGCCGCAGGCTGTGGGCGAGCCTGTCCGCCTCGATCAGCGCTGCGCTCAGGATGGGCCCGCGGGCGCGTGCCCGGAGCCTGGCGAGCGTCGTAGCGGCCGCGGAGGCGCTCTTCACGGCAGCCGACCCTCAGGTGTCCGGGGAGTTCGTGGCTGCTCTCGCGGCCTACGACGATGGGATTCGCGACCTCGAGCTCCCGTTGCTGCGGGGCCTGGGTGCCAGCGCGCCACCAGATCTGGTGGCCGACGCCGTACGCCGGCTGGAGCTGTTGATCGCCACGACGCCCCGAGTCGCCGACGACTGGTCGATCGTGTGGTCCGGCTGCGGCTGCGATCTCTGCGCACGTTTGCAGGAGTTCCTTGCCGACGGCCGCGCCGTTGAGCTCGACTGGCCGCTTCGGACCGATCGTCGCCAGCACGTGCATCAGCGCATTGAGTCCGCCGAGCTCCCAGTCACTCACGCGACGATCCGCAAGGGCAGCCCCTACATCCTGCATCTGGCCAAGCAGCGCGACCTGCATGAGCGCGAAGCAGAGCAGCGACGGCAGGTGGCAGCAGACCTTGCCTGGCTGCGCCAGGCACAGGGATAGGGAGGAGGTTGCGCAACGGGCTGTGCCTCACGCCGAGCGCCGCTGTCGCCACTGGCTCCCCGTCCGCTGTCGTCGCAGAGGCTCTGCGGTCGCCACCTCACCTGACCCTGCGCCACAGTGAACCCATGCCCAACCGCCTCGCCTCCGCGACCTCGAGCTACCTGCGCCAGCACGCCGAGAACCCGGTGGACTGGTGGCCGTGGTGCGACGAGGCATGGGACACCGCGCAGCGGCTGGACCGCCCGGTCCTGGTCAGCATCGGCTATGCCGCCTGTCACTGGTGCCACGTCATGGCGCACGAGTCCTTCGAGGATGCCGAGATCGCGGCGTACCTGGCTGAGCACCTCGTGGCGATCAAGGTCGACCGGGAGGAGCACCCCGACGTCGACGCGGCGTACATGAGCGCCACCCAGGCGATGACCGGGCGGGGCGGCTGGCCCATGACGGTGTTCGCCACGCCGACCGGGGAGCCGTTCTACGCCGGCACCTACCTCCCGCCCCGTCCGGCCCACGGCATGGCGTCCTTCCGCCAGGTGCTCGAGGCCGTCGTCGCAGCCTGGGCGGACCGGCGCGGGGAGGTGCTCGGCTCGGCCGAGCGGATCAGCGACCGGCTGGCTGCGGCCCGCCGACCGGCTGCCGGCGGGCCGCCGCCCGACGAGGCGGCGTTGGAGGCGGCGGTGCACCGGCTGGCCACCGAGTTCGACCCGGACAACGCCGGCTTCGGCGGGGCACCGAAGTTCCCGCCCTCGATGGTGCTGGAGTTCCTGCTCCGCCACGCCGCTCGCACCGGCTCGGTCGAGGCGGCCAGCATGGCCGCGGCGACCCTGGACCGGATGGCGCGCAGCGGGATGTACGACCAGCTCGAGGGCGGCTTCGCCCGCTACGCCGTGGACGCCGCCTGGGTGGTCCCGCACTTCGAGAAGATGCTCAACGACAACGCCCTGCTGCTGCGGGTCTACCTGCACTGGTGGCGGGCCAGCGGCGAGCCGCTGGCCGCGCGGGTGGCCGGTGAGACGGCCGAGTTCCTGCTGGCCCGGCTGCGCACCGACGAGGGCGGCTTCGCTGCAGCGCTGGACGCCGACACCGCCCTGCCGGGCGCCGACACCGCCCTGCCGGGCGCCGACACCGTGCACGCCGGCGAGGGCGCGACGTACGTGTGGACCCCGGGCCAGCTCGCCGAGGTGCTCGGGCCGGCCGACGGGGCGTGGGCGGCCGGTCTGCTCACCGTCACGGAGACCGGCACCTTCGAGCGCGGCGCCTCCACGCTGCAGCTGCGCGCCGACCCCGACGAGCCGGCGCGCTGGGCCGGGCTGCGCGCCCGGCTGCGCGATGCCCGCATGTCGCGCCCGCAACCGGGCAGGGACGACACCGTTGTCGCCGAGTGGAACGGGCTGGCCATCGCCGCGCTGGCTGAGGCTGGCGCGCTGCTCGAGCTGCCCGCACTCATCGAGGCCGCCGCCTCGGCCGCGAGGTTGCTGCTGTGCGTGCACCGCGACGGCACCGGCCGGCTGCTGCGCACCTCGTACGCCGGCACCGCCGGCAGCTCTCCCGCCACGCTGGCCGACCACGCCAACCTCGCCGAAGGGCTCATCGCCCTGTACGCCGTGACCGGCGAGCCCGTCTGGCTGACCTCGGCAGGTGGGCTCCTGGATGAGGTGCTGGCTCGCTTCCTCGACCCGGACGGTGCGCTGCTGGACACCGCGCCCGATGCCGCCGACCCCCGGCTGGCCCGGTTGGGCGCGGCCGCGGACCCCACCGACTCAGCGAGCCCGGCGGGCGTCTCGGCGGCCGCCGGGGCCCTTCTCAGCTACGCCGCCCTCACCGGCTCGGCCCGCCACCGTGAGACCGCCGAGCTGGCGCTGGGCCCGGCCGGGGCCCTGGCAAGGCAGGCACCGCGGTTCGCCGGGTGGGCGCTGGCGGTGGCCGAGGCTCGCGCGGCCGGTCCGGTGGAGGTCGCGGTGATCGGACCCCCGGAAGACCCGGCTACCCGGGCTCTGCACCGGGTGGCACTCCTGGGCACCTCGCCGGGTGCGGTCGTGGCGCTCGGGCCGCCCGGCAGCACCGAGCCGGCCCTGCTGCGCGAGCGCGGGCTGGTGCACGGGCGCCCGGCCGCCTATGTCTGCACCGGTTTCCTCTGCCAGGCTCCGGTGAGCGAACCGGCCGACCTGGCCAGCGCCGTCAGCGCCGTCAGCGCCGTTAGCGCCCGGCTGCCGCGCTGAGCCTGCTGTGGCCCGCACCCGGTGCCCGGCTGCCGCGCTGAGCCTGCACCCGGGGACCCTGGTCCCTGGCCGTGACCCGTGACACCGACCGACGATGGGGCCATGACCAGACCCGACACCCCCGCGGACCCGGCCGCCGACGTCGTGCAGGACGTGCGCGGTGTCGAAGGCGGCGTCGTGGTGGGGACCGATGTCTCCGCGGGTGCACGGGCTGCCCTGGCCTTCGGCATCGAGGAGGCTCGCAGGCGCGGCTGCGCCCTGCACATCCTGCGTGCCTGGACGATCGGCAACGCCCCGCGCCCGCCGGGGGTCAGCTTCGGGTCGGTGCCCTCGATGGTCGAGTTCGAGGCCGCGGTGCGCGCCGAGCTGGACGCTGAGGTGACCGAGGTGTTCTCCGCAGTCGGGGTGTCCCGTGACGCCGTTGATGCCCGGCTGCTCGTCGTGCACGGACCGGCGGCTCGCGTGCTCGTCGCGGCGTCCCGGCTGGCCGAGCTCCTGGTCATCGGGGCGCGCGGCCGAGGTGGCTTCGTGGGTCTGCTGCTCGGCGGGATCTCCGAGCAGGTCGTGCGGTTCAGCCGGTGCCCGATCACGGTGGTGCACGAGCCGAGGCCGGACTGACCCGGCGGTCCGGTCAGCCGCTCGCGCGCATGGCCAGCGCCACCCCGACGAACTGCGCGGTGAAGGCGGCCACGGTCAGGGCGTGGAAGACCTCGTGGAAGCCGAACCAGCGCGGCAGCGGGTTGGGGCGCTTGAGGCCGTAGACGACGGCCCCGGCAGTGTAGAGCGCACCGCCCGCGACGAGGAGGACCAGCACCGCCACCCCGCCGTAGCGCAGGAAGTCCGGCAGGTAGAGCACCGCGACCCAGCCCAGCGCCATGTAGACCGGCACGTAGAGCCAGCGCGGAGCCCCGACCCACAGCACCCGGAAGGCCACCCCCGCCAGCGCCCCCAACCACACCACCCACAGCAGGGTGCGGGCGGTGCCGGCCGGCAGGAGCAGCACTGTGAACGGGGTGTAGGTGCCGGCGATGATGAGGAAGATGTTCGCGTGGTCCAGCCGGCGCAGCAGCCCGGCGGCCCGCGGCGACCAGTGCCCACGGTGGTAGAGCGCACTGGTGCCGAAGAGCAGCACCGCCGTGACGGCGTAGACGGCCGCCGCGGCCCGGGCCTTCTCACCCGGGGCGAGGGCAACCATGACACTGCCGGCCGCCGCCGCCGCCGGGAAGGCGATCGCATGCAACCAGCCGCGCAGTCGGGGCTTGGTGGCGGGGGCAGCCGGGGGGAGGGCCATGCCCACCACGCTAACCTACGGTTGCGTAGGTTGCCAGCGTCGATAGTTGTCGAGAGCTCGGTACGACGGCCATCACATCTGGGTGCCAGCGTCGGTGGCGCGGTACGACGGCCATCACACCTGGCCGGCGTACCCTGCCAGGGTGGGACTGCGCGACCTCGCCTACTCGCTCTATGAGCGACGCCTCGCCCGCCAGCTGACCGGACGCCCGATGCCGCGCCACGTCGGGGTCATCCTGGACGGCAACCGGCGCTGGGCCCGGGCGTCGGGCACCGGTGACGTCGCTGTCGGTCATCGAGCCGGGGCCGACAAGGTCGAGGCTCTGCTGGGCTGGTGCGAGGAGGCCGGCGTCGAGGTCGTGACGCTGTGGCTGCTCTCCACCGACAACCTGGCCCGCTCGGCCAGCGAGCTCGGGCCGCTGCTGGGCATCATCGAAGGGGTGGTGGCCCGGCTGGCGCAGACCGGGCGCTGGAGGGTGCACCCGGTCGGTGCCCTGGACCTGCTGCCCGACTCGACCGCGCGGGTGCTCAAGGACGCGGCGGTGGCCACCTCCCAGGTGTCCGGGCTACACGTCAACGTCGCGGTCGGCTACGGGGGACGGCGCGAGATCGCCGACGCGGTGCGCTCGTTGCTGCTGGAGCAGGCGGAGCAGGGCACCAGCATCGAGGAGCTGGCCGAGGTCATCGACGTCGAGCACATCGCCGATCACCTCTACACCAAGGGCCAGCCCGACCCCGACCTGGTGATCCGCACCAGTGGGGAGCAGCGGCTGTCCGGCTTCATGCTCTGGCAGAGCGTGCACAGCGAGTTCTACTTCTGCGAGGCCTACTGGCCGGCATTCCGCCGGGTCGACTTCCTGCGCGCGCTGCGCGACTACGCCAACCGGCACCGCCGCTACGGGGGCTAGCAGCCAGGTGGGGGATCGCCCTGCGCAGCGTGCAGTGGCGGTGAGCTCCTGCGGCGTGTCTGACCCGGCCGGGCCCGCCTGCTCGCTAGCGTCGAAGGTGACGAGCGGTGAGTGCCGCCCGTCGCGGGAGGCCCATCAGTGCACCGGCTGGACCAGCCGCACCGGCTTGGACTGCTGCACGCGCAGGAGGGGCCGGCACCCGGCCCTGGGGCCCGGTCCCGGTCTCGCGCCCGACTGTGACAACGGTGGGCGCCGGGTGCGCGCCCACCTGGGAAGGCAGGCCGTGCCCATGCCTCGTGTCGTCCCCGGTCAGCGCACCTACGTTCTGGACACCTCGGTGCTGCTGTCCGATCCCCTGGCCGTCATGCGTTTCGCCGAGCATGAGGTCGTCCTGCCGGTCGTCGTGGTCAGCGAGCTGGAGGCCAAGCGCCACCATCCCGAGCTGGGCTACTTCGCTCGCCGGGCGCTTCGGCTGCTGGATGACCTGCGGGTCAGCCACGGCCGCCTCGACGAGCCCGTCCCGGTCGGCCGGCTCGGCGGGACGCTGCGGGTCGAGCTCAACCATTCCGACACCTCGGTGCTGCCGGCCGGTTTCCGGATGCCTGGCGTGCCGCCGGACAACGACTCGCGAATCCTGGCGGTGGCCCGCAACCTGGCTGCCGAGGGCCGCGCGGTGACCGTGGTCTCCAAGGACATGCCCATGCGGGTGAAGGCCTCCGCGGTCGGTCTGGTCGCCGAGGAGTACCGCGCCGAGCAGCTGGTCGAGTCCGGCTGGACCGGCATGGTCGAGTTGGAGGTCAGCCCCGCGGACCTGGACAGCCTCTACGACGAGGGCAGCCTCGATCTCGACGAGGTGCGCGACGTGCCCTGTCACACCGGGCTGGTGCTGCTGTCGAGCCGGGGCAGCGGGCTGGGCCGGGTCACGCCCGACAAGCGCGTGCGGCTCGTGCGCGGCGACCGGGAGGTCTTCGGGGTGCACGGGCGAAGTGCCGAGCAACGCGTTGCCATCGATCTGCTGCTCGACCCGGATGTCGGGATCGTGTCGCTGGGCGGGCGGGCCGGCACGGGCAAGTCCGCCCTCGCGTTGTGCGCCGGGCTGGAGTCGGTGCTGGAACGGCGGGCGCATCGCAAGGTCGTCGTCTTCCGTCCGCTCTACGCCGTGGGCGGGCAGGAGCTTGGCTACCTGCCCGGCAGCGAGGCGGAGAAGATGAGCCCCTGGGCCCAGGCTGTCTTCGACACCCTCTCGGCGCTGGTGTCACCCGAGGTGATCGAGGAGGTCCTCGACCGAGGCCTGCTCGAGGTGCTCCCTCTCACCCATATCCGTGGTCGGTCCTTGCACGACGCCTTCGTCGTGGTCGACGAGGCGCAGTCGTTGGAGCGCAACGTCCTGCTGACCGTGCTGTCCCGCATCGGCCAGGGGTCTCGCGTCGTACTGACGCATGATGTCGCCCAGCGAGACAACCTACGGGTCGGCCGCCACGATGGTGTCGCTGCTGTCATCGAGGCACTCAAGGGGCACCCGCTGTTTGCTCATGTCACCCTGACGAGATCGGAGCGTTCTCCGATCGCGGCCCTGGTGTCGGAGATGCTCGACGGCCTGGAGATCTGAGCCTTTGCCCACGTCGTACGTCGTACGTCGTACGACGCAGCGCCTTGTGTGCAACTGACATCAAAGAGGTCTTCCTGCGTCAGGTGTGAACAATGCCACGCCGAGGGGATTTCGCGTCTGCTGGGTTGCTCAGGCACAGTGGGAGGGCAAGACCCCGCGTGTGACCGCTGGTGTAGCCGGTGGACCCGCCCGGACCGTGCTCGACCCGAGTGCCTCATCGGCGCTGGGCCGAGGGGTCCGGCACCAGTGCCGATGAGGCGACCCGATAGCGGGCGCCCCTGATCGGGCCGTCACACGCCGCCCACGGTGAGGCGTGACCCATGCCCTCCGGTGCAGCCGTCTGCGACGGCCGGGCCAGTGCCCCGCGCGAGGACGTTGGGGCCCGAGACAGGGGTGCGACCGCTGTGGCGCCAGGAGCGCGCAGCCTCAGGAAGGACCACCGCGTGCGCCGGATCTCCATCCGGAGGACCGCCATGCTCATCGCCGCCACCGCAGGACTCGCCGGTGTCGGCCTCACACCATCGTTGGGCAGCGACAGGGTGCTGGCCCGAGCCGACGCCATCCCCGCGGCCGACAGCGTGCAGCTCGTTGCCGTGGGCACCGACCTGCGGAGCGAGCAGGCGCTGTTCGTTCAGGCGCGAGACCGGGCCGGCGTCGCGCAAGCCGGCCTGCGAGCCCAGGCCGCGGTGGCTCGGCTGGCGGCGGCGAGGTCGCGCACCACGCCGGCGGGCGCGACCAGCCGTAGCCAGACCCGGGCAACCCTGCCCATCCTGTCGCCCTCGGCTGCTCGACAGCTCGGTCTGTCGCTGGCCGCCGCTGCCGGCTGGAGCCAGACGCAAGTGGGTTGCCTGGACACGCTGTGGACCCGGGAGTCCGGCTGGGTGGTCAGCGCGAGCAACCCCACCTCGGGTGCCTACGGGATCCCGCAGGCCCTGCCGGGGTGGAAGATGTCCAGCTTCGGCTCCGACTGGCGCAGCAGCGCCCGGACCCAGATCCGGTGGGGGCTGTCCTACATCCAGGCCAGCTACGGCGGCGCCTGCTCGGCGTTGAGCCACGCCCGCGACTCCGGCTGGTACTGAGGGCGTCGCCTCCCGGGGGCGGCGGGATGCCACGACGTCACGTCGTGGCATCCCTATTGGCGCGGTGTCACACCGTGGCGCAAGCCCAACGCCACGGTGTGACGTCGCGGCATTGCCGCCCGGCCGCTACGGCCGCGTCATCGACAGCACGTCGAGCGCCGCATCGAGCTGCTCGAGCGTGAGCAGCCCGGCCTCGACGAAGCCGCGCTCGAGCACAACCTCACGGATGGTGCGGCGTTGCGAGAGGGC
The DNA here is from genome assembly GCA_021848885.1 of Actinomycetes bacterium. Classification (GTDB taxonomy): domain Bacteria; phylum Actinomycetota; class Actinomycetes; order JAJZTN01; family JAJZTN01; genus JAJZTN01. The sequence continues at coordinate 11,120 of JAJZTN010000016.1, forward strand.
CTGCTTGGCCACCGCGGCGGCGTTCTCGTAGCCGATATAGCGGTTCAGCGGCGTCACGATGGACGGGGAGCCCTCGGCGTACTCCCTGCAGCGCGAGACGTCAGCGACGATGCCGTCCACGCACCGGTCGGCCAGCAGCCGGGTGGCGTTGGCCAGCAGCCGCATCGACTCCAGCAGGTTGCGGGCCAGCACCGGCATCATGACATTGAGCTCGAAGGAGCCGGCCGCCCCCCCGAAGGTCAGCGCCGCGTCGTTGCCGATCACCTGCGCGCACACCATGCACACGGCTTCGGGGATGACGGGGTTGACCTTGCCGGGCATGATGCTGGACCCGGGCTGCAGGTCGGGCAGATGGATCTCGGCGAGCCCGGCCCGCGGCCCCGATCCCATCCACCGCAGGTCGTTGGAGATCTTGTAGAGCCCCACGGCGATAGTGCGCAGCTGCCCGGACGTCTCGACCAGGCCGTCCCGGGCGCCCTGAGCCTCGAAGTGGTTGCGGGCCTCGGACAGCGGAAGACGGGTGGCCCGGGCGAGCTCGGAGATGACCTTGGCGGGGAAACCCTTCGGCGTGTTGATCCCGGTGCCCACAGCGGTCCCACCCAGCGGCAGCTCGGCCAGCCGCGGAAGGCTGGCTCGCAGCCGCTCGATGCCGAGCTCCACCTGCGCGGCGTAACCTCCGAACTCCTGGCCCAGGGTCACCGGGGTGGCGTCCATCAGGTGGGTGCGCCCGGACTTGACGACTGTCGCGAACTGCTTCTCCTTGCGCCGCAGCGCGCGGGCCAGATGGGTCAGTGCGGGGATGAGCTCGGAGGACACCGCATGCGTCGCCGCGATGTGGATCGATGACGGGAAGACGTCGTTGGAGGACTGTGAGGCGTTGACGTGGTCGTTGGGATGCACGGCCCGCCCCAGCCGCTCGGTGGCCAAGGTCGCGATGACCTCATTGGCGTTCATGTTGCTCGAGGTGCCCGACCCGGTCTGGAAGATGTCGATCGGGAAATGCTCGTCCCAGTCGCCGCGGGCGACCTCCTCGGCCGCCTCGCGGATGGCGGCTGCCATGTCGGGTTCGAGTACGCCGAGCCGGGCGTTGACCTTGGCCGCGGCGGCCTTGACCTGGGCGAGTGCCCAGATGTGGCCGCGCTCGAGGCGCGTCCCCGAGATCGGGAAGTTGGCCACGGCACGCTGGGTCTGGGCGCGGTACTTGGCCTTGGCCGGCACGAGCACCTCGCCCATGGTGTCGTGCTCGATGCGGAACCCGCGGGGGGCTCGGCCGCGTGATGTGCCGGTGGCTTTGCTGGCTGCCATTGCCTGCCGATCTCCTCGTTCCGCGCACTCGTTCCGCGCACTCGCTCAACGCACTCGTGCCGCGCCTCTGCCGCGGCCAGCCTAGTGAGCGCTCGGGTGAGGCGGGACGCCCGAGCGGCCGGGGTGCCCAACCTCACTGCGACCGGCCGCTCGCAAGGCCCGCCCACCGCTTGGCCACGACCGGCCGCTCGCAAGGCCCGCCCACCCCGCGGGTACGACGAGTGGCCTCAGGCGCGCAGCCTGGCCCCTAGCGTGGCGCGGGTCGGGGGGTCGGCGCCCTCCCGCTCGCAGCAGATGGCCGCCGCCACATTGGCCCGGTGCACCCCGTGCGCCAGCGCCCGGGGATCGTCGAGCACCTGTCTCCAGGTCTTGGGGTCCTGCCCGGTCGGGGGAAGCAGCGCCTCGATGAGCGCGGCCATGAAGCTGTCTCCGGCTCCCACGGTGTCCACCAGCTGCACTGCCGGTGTGCCCACCTCGATCTCGTCCAGCTCGGTGGCCGCCCACGCACCACGCTCACCAAGTGTCACGACGACAAGAACTGTGCGGCCATGGCCGAGCCAACCTCGGGCCACGACGCGCGGATCCTGACCAGGGGCGAGCAGTGCGACGTCATCCTCGCTCGCCTTGACCACGCAGGCGTCGCGGGCCAGACCCAGCAGGTGGCGCAGAGTCCGATCCGCCGGCCAGGGCAGCGGGTCGCGCACGTTGAAGTCGATCGAGGTGGGCACCTCGGTGGTCCGGCAGGCGCGCAGGGCCGTCTCGACCTGTGCGGCCCCCGGGGCCATCACGGTGGCCAGCGAGCCGGTGTGCCACCAGGTGGTCCCGGCCGGCACGGGCAGGGCGCCGGGGTCCCAGTGGATGTCCAGCTCATAGCTGGCCCGGCCGGCCCCGTCCAGGTGAGCGCGCGCGGTCGAGCTGTGACCCGGGCGCAGGCTCGCGGGGTCGACGCGCACCCCGTCATCGCCCAAGCATGTGGTGAGCAGCTGTCCCGCCTCGTCGTCACCGATGGCGGTCTGCAGCAGCACCGAGCGGCCCAGCCGGGCCAGCCCGCGTGCGACGTTGGCCGGGCTGCCCCCGACGCGCCCCGCGAACCCGCCACCTCGAGTCGGGACGTAGTCAAGGACGGTCTCGCCGACGACAGTGATCAACGGGCCTGCCACTGACGTGTGGTCAGGGTGCGCGGGCGCGAGGGGCCGGTCCGGTCGCCGGCCTGAGGGTCAGGCATGGGCCTCGGGCTCGGCGTCGCGTGCGAGCGCCTGCTCGAGCCGGGCCCGGGCCCCCTCAAGCCAGCGCTGGCACAGGTCGGCCAGCTGCTCGGCTCGCTCCCACAGGGCCAGGGACTCCTCCAGGGTGGTGCCACCGGCCTCCAGCCGCGAGACGATCACAGCCAGCTCCTCGCGCGCCTGCTCGTAGCCGATCGGCTCGCTCGCCCCGGGTGCGGTTCCACCAGGCTCCGTGTTGGTCTGCTCGGGCACCCCGGCAGCGTAGTGCGCCGCGGTGGCGAGCCCGTGCGGCATCCACACGTCCCGGGGGCAGCCGAGGTACGCCGGTGGGCAGCCGAGGTACGCCGCGGGCCGCCGGGGGGCAGCAGAGGTACGCCGGGGGCCGCCGGCGTACCTCGCCGGTGCCATGGGCCGGACGCCCGTGCCCGGCCCAGGCTGGCCTGCGCCGGGGTCATTCCTCCTTGGTGACCCGCGCGCCCAGCCGACCGGCGGCCACGCGCACCCGCAGCGGCGTGCCGACGGGGGCCTCTCGGGGGTCACGCACGATGTGCCCGTCCACCCGGCGCGCCACGATCGCGTAGCCGCGGTCCAGCGTCGCCGCCGGGGACAGTGCGCCTACGCGGGCCCTGGTGTGGTGCAGCGCGTCGTGGGCGCTGTCCATCCGCACGCTGAGGCCACGGCGGGCCCGGTCGCGCAGTGCCAGCACGTCGGTCCGACGCTGGAGCAGGCCGCGCCCGGGCTCGGCCAGCACCGGCCTGGAGCGCAGCCCCGCCAGGTCGCGAAGCTCCCGCTGCAGCCGGCTCGCCAGTGCTGCGCGGGCCCGGGCCCGGGCTGTCTCCAGTCGGCGCATCTCCTCGCTCATGTCAGGCACGATGGCGGCTGCGGCGTCGGTTGGGGTGCTGGCACGCAGGTCGGCCACCAGGTCGAGCAGCGGGCTGTCCACCTCGTGCCCGATCGCGGAGACCACCGGGGTTCGCGCGGCCGCCACGGCGCGGATCAAGGTCTCGTTGGAGAAGGGCAGCAGGTCCTCCACCGACCCCCCGCCGCGGGCGATGACGATGACCTCCACCTCGGGGTCGGCGTCCAGCTCGGCCAGCGCCGCGCTCACCTCGGCCACGGCCGTGTTGCCCTGCACAGCCACCTCACGGATGACGAAGCGCACCGCCGGCCAGCGTCGCCGGGCGTTGTCCACGACGTCGCGCTCGGCCGCCGAGGCCCGTCCGCAGATGAGCCCGACCCGGCCGGGGAGGAATGGCAGCGGGTGCTTGCGGTCCCGGTCGAAGAGACCCTCGGCGCCCAGCACGCGCTTGAGGTGGTCGATGCGGGCGAGCAGATCACCCAGCCCTACCGGCCGCAGCTCGTCGGCGGCCAGGGACAGCGAGCCGCGGGCGACGTAGAAGCGTGGCCGGGCGTGTACCACCACCCGGGCCCCCTCGGCCATCGGGGTCGGCAGGGCGTCGAGCACCGACCCGGGGCAGGTCAGCTGCAGCGACACGTCGGCATCGGTGTCGCGCAGGGTGAGGAAGACGATCCGGGTGCCCGGCCGGCGGGTGAGCTGGGCGACCTGACCCTCCACCCAGATCGGTCCCAGCCGGTGGATCCACTCGGCCAGCAGGTTGGACACGGTCCGCACCGGGGCGGGTTGCTCCGCGGAAGTCTGCAGGGCCACGCCGGTCACAGTAGGGCAGAGGTGCCTCACGCGGAGTCTGGGTGCCGGGCTTCGGCGCCGCGGGGTGCCCCGGCGCTGTCCCGCATACGGCGCCGCGGGGTGCCCCGCGCTGTCCCGCATACCATGGGCGCATGCCCGAGCAGCCGCGCAGGATCCTCCTGGCAGCACCCCGCGGGTACTGCGCGGGGGTGGACCGGGCGGTGATAACTGTCGAGAAGTCCCTCGAGCTCTACGGGCCCCCGGTCTACGTGCGCAAGCAGATCGTGCACAACACCTACGTCGTACGCATGCTCGAGGCAAAGGGCGCCGTATTCGTCGACGAGACCGACGAGGTGCCTGAAGGAGCCACCGTGGTGTTCTCCGCCCACGGGGTGGCCCCCTCGGTGCACGCCGAGGCCGAGGCGCGGTCACTGAAGACGATCGACGCCACATGCCCGTTGGTGACCAAGGTGCACCACGAGGCGCGCCGCTTCGCAGCCGAGGGCTTCGACATCCTGCTGATCGGGCACGAGGGTCACGAGGAGGTGGTCGGGACCTCCGGCGAGGCCCCCGAGCACATCCACCTGGTGGGCGGCCCGGACGAGGTCGACGCGCTGCAGGTGCGTGACCCGGACCGGGTCGCGTGGCTGAGCCAGACGACGCTGTCCGTTGACGAGACGATGGCGACCGTGGCGCGACTTCGTGAGCGTTTCCCGAACCTGCTCGACCCGCCCTCGGATGACATCTGCTACGCCACCCAGAACCGCCAGGTCGCGGTGAAGCGGGTCGCGGAGGAGGCCGACCTGGTCATCGTCGTCGGCTCACGCAACTCCTCGAACTCGGTCCGGCTGGTCGAGGTGGCCCGTGAGGCCGGCGCCGACGCGCATCTGGTGGACTCGGCCGAGCAGATCGACCCCGGCTGGTTGGCCGGGGTGTGCACGGTCGGGGTCACCAGCGGCGCCTCGGTGCCCGAGATCCTGGTCGATGACGTGGTGGCCTGGCTCAGGGGGCACGCCGATTTCGGCGCGGTCCAGGAGGTGGTCTCGGCTCAGGAGAGCCTGCTCTTCGCGCTGCCGCCTGAGCTTCGTCGTGACATGCGTGCCGCGGAGCTCACCGCGGGCTGAGGACCTTCCGGTGGTCCGGTCCGTCGGTGCTGCGGTGATTCTCCGTCGGTGACTGCTCAGCGGGCTCCCTCGGTGACTGCTCAGCGGGTCGCACGGCGCCAGCGCAGCAGCGCGACCCCGCCGGCGAGCGCGCTACCCAACCACAGGCCCGGTGCGAGCAGGGTGAGGTTGGTGAGCAGGTTCAGCCCGAGCCGGCTCAGGCTGGTCATGCCCTGGGTCACGGCCACCCCGATCAGCACGGCCGCCAGGCACAGCGGTGGGAGGATCGCGGCCGCCGCCAGGTCGCGCCGGCGGGCCCGAAGCGCCACCAGGGCTGCCCCGGCGATGAACATGACCGACGTGCCCCAGCCCAGCGAGGCCGAGGTCAGCAGGTCGAACCCCGCCCCGACCGTGGTGGCCAGCAACAGCACGAGACCGGCACCCAGCGCCGTGAGCCCGCCGCGTGCGGACAGGTAACGTCGTGAACTCACCCCCCGAGCCTAGACGGCGCCCGCCCCGGCTCCGGCCCTTCGGGCCCGGACTCCCCGCCTGTGGCGGCCGCGCGCTCCCCGCCCGTGGCGGCCGCGCGCTCCCCGCCCGTGGCGGCCGCGCGCTCCCCGCCCGTGCCGGGCGGTGTCAGGCGCGGATCAGTCACCACCCTGAGCCCGGCCGCGGGCAGGTCATCGAGAAGCTCGGCAGCTGAGAGCTGCCGGGTGCTCTCCTCGATGGGAGAGGGCGAGGCCAGCTCGGTCGTGCTCACCCCGAGGCTGGCGAAGCGCCGGGCCTGCGGCAGCACCTGACGCTCCAACGAGCCCACGGCGGCGTTGAAGTCACCGACCGCACGCTGCAGCGACCGACCGAGCTTGTCCACGTGCCCGCCGAGCCTGCCGATCCGGGTGTAGAGCTCCCGACCAAGCTCAAACACCTCACGGGCGTTGTCGGTCAGGGCCTGCTGAGCCCAGGCGTAGGCGATGGTGCGAAGCATGGCGACCAGGGTCGTGGGGGTGGCCAGCACGACACCGCGGGTCATGGCGTGCTCGAGCAGGCTGGGGTCCTGCTCAAGTGCCGGGGCCAGGAAGACCTCCCCGGGCACGAACAGCACGACGAGCTCGGGGGAGGGCTGCACCGCTCGCCAGTAGGCCTTCTCAGCAAGCGCGTCGACGTGCGCGCGCAGCGCCTTCGCGTGCGCGGACAACCGCTCGCCCCGTCGGGACTCGTCCTCACCCTCCAGGGCCTCTAGGTAGGCCCCCAGCGGCACCTTGGCGTCGACGGCGACCCTCTTGCCGCCGGCCAGGTGCACAACCAGGTCGGGGCGGAGGGTGTGCTCACCATCGGTGAGAGTCGGCTGCTCGGTGAAGTCGCAGTGCTCGACCATCCCGGCCAGCTCGACGACCCGGCGCAGCTGCACCTCGCCCCACCGGCCGCGCGCCTGGGGGGAGCGCAGCGCACCGACCAGCGATGAGGTCTGCTGGCGCAGCCGCTCGGAGGTCTCCCCCACGGAGCGCAGCTGCTCGATGAGTCCTGAGTACGCCGCGACCCGGGCTCGCTCGAGCTCGGCCAGCCGACCCTCGACCCGGGACAGGGTGTCCTGCAGCGGGGCGACCAGCCGCTCCACCGCGACGCGGCGGGCCTCCGCCTCAGCGGTGCTGCGCACCCCCACCTCCCGGACCCGGGCATCGGCCTCGGCCAGCCAGCCCGGCTCGTCCCGCACCCGGCGGGCACCGACGAGCAGCCCGACGGCGAAGCCTGCCGCAAGGCCCAGCAGAAGCAGCAGCACTCCGATGCCCAGCGTGGGACTCATGGCGCCAGCCTGCCCCACGGGTCTGACATGGCCCGGTCGCCACGCCCCGAGGTGCCGGCGTACGGGCGCAGCGGTGCGGTCCCGCGGGCACATCTGGCGGTCGGGTCCGGGGACGGGGCGCCAGTAGCATGGAACCCCGTGACCCTCACCATCGGCATCGTCGGGCTGCCCAACGTGGGCAAGTCGACCCTGTTCAACGCGCTGACCCGAAACGACGTGCTCGCGGCCAACTACCCCTTCGCCACGATCGAGCCGAATGTGGGCGTGGTTGGCGTGCCCGACCCGCGGCTGGGCCGGTTGGCCGAGATGTTCGACTCGGCCAAGGTGGTGCCGGCCACGGTGACCTTCGTCGACATCGCCGGCATCGTCCGTGGGGCCAGCGAGGGCCAGGGCCTGGGCAACAAGTTCCTCTCCCACATCCGCGAGTCCGACGCGATCTGCCAGGTGATCCGGGTGTTCTCCGACCCTGACGTCGCTCATGTCGAGGGCGTCGTCTCGCCGGCGGATGACATCGAGACGATCAACACCGAGCTTGCCCTGGCAGACCTGCAGACGATCGAGAAGTCCTTGCCCCGGCTGGAGAAGGAGGCCCGGCTGGCCAAGCACCGCCAGCCTGTGCTGGTCGCCGCACAGCAGGCCCAGCAGGTTCTGGAGTCCGGGCGGACCGTCTTCGCCGCCGGGCTGGACCCCGAGCCGCTTCGTGAGCTGCACCTGCTGACTGCCAAGCCGTTTCTCTACGTTTTCAACATGGACGAGGAGGAGCTCGGTGACGCCGGCGTGCGGGAACGCATGGCCGATCTGGTCGCCCCGGCCGAGGCTGTCTTCCTCGACGCCAAGCTCGAGGCCGAGCTCAGCGAGCTGCCCCCCGATGAGGCCCTCGAGCTGCTGGCCTCGGTCGGGCAGCCGGAGTCCGGGCTGGACATGCTGGCCCGGGTTGGCTTCCAGACCCTGGGGCTGGCCACCTTCCTCACGGCCGGGCCGAAGGAGGCCCGGGCCTGGACCATCCGTCGAGGGGCCAGCGCCCCGGAGGCGGCCGGCGTGATCCACACGGATTTCCAGCGGGGCTTCATCAAGGCCGAGGTGGTCTCGTTCGACGACCTGGTCGCGGCCGGGTCGATGGCTGAGGCGAAGGCTCGAGGTCGGGTCCGTATCGAGGGCAAGGACTACGTGATGGCCGACGGTGACGTCGTGGAGTTCAGGTTCAACGTCTGAATCTTCAACGTGTGAATCGGCGCGTTTGCGCGGGTCCCTCGTTCGGGACAGGGTTGGGAACGTGGTTGGGATCGCGGGGTTGACAGGATGGGTCGGGATTGTGCTCAGCGACCCGCAACACCCGTCGCAACCCCCAGCCGAGAAACGGACGCCGTGGCCCGCTGCCCGCCGACGCGACCCTGGTCGACAAGATGGACCGCAAGATCTCCAACAAGGCCGGCCGAGCGACCTACCGGAAACGCCAGCACATCATCGAGCCCGTCTTCGGCCAGACCAAGGACGCCCGCGGCGCCAGACGGTTCATGCGGCGCGGGAAGGCCGCCGCGGCAAGCGAGTGGAAGTTGTTGATGGGCACCCACAACCTGCTCAAGCTCTACCGCCAGACCCTCACCGACCCCGGCGCGACCCCGTGGACACCACGAGCAGGGGCCCCAGCAGCCTGCTGAGAGGACCTACTGTGCCACCCTCCGCCGCTCCACCGCCCTCGTCGGGCACGAGACCGTCACGCGTTCCACCGCTGCCAGCCATCGGCCCACGTCACGGGAAGCGAGAAGCACTTTCCGCAACACGCTCAACGTCGACATCGTCCAGGTGTGCCCACCGTGGGACGGTGTCGGCGAGTACGCGTGGTTCCCGAGTGCATGCCTGCGCTACATGAAGCCGGCCGGACTCTGGGCGATCCATTGGCGCGACCGCTACATCAAGTTCCACAGATACAACTGCAAGCGCCCGATCAAGACGTCCAGGCTCCCCTCGACCACTTCGAGACCAGCGGCGATCCGATCTTCTCGGGCTGTTGCCCCGTTGCCATGGACGGGCTGACCTACGGCCTGCTGCGGGCCGCACTCACCCCTCGGTGAGCCCGGGGTGGGCGTCCCCGTCGATCCGGAACGCCTACCCCGGGCCGATTGCCGCTTAGCCGCAGGTCGCCGGGGTGCCCTCGCTGCGGGCCTGTACCCGCTCGCACAGGGCGTCGCCGCCGAAGGCCGGGGTGCCGGTGTCCTCCCCGACCTTCGGGTCGCCCAGCCCCGGCACGCTGCTGGGCTGTGCGGCCGGACCGGAGGTCCCCGACGGGTTCCCGGCGACCGGGTTGGTGAAGCCGCGCTCGCTCGCGCCGCTGCTTGTGCTGGCGTTGAACAGGTGGTCGTCGGCCTGGGCCGCGGCAGGCACCAGGGCGAAGGCCGCGGTGGCGACGACGGCGAGGGCGAGCGGGCGGATCCGCTGGCGCATCGGAACTCCTCTTCTGGTCGTGGTGGGGCACTCGGTGTGCTCCGATGGGGGCACGTCGGGGGATACGCGGTGGGCGGTCCTGCGGTTCACCGGGCGGCGGTGAACCCTGACCGGCCCTGGTGCGTACTCCGGGGGTGAGCCACCGACCGGAGCAGGAGGTGCCGATGAGCGCCCAGCAGGACGGCGAGCTGTTCGTCCGCCGGCTGCACGCCGACCACGCCGACGCGCTCTACGGCTGGGCCCGCGGCCGCTTTTCGGACCCCCGGGACGCCGAGGAGGTGGTCGCGGAAACCTTGGTTAAGGCCTGGCGGCACCACACGAGCTACGAGCCCGGGGCCGGTAGCGAGCGGACCTGGCTGTTCGCCATCGCCCGCAACGCCGCGGCCGACCACTACCGCCGCAGCCGTCGGCACCTGCGGCTGGTCGCCGGCGGGACCCCGGACGTGCCAGCGGTCCACCCGCACGTGGTCGACGACCCCGCCGAGCAGATCGCCGAGGCGAGCCTGGTGGCCGACGCGCTGGCCGCGTTGCCGGAGCACCACCGCTCGGTGCTGGTGGAGACGTACTACCAGGGCCTAACCGCCAACGAGGTGGCCCGCCGGCACGACCTGCCGGCGGGCACAGTGAAGTCCCGGCTGTACTACGGTCTGCGCGCCCTGCGGGCCGCCTTGGAGGAGCAGGGGGTGCTGCGATGAACGACCATGAGGAGCTGCGCGGCTGGTCGGCGTCCTACGTGCTGGGCGCGCTGGACGCCGACGAGCGGCGCCGCTTCGAGGCCCACCTGACCGGCTGTGAGCCGTGCCGCCGCGAGGTCGCCGCCTTCGCCCCGGTACCGGCCCTGCTGGCCAAGGTGTCGCAGGCCGAGCGGGTGCCCGCCCCGGACCGGATCGCCGAGGACGCCGCCCGGCGGGTGAGCGCGGACTGGACCGCCCTGGTGGCCAGCCGACGCCGGTGGCGCTGGGGGACCGGGCTGGCTGCCGCGGTGGCCGCGGTGCTGGCGGGTCTGGGCCCGGCCGGCCTGATCGGCCCCACCGGCCCAGCCCACCCCACCGGCCCTACCGGCCCAGCCGGCACGGTCCTCGCGGTAACCAGCGGCGAGGTCGCCGACGCCGATGTGTGGGTGGACCCGAAGTCCTGGGGCAGCGCCGTCCACCTCGACCTAACCGGGTTGCCGAGCCGGGACGGCTACGTCGCCTGGGCGGTCGGCGTGGACGGCGAGCGCCAGCAGGTGGCGACCTGGGGGCCCACCCCGACCGGGCGGGCGGAGCTCACCGGCTCCTGCTCACTGCCGGCCGCGGCGCTGGCCGAAGTGCTGATCACCTCCCGTGACCCGGGCGACCTGCTGCTGACCGCGGCGAACCAGACGGCATCTCCTGGAGCACCGGGAGCACCGGGAGCACCGGGAGCACCGTGAGCACGGCGAGCAGCCGGGCCCGCACCCGCCGTCGGTGCGGGCCAATGTCCTCTCTTCACGACGCCCATGTAGCCGGCGAGGACCCCCTCGAGGACCCCTTCCGCCAAGGGCTGGGGCTGGCCGGGGCCGGGCAGGTCTTGGGTCGGGCGGTGCCCCACCTGGTGCGCCGCTTCGCCGCTGCGCACGGCGTCAGTCCGCACGGCCACCTCATCGGCCGGCTGCGCCCGTCGAGTCGCCGGCACTACTGAGGCGAGGGTGCCAGGTCGCCAGGCCGTTGGCGGTCGGCGCAGCCAGGGACAGGTCGTCGACAGTTGGCGGTGTCGCGTCGTACGCCGTCTGTCACCAGGCGGGTCTACCGTGTCGTGCACCGACCACGGGGAGGCCCGTCATGGCTCGTCGCCGCTCGATCCTTCGCCAGGTCCAACGCGCCTCCTACCTGGTGTCGCGCGCCGCCGGTGACGCGCACGCAGCCACCCGCGGCCCAGGCTCCTACCTCAAGCGCCGGGCCCGGCGCTCGTTGACGAGATCGTTGTTCCGGCTGTTCCGGTAGCTCACCAGCGGGGTCGGCGAAACTCCCGCCGCCGCGGGTGCCACCCCCTGCGGACGGCGTGGCCTTGGCGGTTGCTGCCGCGGACGCAGCGACGCTCGCCGCCGCCCCTTCCCCGTGGTGGCTTCGTCATGCTGGGTCACCGAAGGGTGTGCGATCGCGGGTCCGGACAGGTCCGCCCTGAGCTTCGCGCACGCCGTGCGGATGGGGCAGGACATAGCGAGGCGGGTTGGGAGGGGATCGGGCTGAGCGAGGAAGTCGACGACGCCGGGGCGGACCCCGCCGGTCAGGACCGCGGTGGCGATGCGGGGGACCAGGGTCGAGATGCCTCCACGCAGGGTCACGCCCGGGCCGCCTCCGCCCGGGGCGGCACGCCGCGCTGGAACCCCGCCGAGTGGGGCGCCGAGCTGGTCGGCACGGCCGTCCTGCTGCTCGGCGGCGTCTCGGCGATCTGTCTGGACTTCGGCGCCGGCTCACCGGTGGCCACGGTGGCACCCAGCCCGAGCCTGCGGCTGCTGCTGACCGGCATGCTCTTCGCCGCCTGCGGCAGCCTCTTCGCCATCTCCCCGCTGGGGCGGCTCTCCGGGGCTCACCTCAACCCGTCGGTCACCTTCGGGTTCTGGCTGCATCGCCAGATCGAGCCTGTCGACGTGCTCGGCTACATGCTCGCGCAGTGCCTGGGCGCCCTGCTGGGCGTCGGGGTGGCCCGGCTCGCGTGGGGCCAGGCCCTGACCACTGCACCGGTGAACTGGGCCCGCACCTCACCCGGGCACGGGCTGAGCGCCGTGGCGGTGGCCGGCGTCGAGGCACTGATGACCGGGGTGCTGCTGGCGACGATCTTCCTCATGGTCAGCCACGTCCGG
>JAJZTN010000016.1:23475-26499 GCA_021848885.1 Actinomycetes bacterium
GATCTGTCCGGACCGCGCGCTGGACCCCGCTGGCGGTGTGGGTGGTTGTCGCGGTCGAGGTCTGGCAGGGGGCGCCGTACACGGGGACGAGCCTCAACCCGGCCCGCACGCTGGCGCCGGACCTGTTGTCGGCGACGTTCCCGGCCTTCTGGGCCTATGTTGCCGGGCCACTCGGCGGGGCGACCCTTGCCTGGCTGGCCGTCGCGGTGCTGGCCCGGCGCAGGGCGCTGACCGCCAAGCTCTTCCACGACCCCCGCTACCGCAGCGTGCTGCGCAGCGAGCTGCCGGTGCTGGCCACCGCGCTGGAGTCCCCGGTGGAGCTGGTCGAGCGCCTGCCCTGGCGTGAGCCGGGCCGACCGCGCAGGTCGGGTTAGCGACCGGTCCGGCGCAGCCACCACAACCCGATGAAGGGCAGCACGAGCGGGACGAAGCCGTAACCGGACCCGTAGCCGGTCCACACCGTGGGGTGGGCGAAAAGCGAGGGGACGGCGAAGCTGAGGGTGCCGACGGTGAGCACCCCGACCGCCTCCGTGCTGATCGCGACGTAGGCGATCCGCCGTGATGCCGCGTCACCGCGGGCCAGGGACAGCGTCGCCACGATGTAGACCAGCCCGGAGAAGGCCGAGAGCAGGTAGGCCAGGGGGGCGGACTGGAAGTCCACGATGATCTGCATCACCGAGCGGGCCGTTGCGGCGAGAGCGAAGATCCCGTAGACGGTGACCAGCACCCGGCCAGGCCCGCTGCGAGTCGGTCGTGGGGTGGCCGCCGGCTGGGGCCTCACGTGGTTCTCAGACAAGGGGGACTCCCCACACCTGGCGCATCCTGATGATCATGATGGGCATGACGACGAAGACGGCGAGCATGACCGCTGACCCGTAGCGGTTGCGCTCCTCGATCGACCACACCAACCCGGCCGGCGGGATGATGAGCCCTCCCACCAGGTAGCCGACGAAGATCGCCTTGGAGACGTCCCGCGTGGTGGTGAAGGTCTGCACCAGCCCGACGACGACAAGCGCGAGCATGAGCAGCTCGAGCACCCCGGTGCCCACGATCAGGCGCGTCGTGACCCCGCGGTTGCGCGCCACCAGCACCCCTGCCCACCCGGCCAGGACGAGCGACACCACGATGATCACGGTCCCTAGCGGGTTGTCCACGGGCGGCTGCCTCCGGAGTCTGGTCGGTCGGCGTTGATCCTGCCACGCGCCGCCAGCGGCGCGATGGGCGGCTCCTAGGCTGGCGGGCATGCAGCATCGCGACATGCCTCGCTCCGGGCTGGTGGTCTCGGCTGTCGGGCTGGGGGCCTGGCAGCTCGGCGCGGACTGGGGCCAGGTTGACCCCGACGAGGCCCGGGCCACCCTCGATGCGGCGGTGGACGCGGGAGTGACCTTCATCGACACCGCCGATGTGTACGGCGACGGGCGCAGTGAGCGCTTCGTCGGCGAGCTCCTGCGGCGCCGACCCGATGCCGGGCTGGTCGTGGCCACCAAGATGGGCCGGCGTGCCGACCCTCACGTGGCCTCGGCGTACTCGCTGGCGAGCTTGCGGGCCTGGAACGACCGCAGCCGCGCCAACCTGGGGGTGGACACCCTCGACCTTGTCCAGCTGCACTGCCCGCCCGATGAGGTGTACGCCGATGACGCCGTCTTCGATGCCCTCGACGCGATGGTGGCCGAGGGGCGGATGCGCTGCTACGGCGTGAGCGTGGAGACCTGCGAGCAGGCGCTGGCGGCCATCGCCCGGCCCAACGTGGCGAGTGTCCAGATCATCCTCAACGTCTTCCGACAGAAGCCGCTGGAGCATGTGCTCCCGGCGGCGGCCCAGGCCGGGGTGGGCATAATCGCCCGGGTCCCGCTGGCCAGCGGGATGCTCAGCGGGCGCATCAGCGAGCAGACCACCTTCGCCCCCGACGACCATCGTAGCTACAACCGCCACGGTGAGGCCTTCGACGTGGGGGAGACCTTCGCCGGGGTGGACTTCGCGACCGGCGTGGCCGCGGCCCGATCCGTCGCGGCCCTGGCCCCCGACGGGGTCTCCCCCGCCGCGCTGGCGCTGCGCTGGGTCCTCGACCAGCCAGGCGTGAGCACGGTGATCCCCGGCGCCCGCACCCCGGCCCAGGCCCGGGCCAATGCCTCCGCCGCCGACCTCCCGCCGCTGTCGGCCGCCACGCTGAGCGGGCTGCGCAACGTCTACAACGGCCAGATCCGCCAGCTGGTGCACCACCGGTGGTGACCGGCCCGGTGCCCGCGCAGCCGCTCGTCGCGACCCGCCGCGCGACGAGGGCGCCCCGCACCGGCTAGACGACCGCGCCGACCAGCCGGCCCACGGCGTACGTGATCGCCATGGCGATCAACCCACCGACCACGACCCGGGTCACGGCCTTCCGCCGGTCGGCGCCGCCGAGGGCGGCGCTGAGCGAGCCGGTGACCACCAGTGCCGCCACCATGGCGGCGAAGGTCACCGGGACCCGGGCCGAGCCCGAGGTCAGGGTGGCGCTGAGCAGGGGCAGGGCCGCACCGGTGGTGAAGGCGAGCAGCGAGGCGATCGCGGCGTGCCACGGGTTGGTCAGCTCGTCCGGGTCGATGCCCAGCTCGGCCTCGGCGTGGGCGGCCAGCGCGTCCTTCGCGGTGAGCTCCTCGGCGACCTCGCGCGCCACCCGACGGGACAGCCCCTTGGCCTGGTAGATGCGGGTCAGCTCCTCGAGCTCGGCATCGGGGTCGGCCTCCAGCTCGCCGCGTTCACGGTGCAGGGCGGCGTGCTGGGTGTCGCGCTGCGTGCTGACCGAGACGAACTCCCCGGCAGCCATGCTCAACGCTCCGGCGACGAGACCGGCCAGACCCGCGACCAGGATCTGGGCGTGAGCGCTCGTGGCGCCCGCGACCCCCAGCACCAGCCCGCCGACCGAGACGATGCCGTCGTTAGCGCCCAGCACCCCGGCACGCAGCCAGTTGGTGCGGGACTCCAGCGAGTCCTCGCCGTAGGGGCCCTCGCTCGCGTTCGGGTGCTCCGCGGATCCGGTCGGAGCCT
>JAJZTN010000162.1 GCA_021848885.1 Actinomycetes bacterium
GATCTGGCAGGTTGGTGGCCGGCAGATAGTCGGATCCGGGCGACGCCCGGCATGGGCAGATCGAGCTCGAGCTGGCCGGTGCCGGCGACCGGCTCCAGGTCGGGCAGACGCTGCTCGTGGAGGTGGTCCACGTCACGCAGTTGCTGCCACAGCGCCGCATCAGGCCAGTCGATCCCGTCGGGGTAGCCGGCGAGAACGTTGGAGTGCTGGACGTCGACGCGCGAGAGGGTTACTCGGATGCGCGCGTGTCCAAGGCCGGTGAGGCGTATCCGGACCTGCCGGTCCAGCCGCGGGTCACCGTGCATGAGGTCGGCGTTCACGGTGCCGTTCCACACCAGGACGTCAACGGTCCCGTCGTCGTGGCGGGTGGCCCATGCCTGGACCAGGACATTGGCCCCGTCGCCGTCGACGTTCGAGGCCAGCACGTCGTCGCCTTGGTGGGCCGCCAGGTGTGCGGCCCAGTACCGGGGCTTGCGGAGGTTGCCCACGGTGAGCAGCCCGAAGCCGTTGTGGAACAGCGCCGGCGGACGGCCGAGCTCCTCGAAGTGGTCGCTGACAACCCAGTAGGCCAGCGCGTCCATGCGGCCTTGCACGGCGGCGAAACCGCTGAGCACGAACGGGGCACCGCAGACCCCGTCGTGGATGGGGCCGAAGTGCGTGGAGCCCACGCCCCACTCGGTCCACCACACCGGCACCCCGTCGTGACCGTTGCGGGACAGGCTGGGTCGGACGTCGATCGGCAGGTTTCCGTAGGTGTGTGTGGTGACGAAGTCCAGGGGCACCCCGGTGGTGCGGGAGTGCGACGCCAGGGTCTCGACCCATTCCCCGGCCGCCGTGGACGGCCCGCCCACCTGCAAGCGGGGGTCGACGCTCTTCACCGCGCGGGCCGACTCGTCGTACAAGCGCAGGTAGTCATCCCGCGTGCCGGTCCAGAAGACCTCGAGGTTCGGCTCGTTCCAGACCTCGAACCCCCAGGTGGCCACCTCGTCGATTCCGTACCGCTCGACGAGATGGGTCACCAGGGCGCGCACCACGTCGTGCCACTCCGACCACACGCGCGGGGGGGAGATGATGCCGCGGTAGGTGAACACGGTCTGGTCCGGGTCGCGGGCGATCGCAGCGGGCATGAAGGACAGCTCGACCACCGGGCGCAGCCCGAGGCCGAGCAGCTGGTCATAGAGCGCGTCGACGCGGGTGAAGTCGAAGGCCAGACCCCCGTCAGGAGCCCTCGAAACAACCTGGTTGTCGTCGTGAAGGATGGCGTGGGCGCGCACATGGGTCGCGCCGAGGTCATCGTGCGCCCGCCGCAGGGCTTCGGCGAACTCCGTGCCGATGGGGTTTCCGTGACCGTCATCGCCGAGCCGCAGCTGGGTGAGGCGCTCCGAGCCGACCATGCGCCACACCCGGTCCAGCCGCCCGACCACGCTGGCCGCGTCGACGGACACCTCGACGGTCCCGGGCTCGGTCACGAGGGTGCTGGCGGAGACCGGCTCGGACCACGCCCAGGCGGGGTATTCCGCCCCAGCAACCGCCCCGACGCGGTAGCGGTACTCGAACCCGTCGTCCAGCCCGGTGTCGGCGAACGGTGCGGCCGGGACAGCGGGCACGTCGCTGCCGCCGTGCTGCAGGAGTCGTGGTTGCCCGTCGGGACCGGTGCGCTCGACGAGGTAGCCGACCGCTCCTGGCACCGGGTCCCAGTCGAGCCGCACGTGGCCGACGCCCGGGCGGGCTCGCACACCCGAGGGTGCGGGCAGCGCGAGCCCGGGATCGGCTCCCTGGGTGTCGGTGAGCCGGCGGTAGATCCGCCGCTCCCAGTCCTCCCGCGCCGCGCGCTCGCGCGCAGCCTCCTCCTGGGTCGGCCCGGTCACGAGGCATCCCTTCCGCTTCTGGCTGTGCGCCCCTGGCATCCGCAGCTGCGCCGGATCAGCAGGTGTGTCGGCAGCACGACGGAGCGCCGCTGCCCGTCCGGGTCCTTCACCCGGTCCAGCAGCAGGCGCACCGCCTGCTCACCCAGCTCGCGCATCGGCTGGCGAACCGTGGTGAGGGCGGGCCGCACGTGACGCGCCGAGGCGATGTCGTCGAACCCGGTGACGGCCACGTCGCCTGGCACCCGAAGCCGTGCCTCACCGAGTACGCCGAGGGCCCCGATCGCCATCTCGTCGTTGCCGCACACGACGGCCTGCGGGGGCGGTCGGTGCGCCAGCAGCCCGCGCATGGCCCGGGCACCACCGGCCTCGGTGAACCCGCCCTCGGCATGCGGTGTCCGGGGCACCGGCAGCCCCGCCTCGCGCAGCGCGTCGCGGAAGCCGGCAAAGCGCTCCATCGAGTCTGGGGAGCGGGCTGGCCCGCCGATGAAGACCACGTCGGTGAAGCCGTGCACCTGCAGGAGATGAGCCACGACCGACCGTGCGCCGCCGCGGTTGTCCGCACCCACCGAGTCCAGGCCCGTGCGCGACGCGCGATGGGCGAGCACGACGATCGGCAGGCTGCGAGCGAGCGCCTGGACGTCCCGGTCGGCGAGGCTTCGCGCCAGCACCACGAGGCCGTCGACCTTGCCGGCGACCGAGTAGGCGAGCTCGCGCCCGGAGGCACCACGGGTGGCCGCGATGAGCACGGCATCGCCGACACTGCTAGCCGTGCGCTCGACACCGCGGATGACTTCGTCGACGTACAGCGGTGACTCCTCCTCCGCCTCCCCAGAGGTGTCGAGATCGTGAAAGAGCACCCCGACGATGCCGTTGCGGCGGACTGCGAGACCCCGCGCCGGTCCGCTCGGCACCCATCCGAGCTCCGCCGCAGCCGCCAGCACGCGCTCGCGGGTGGCGGCGGAGAACCCGGCGCCGTCGCTCATCACCCGTGACACCGTGGCGGTCGAGACGCCGCTGCGGCGGGCCACCTCATAGATCGTCGAGCGCGCTGCCACCTGGTCCTGTCCGATCCGTGAGAGCAACCGCTTACGTACGTAGGCGGTTACGTAACCACCGGTTTACGTGCCTGTCAATAGCCTGTTGCACGAACCGCGGCACGCCTCGCCGGCGGTTGGGGGCGCTTTCTCAGGACCTCGCGCGACGCGGGAGCTCCCGACAGATGTGACGCCCCTACAGCTTCCCTGCGCGTGATCGGACGATCAGCTGTTGCGCCCGCTCCAGGTGCGCGCCAGGTTGGTGATCTTCTCGGCTGCCTCGCGAGCCGCAGCCTGGTCTCCGCCCCTGGTCCCGGCAAGGTAGCCGAGCAGGAATGTGGTCAGCGGCGCGGCAGGGCGGTCGACCCCGTGGGCGACCTCACGGGTCACGTCGAGAAGGGCTTGCTCGTCGAGCGCGACGGTGATCCCCAACTCGTGCTGTGCGGCGGTGAGCCACTCCTCGAACATGGTGCCTCCCTCGGCGGGCCAGTCCCAGCCCGCCCGCATGGTGCTCGACTGCGCGCCGCTCGCGCTCGATCCTGCCACAGGACTCGGGGTTCAGGACCTCACCCCGCAGGGGCCGCTCGGGTGGGATCCGTGGCACGCCCGCAGTGCCGGGACCTTCGCTACTGGGTCGCGACGAGGGGCTGCGCAACGCTCTTGGGCGCCAGGATGCAACCTCAACCCAGGACCGGGGCTCGGCCCTGGTTCCGGCACAGTGCATCGCCCATGCCACCGCCTCCGCCATCGGCCGCACCGCCGGCGTCTGAGCGATCAAGCCGGTGTGCCAGATCAAGCCGGTGGGCCATAAGGCAGTTGGGTCGGTCAGGCTGATTGACGTGGGCGGATTGCTTCTTCAGCACCTCCACCCGGTTGCCCGCAGGGCGCGAGTCTCGACCCGAGCTCGGCGACCCGGACCTCAACCTGCGAGGTGATTCCACGCGGGGGCGATCTGGTGCCAGGGGCCGATGGCGGCGACCTCTCCGTCGACTAGGACGACGACCCGGTCGGCTTGGGCGAGGGCTGCCCGCTTGGCGGTGGCGCCGATCACGGTCTTGCGCCGCTCGCGTAGTGCTGCCCAGAGCTCGATCTCGGTTGCGGCGTCGAGTGCGCTGGAGACGTCGTCGGCGAGGAGCACTTCGGCGTCGGCTGCCAGCGCTCGTGCGAGGGCGAGCCGCTGGACCTGTCCGCCGGAGAGCCGGACACCACGGTGCCCCACCACGGCCTCCTTCCCACCGGCTTCCTCGATGTCGCGTCCCAGCCGGGCGGTCGAGACAGGGTCGTCGAAAGCCCGTCGGTGGCCCAGCAGGACGTTGTCGGAGAAGCTGCCGGACAGCACCCGCGGCACCTGGGCGACGTGGGCAACCTGGCCAGGCCGGAGGAACGCTTGAGGGTCGCTGACCTTCCGACCGTTCCAGAGCAGCACGCCGGAGTGCTCGATGAGGCCGGCGAGTGCCGCCAGGAGGCTGGACTTGCCCGAGCCGACCTGCCCGACCAGGAGCACCAGCTCGCCGGCCTCCACGGTGAGGTCGACGTTGCTGACGCCGATCGTGCCGTCGTCGTGGATCGCCGAGAAGCCGGACAGCTCCAGGCGCTCCAGCGGCACGCGCCGGACTGGCTCTGGTTCTGGGGCATGCCCGCTGAGGAGGTCCACTCGCGCCGGAAGGTCCATCAGGTCGGCACCGCCCGCGAGCCGGCTGGTCGCCATCTGCCACGCCCGCGTCCCCGGTGCCTCGGTGACCACCATCCCGGCGACCCGGCCGAACCAGTCGAAACCGCTGACCGCGTTGGCCACGAGCAAGGCGATCGCGAGGCTCCAGCCGCCCCAGACGTAGATCGCCCACGCCGTCACAACGCCGCACTGCACCATGACCATGGGTACGCCGTCGAGGAGCGCTTGAACCCGATGCTCCTTCACCGCGGCAGTGACGCGGCCGGAGTCCACGTGGCGCAGGTGGGCATGAACCGCAGGCACGGCTGCAGCCAGTTTGACGGTGCGTGCGCAGTCCAGCACCGAGACGAGGGCGCGCCCGAACTTCGCCCGGGCCGCGGACGATGCGGTCGCCGAGCGGCCCGCGATGGGCCGGCCCAGCGTCGAGGCGAGCGCCGAGGCGACCATCACGGTGAGCAGCACCGCGCCGGCCATCCACGTGCCGGCGAGCAGTGCGGTGACGCTGGCGATGATCAAGCCGTTGATGAAGTCGACCCATCGGTCGGCGTACCGCGCGTAGCGGTCGGCGTCCATCGACCGTGCGACGACCTCGCCGGGCGGGGTCCGTGCGAGCCGGCGCTGCCTCGTCTGGCCGTACAGCACCGACATCCGCGCTCGGAGCATGACTTCGACCCACCAGCGGGGATACCGCCAGAAGGCG
>JAJZTN010000163.1:0-4137 GCA_021848885.1 Actinomycetes bacterium
CATATCTGCTCACGGGGCAGGCCACGGTTCTCCGGGCCGAAGGCGACGTCGCGCCCGACCCGCGCGGCCACCACCGCGTCGCCGGGCTCCTGCAGCAGCAGTCCGGCCCGGCCACCGGCGCTGGCCGGCTCGCCATCCAGCTCGACCCGTCCGCTCAGGTCACCCGGCTCGACCGCCCCGAGCACACCGGCCAGGGCGCGCAGCAGGGTCGACTTGCCCGCCCCGCTGGGCCCGGCGAGCAGCACCCGCTCACCCGGCTGCAGGTCGAGGTCCACCTCGGCCAGCACCGGGGTACGCCGCCCGGCCGGGCGCCAGGTCAGCCCACGCACCCGCACCGCGCATCCGGTGCCGGCGAGGGTCACCCCGGCCTCCGTCATGCTCAGGCGCCCGTCACCCCGGGGTGGGTCACCCCGGCGCGGGTCACCCCGGCTCAGACCGCGGCCTGCTCGGCGGCCTCCCGGCCGGCCGGGAAGGCGTCCAGCGCGCCGGTGCGCGCCAGCCCGCGGGTCAGCAGCCACCCGCCGATCCCGGCGATGACGGCACCGGACACCGCGAAGGTCCCGGCGTAGACGAACTTGTAGAACCAGTCCCAGTCTGTCCAGTAGGCGTACCACTCATAGACCGACTCGACCAGGGCGGCCAGCGCCCCGCCGAGCGCGGCGACCGGCCAGCCGAACCGGCGGTAGGCGAAGATCAGCAGGGCGAGCTCCACGCCGAGGCCCTGCGCCGCGCCGCTGATCAGCGTGGCCGCACCCCACTGGTTGCCGATGACGTACTCGACGTTGGCGGCGACGAGCTCGGCGAGCAGGGCGGCCCCGGGACGGCGTACGACGAGGGCGCCCAGCACGCCGGCGAGCAGCCAGGGCCCGCCGAGCAGACCGCTGGCCGGCGGGAATGCCTTGAACGCCGGGTCGAGCACGTTCCAGGCGAAGTCCCAGCCCCAGAAGGCCACGCCCATGGCGACGCCGAGCATGGCCGCGGCGACCAGGTCGACGGTGCGCCAGGCCATCAACGGGCCGCGCGGGCGGGCGAGGTCGGCACCGCGCCGACTTGAGCTTTCGGTGGTGGTCACGTCGAACCCTCCTCATGGTCCGACGGGGGGACCCGTGGGTCCGAGCTCCCCATGGGTCCTCGTCGCCCGGACGGCGTGCGCCATCCGGTGGCGGATCCCCAGGGGGACCGACTCCCTGCGCCGGCATGACCCGGATCAGGTTCGAGGGTCTGCGGTCTCCCGCACTCTCAGCGCGCCAGGCGCGCTCCCCTGTCGATCGGAACTGACAGAACGAACCCTGTCACGCTAACACCAAACCGCACCGTCGGGAGCCGCCGATCAAGCAACCTTCGCCCCGGCCGCGTCGCACCCCTCGCTCGCCCTTCGCCCCGGCCGCGTCGTACCCCTCGCTGATCAAGCAACCTCGACGCGCCAGTACTCCTCCCCGGCCACCGCCGCGAAGCCCGTCGATAGGTAGAGCCCCAGCGCGCGCTCGTTGTCGACCGCCACCTCCAGCCCGACCTCGCGCGCCCCCTGCGCGCGCAGCCACCGGCAGGCCCGACGCAGCACGTCCCTGCCGATGCCGCGACCCTGCAGGTCCGGCCGCACGACGAACCCGTAGACCCCGCCGACCCCGTCCTCCAGCGTCAGTCGCAGCGTGCCGACCGGCTCGCCGTCGAGCAGCACGAGCAGCGTGCGCGCGTCGGAGTCGAGCTGCTCGGCCATGCCGGGCGGCCGGAAGCCGAACCCACCCTCGAGCAGCCCCAGCACGGTCTCGGCGTCGGCCCCACCCGCACGGCGCAGCGAGACCCGCGGGTCACTGGGCCCACCGGCGGGGTCACCGGTCAGCACCAGCCGATGCTCACGGTGGTCCAGCCTGGCCGCTCGTCGCGCCGCCAACGCCCGGCCGCCGGGGGAGCCGGAGGGTACGACGAGGAGCACCTCGGAGCGCCCCCGGGCGCTCGCTTCAGCCAGCGCCGCGTCGAGCAGGCGCGCACCAACACCGCGCCCGCGGTACGCCGGATCGACCATGCCGGCGATCTCGATCTCCCCGCCGCCGAACTGGTAGAGCCCGGCGAAGCCGACCATCTCCCCCTCGTGCCGGGCCAGCAGGTCGTTGACCCCCGCGGTCTCGCTGCGCGCCCGAAGCGACCCCCACTCCAGCTTGAGCCGCCCGCCGTCGGCGGCGACGACCCTGCGCTCCAGCCCTGCCACCTCGTCGAGCTGCTCCGGGGACAGCTGGCGATGGGCCTCGAAACCGGCCTCGGCTACGGTCACGCCGACATTCAACGATGCCGGTCAAGACGTTTTCACGCAGCGCTGGCGCGCCGCTGGCGCGGACGGCCGGCGCGCGCGTTGCCGCGGACCGTTGGCGCGCGCGTTGGCACGCACCCCGCACCCGAGGCCCCGGGTTGCCTACCGGGTCGGCCACCGCTGGCGCGCACCCCGCACCCGAGGCCCCGGGTTGCCGCGCCACCGCACCCGGGTTGCCTACCGGGTCGGCCACCGCTGGCACGCACCGCACTCGCCGACCCCGCACCCGGGCGGCTCACAGGGGCAAGGGTGCTGCTACCGGGTCGTCGCCCCAGCGACCTGCGCGGCAAGAAGGTCGGCGTCGGCCTGCCCGGCGAGAACGACGAGTTCCTCGGCGCCCACACCGCAGAGCACGGCTCCCACTCCTGCTCGGCGGGGCCGCATCGATCTGCCGCGACAGTCTCGAGCGGTGCAGCTGGGGCCTATGGTGCAGCTGGGGCCCGTAGTGCGGCTGAGGCCCGTGGTGCGGCAATATCGGGCGCGGACCGGCCCTCGGGCATGATCATGAAGGGTTCCATGGGCTATAGGCCACGAAACCCTTCATGATCATGGGAATCGGGGCGCACCCGGGGCCCGGTGCACCCGGGGCCCGGCGCACCCACACCCGCCCCGCACCCCGATGCGGCCCGGCGCACCCGGCTCACGCCCGAGGCGGCCCGCGCACCCGGCTCACGCCCGAGGGGCGGGGAGCATGGGGCGGCCGGCCTGCAGGACCTGCGCCACCAGCGGAACGCCCGGCCGATAGGCCAGATACACGTACGACGGCGCGGCCAGCACGGCCACGTCCGCCCGCGCCCCGACCCGCAGCACCCCCACGTCGTCGCGGCGCAGCGCCCGCGCCCCGCCGGCTGTGGCCGACCACAGCGCCTCGGCCGGACTCATCCGCATCTCCCGAACCGCCAGGGCCAGACAGAACGGCATCGACGAGGTGTACGACGTCCCCGGGTTGCAGTCGGTGGCCAGTGCGACGGTGACCCCGGCGTCCAGCAGCCGGCGAGCGTCCGGCCACGGCGCGCGGGTAGAGAACTCGGCGCCGGGCAGCAGCGTCGCCACCGTGCCGGAGTCGGCCAGCGCAGCGACATCGGCATCGGACACGTGGCTGCAGTGGTCGGCACTGGCTGCGCCGAGCTCGCAGGCCAGCGCCACCCCCGGCCCGGGCCCGAGCTGGTTGGCGTGCACCCGGGGGGCCAGACCGGCGGCCATCCCGGCACGAAGCACAGCGCGCGCGGCGTCCGCGTCGAAGGCGCCGCGCTCGCAGAAGACGTCGACCCAGCGGGCGAGCGGGGCGCAGGCGGCAAGCATCGGCCCCGTGACGAGGGCGAGGTATCCCGCGGGGTCCCCGGCGTACTCCTCGGGCACGACGTGCGCGCCCAGGAAGGTGGTCTCCGCGGTGACGGTGCGGGCGATGGCCAGCGAGCGCGCCTCGTCGAACACGGTCAGCCCGTAGCCGCTCTTGACCTCCACGGTCGTGGTGCCCTGGGCGAGCATCTCGCCTACGAGCCGGGACAGGGTGGCGGCCAGCTGCTCGTCGGTGGCGGCGCGGGTGGCGGCGACAGTGGTGCGGATCCCGCCGGCGGTGTAGGGCTGGCCGGACATCCGGGCAGCGAACTCGTCGGCCCGTTCGCCGGCGAAGACCAGGTGCGCGTGGCTGTCGACGAAGCCGGGCACGACCGCGGCGCCGGCTACGTCGATGCCGGTGTCGGCCGCCGGAGCGTGCCTGGTGGGGCCGACCCAGGCGATACGCCCGCCGGAGACGATGATCGCGGCGTCGCGCGCCAGCCCGAGCGGGGAGCCGTCCCCGAGCGCGGGGTCGTTGGTGACGCCGAGGGCGA
>JAJZTN010000163.1:4147-5268 GCA_021848885.1 Actinomycetes bacterium
CCGGCTCTTTTTGGACCAGCTCGCCGATCCCGGTCAGCGCGACCGTCGGCCCGCCAGAAGCACACCCGGTGGCACCCCCACCCCCACCGCCGGTGGCACCCCCACCCCCACCGCCGGTGGCACCCCCACCCCCACCCCCGCCGCGGCTCACCCGTCCTCCCACAGCGGCTCGATCGCGGCGCTCAGCGCCCCCGCTACGTCGATGTCGCGGTGCACCCCGCCGGAGACGAGGACCCGTCCGTCCACCACGACGGTGTCGACATCGGCGGCGGTAGCGGCCAGCACCACCTGACCGGGGTCGGCCCCCGCAGTGCGCGCGGTGTCCAGCCGCACCGCGACCAGGTCGGCCCGCGCACCCACGGCGATGTGGCCCGCGTCCTGCCAGCCGAGCGCGCGGTGCCCGGCCACGCTGGCCGCCGCAACCAGCTCGGCCACGCTGAACCGACCGCGCTCGTGGCTGGTCAGCCGCTCGTGCATCTCCATCCCGCGGGCCTCCTCGAGCAGGTCGATGACGGCGTTCTGGTCACTGCCCAGGCACAGCGGGCTGCCGGCGGCGGCCAGCGCGGCGGCCGGGCCGATCCCGTCGGCCAGGTCCCGTTCGGTGGTCGGGCACAGGCACACCGCGGTGCCCGAGGAGCCGAGCAGCCCGATATCGGCCCGGCTCACGTGCGTGGCGTGCACCGCCGTACTGGCCAGTCCGAGCGCCCCGGCGTCGGCGAGCAGCCGGGTCGGGCTCATCTTGTACGCCGCCAGGCACGCGTCGTTCTCGTCGGCCTGCTCGGACAGGTGCACGTGCAGCGGCCGGCCCGCCGCGGCGGCCACGACGTCGGGGATCGCCTCGCGCGGCACGGCCCGCACCGAGTGCAGCGCGGCCCCGACCCGCACCCGGTCGTCGGAGCCCAGCGAGGCGACCCGCTCGGCCCAGCGCTGCGCGTCGCCGTCACCGAAGCGGACCTGGGCGCCCGTGAGCGGGACGGGCCCGCCCGGGCCCAGCCCCCCGGACAGGTAGCAGGTGTCCAGCAGGGTCAGCCGGATCCCGGCCCGACGGGCCGCCTCGGCCAGCGCGTGGCCCATCGCGTTGGGGTCGGCGTAGTGGCGGCCATCCACATCGTGGTGCAGGT
>JAJZTN010000164.1 GCA_021848885.1 Actinomycetes bacterium
ATCTGTGGCGTGCAGGTCGTCACCCTGCCGGATGAACGTCTCGTGCTCACGCAGCACGACCTCGACGTAGAGATCGCCGGCCGGCCCGCCGCCGGGGCCGACCTCACCCTGCCCGGCCAGCTGGATGCGGGTGCCGGTGTCGACCCCGGCTGGCACCGCGACGGTGAGGGTGCGGCGGGTGCGGACCCGCCCGTCACCGCCGCACTCCGGGCACGGCGAGCTGATCACGGAGCCGTACCCGTGGCAGGCCACGCACGGCCGGCTGGTCATCACCTGGCCGAGAAAGGAGCGGGTCACCTGCTGGGTCTCACCGCGCCCGCGGCACACCTCGCAGGTGCGCACCGAGGTGCCCGGCGCCGTGCCCGCACCGTGGCACGTTCCGCAGCTGACAGCGGTGTCGACGTTGAGGTTACGGGTGGCGCCGAAGGCGGCCTCGGCCAGGTCGAGCTCGATGCGGATCAGGGCGTCCTGCCCGCGGCGGGCCCGTGGGCGCGGGCCCCGCGGGGCGGATGCGCCGAAGAAGGCGTCCATGATGTCGCTGAAACCGAAGCCGGCCCCGAACCCGGTGGCCGAGCCGGGCTCGGCACCCAGGTCATACATCTCCCGCTTGCGCGGGTCGGAGAGCACCTCGTAGGCGCGCTGGATCGCCTTGAACCGTTCCTGCACGGCGGGGTCGGGGTTGATGTCGGGATGCAGCTCACGGGCAAGCTTGCGGTAGGCCCGCTTGACCTGCTCGGGGCTGGCATCGCGACCGATCCCGAGCGTGGCGTAGTAGTCCTCGCTTGCCACCGGCATCCTCTCGCTACCTCTTCCGTCCGTCCGCGTCCGCGGAACCCGACCCGTCAGCGCCCGCTGAGGATCCGCCCGACATAGCGCGCCACGGCCCGCACCGCCCCCATGGTGCCCGGGTAGTCCATCCGGGTCGGGCCGAGCACCCCCAGCCGCGCCAGCGGCTCGTCCAGGATGCCGTAGTTGACCGCCACCATCGATGTGGTGGCCAGCCCCTCGTGCTCGATCTCGTGGCCGATCCGCACCGTGACCTCGTCGGTGTCGGAGGCCTCACCGAGCAACTGCAGCAGCACGACATGCTCCTCCAGCGCCTGGAGCACCGGGCTGATCGAGCGCGGGAAGTCCTGCCCGAACCGGGCCAGGTTGGCGGTCCCGGCGAGCACGACGCGCTCCTCGCGCTGCTCCACCACCATCTCCAGCAGGCTCGCCAACACCGCGTCGACCAGGGCGCGGTCGGCGACGGGGAAGGTCTCCCGCAGGGTCTCCACCGCGCCGGGCACATCGGCCAGCCGAAGGCCGACGACCTCGGCGTTGAGCCGGGACCGCACGTCGGTGAGCACCTGCTCGCCCAGCGGCCCGGCGAACTCCAGCACGCGCTGCTCGACCCGACCGGTGTCGGTTATGAGCACGACCATGATCCGGCCTCCGCCCAGCGGGAGAACCTCGACGTGGCGCACCCCCGATCGAGTCAGCGACGGGTACTGCACGACGGCGACCTGGCGGGTCAACTGCGCCAGCAGCCGCACCGTGCGGTCCACCACGTCGTCAAGGTCGACCGAGCCGTCCAGGAAGGTGGAGATGGCCCGCCGCTCGGCGCTGGTGAGCGGCTTGACGGTGGCCAAGCGGTCGACGAACAACCGGTAGCCCTTGTCGGTGGGCACCCGCCCGGCGCTGGTGTGCGGCTGGGCGATGTAGCCCTCCTCCTCCAGCACGGCCATGTCGTTGCGGATGGTGGCCGGGGAGACGCCGAGGTTGTGCCGCTCGACCAGGGACTTGGAGCCGACCGGCTCCTGTGTGCTGACGAAGTCCTCGACGATGGCGCGAAGCACGTCCAGCCGCCGATCCTCCAGCACTCCACTCACCTCCCTGGCACTCGGGCCTCGAGAGTGCCAACTCAACAGTCTACGTCGGGACCCGGCCCCGCGTGGCAGCAGACGCGGCGTGCTGGCGCGTCCCGCCTCGGCGCGTCGCGACCGGGATCGAGGCCGTGATGGGCCAGGCTGCCCCGGTGAGCACAGTGGCGCGCTATGGCCCGGCCGCGTTGCCGGCACCGGCCCGGCGGGTCCTCCCGCAGGTGCCGGCCGAGCTGGGCCTGGTGGTCGAGGACGCCGAGACAGGCTGGTGCGGGGCCGTCGTGGCGGTGGAGCGCTCCGCCGGCATGGTCGTCGTGGTGCTGGAGGACCGCCACCACCGGCGGCGCAGCTTCCCGCTGGGGCCCGGCTTCCTGCTCGAGGGAAACCCGGTCGTCCTGGTCCGCCCCCAGGCGAGCGGGGCGCCCGGCACGGACCAGGCAGGCCGCGGGGCAGGTCAACGTCGTACGGCGTCGGGCTCCCTCGCGGTGGCGGACCGGCGGGCCCGGGTGGCCCGGACCGGGCGGATCTATGTCGAGGGCAGGCACGACGCCGAGCTGGTCGAGAAGGTGTGGGGGGAGGACCTGCGGGTGGCCGGCGTCGTGGTCGAGCCGCTCGACGGTGTTGACGAGCTGCCCGCGATCGTCGCGGCGTTCCGGCCGGGCCCGGGACGCCGGCTGGGGGTGCTGGTCGATCACCTGGTGGCCGGTTCGAAGGAGTCCCGCATTGCCGCGCAGGTCGGCGCCGGACCCGGTGGGGAGCACGTCCTGGTGCGCGGCCACCCCTTCGTCGACATCTGGGCCGCGGTGCTGCCGGACCGTCTTGGGCTGGCCGAATGGCCGCGGGTGCCGCGGGAACAACCGTGGAAGGAAGGCGTGCTGGCGGCCCTCGGCTGGCCGCACGCCGACCCGGCCGACCTGGCGGCGGGGTGGCGGCGCATCCTCGCCGCGGTGCACGGTTACGCCGACCTCCACCCGGCACTGTCCGGACGGGTGGAGGAGCTGGTCGACTTCGTCACCGGCGACCCGCTGGACACCTGACGGCGCCAGTCAGAGCAGCTCGCGCACCACGGCGTCGGCCAGCAGCCGGCCGCGCAGGCTCAGCACGGCCCGCCCGCCGGCCAGCGCTCCCGGTTCGAGCAGCC
Source organism: Actinomycetes bacterium (assembly GCA_021848885.1). Classification (GTDB taxonomy): domain Bacteria; phylum Actinomycetota; class Actinomycetes; order JAJZTN01; family JAJZTN01; genus JAJZTN01. Next base: position 3,004 of record JAJZTN010000164.1, read on the forward strand.
CGTCCCCGGCGGCTCGGGTCGCCGCCGCCCGACCCGCGGGCGTGAGCACGTCGAGGTCCAGCCCCTCGACCAGTCGCAGCTCGAGCATGACCCGCTCGGTGAGCTGCTGGGCGGTATCGAGCACCTCGCGGCCCAGCGCCGGGCTGCGCCCGGCCCGCAGCGCCTCGGCGTAGCTGCGGGGGTGCTTGTGGTTCCACCACCGGACCCCGCCGATATGCGAGTGCGCCCCCGGACCCACACCCCACCAGTGCGCCCCGGTCCAGTAGAGCCGGTTGTGCCGGGACCTCGCGGCCGGTCCCGCGGCCCAGTTGGACACCTCATACCAGCCCAGCCCCGCGGTGGAGAGCATCTGCTCGGCGAGCAGGTAGCGCTGCGCGAGCACGTCCTCCTCGGGTGCGCGCAGCTGCCCGCGGCGGACCCGGGCGGCCAGCCGGGTGCCGGGTTCGACGATGAGCGAGTACGCCGAGACGTGGTCGGGCCCTGCCTCCACGGCAGCCTGCAGGCTGGCCCGCCAGTCAGCCTCCGTCTCGGCCGGGGCGCCGTAGATCAGGTCGAGGTTGACGTGCTCGAAGCCGGCCGCACGCGCCCAGCCGACGCACGCGATGGCCCGTCCCGGCGTGTGCCGACGGTCCAGCTGGGCCAGCACGTGCTCGGCAGCGCTCTGCATGCCGAAGGAGATGCGGGTGAAGCCGGCGGCGCGCAGCTGGTCGAGGTAGGCCCGGTCGACCGACTCGGGGTTCGCCTCGGTCGTCACCTCGGCATCCGGTGCCAGGCCGAGCTCGTCGGCCACGACCCGCAGCAGCCGGCCCAGATCGGTGGCCGGAAGCAGTGTCGGGGTGCCCCCACCGAAGAACACGGTGACCGCCGGGGGGGCCCGCCCGTGGAGAACCTCGGCGGCCAGTCGCAGCTCGGTGGCAGCCAGCTCGACATAGCTGCCCGGAGAGATCGCCGCGGCACCGGTCGCGGCCAGCTCCGTCGCGGTGTAGGTGGTGAAGTCGCAGTAGCCGCACCGGCTCGCGCAGAAGGGCACGTGCAGGTAGACCCCCAGCTCGCGGGCACCGGCCGCGGCCAGGGCAGCCGACGGCAGATGGCCGTCGGCCGGGGCCGGGTCAGCGTCGGGCAGCGCGGAGGCCATGCCTCGATTGTGGCCGACGGTGCCGCCCCGGCTGCCCGCAGCGTGGCGCCGGACACCCGAGGGGTGGCGCCGGCTCAGTCTCCGTAGAAGCCGTCGAGGACCTCGGCGTAGCTGCGCTCCACCGCCCGGCGCTTGACCTTCATGCTCGGGGTCAGCTCACCGTCCTCGATGCTCAGGTCGCGGTCGAGGATGGCGAACTTCTTGATCCTCTCCCAGTGGGCCAGCCGGCTGTTGAGCTCGTCGATGTAGCCGGAGACCATCTCCCGGGTCGCCTCGGCGGCGCATATCTGCTGATAGCTGGACCCGGACAGCCCATGCTTGTCCGCCCACCCGGTGATCGCGTCAGGGTCCAGGGTGACCAGGGCGGAGATGAAGTTGCGCCGGTCACCGTGCACGACCAGGTGGCTGGCATAGGGGCAGATGGCGGCGAAGAGGGCCTCGATGGGCTGCGGGGCGACGTACTTGCCGCCGGAGGTCTTGATGAGGTCCTTCTTGCGGTCGGTGATCCGCAGGAAGCCGTCCTGCAGCTCGCCGATATCGCCGGTGCGCAGCCATCCGTCGTCGGTCAGCGCCTGCGCGGTGGCCTCGGGGAGGTTGTGGTAGCCACGCATGACCCCCGGGCCCTTGATCATGATCTCGCCATCCTCGCCGAAGCGGACCTGCGTGCCGGGCATCGGCAGCCCGACCGTGCCGAACCGGAAGCGATCGGGACGGTTCACGAAGGACGCGGCACTGGACTCGGTCAGCCCGTAGCCCTCGAGGATGAGGATGCCCGCGGCGTGGAAGAACTCGGCGATCTCGCGAGACAGCGGCGCGGATCCGGAGATGAAGAAGCGCACCCGGCCCCCGAAGTGCCCGCGCAGCGTGGACAGCACCAGCCGGTCGGCCAGCGCGAACTGCGCGGCCAGAACCGGCCCGGGGGTGCCCCCGGCCTGGCGGACCCGCGAGACTTTCGTGCCCACGCCCAGTGCCCACTGGAACAGCGTCCACTTGATCCCGCCCTGCTGCTGCAGGCTCGAGACGACCCGGGAGTGCACCTTCTCGAAGATGCGCGGCGGGGCGCCCATGAAGGTTGGTCGAACGGTGGCCAGGTTGTCCACGATGCGGTCGAGGTTGC
>JAJZTN010000165.1 GCA_021848885.1 Actinomycetes bacterium
CGTGCTCGCGTCCGGAGGTGCCCCCGGGCCATCCGCCCCCGCGGCGTAGATCACTGCCCCCGGGCCATCCGCTCCTGCGGCGTAGATCACTGCCCCCGGGCCATCCGCTCCTGCGGCGCAGATCACTGCCCCCGGGTCATCCGTCCCTGCCCACACCTGGCCAAGGCTGGGTAGCCTCGGCCACACGACGGTCGGAGACGGTCGGAGCTGTGCAACACGACGCCAGGAGCGAACCGTGCCCAAGTTCGTCTACGCCTTCACCGAGGGCAACCGCGACATGAAGGACCTGCTCGGCGGGAAGGGGGCGAACCTCGCCGAGATGACGAACCTGGGGCTGCCGGTGCCTCCGGGATTCACCATCACCACGGAGGCGTGCCGGGTGTTCCTCGACACCGGCACCGAGCCGGCCGAGCTGGCCGAGGAGGTCTCCCGCCACCTCGCTGCCCTGGAGTCCACCATGGGCAAGCGGCTCGGGCAGCCCGACGACCCGTTGCTGGTCTCGGTCCGCTCAGGGGCGAAGTTCTCCATGCCCGGGATGATGGAGACGGTTCTCAACATCGGGCTCACCGACGATTCGGTGGCCGGGCTGGCCCGCCAGTCCGGGGACGAGCGCTTCGCGTGGGACGCCTACCGGCGGCTGCTGCAGATGTTCGGGCGCACCGTGCTCGGCATCGACGGGGACCGCTTCGAGAGCCGCATGGACGAGGCGAAGGCGGCCCGAGGCGCGCGCAGCGACCTGGACCTGGACGTCGAGGACCTCAAACGCCTGGTCGAGCAGTTCAAGTCGGTCATTCGCGAGGACGCCGGCACACCGTTCCCGCAGGACCCGCGTGAGCAGATGGACATGGCCGTCCGCGCGGTCTTCGACTCCTGGAACGCCCCGCGCGCCGTGCTCTACCGCAGGCAGGAGCGCATCCCCGCTGACCTGGGCACCGCGGTCAACGTCGTGGCCATGGTCTTCGGCAACCTCGGCATGGACTCCGGCACCGGTGTCGCCTTCACTCGGGACCCTGCCACGGGCCAGCAGGGCATCTATGGCGACTACCTGGCCAACGCCCAGGGCGAGGACGTCGTGGCCGGGATCCGCAACACCGTGCCGCTGAGCGAGCTGGAGCGCACCGACCCGAGCTCCTACCGCCAGCTGCTGGACATCATGGCCACCCTCGAGGGGCACTACCGCGACCTGTGCGACATCGAGTTCACCATCGAGCGCGGCAAGCTGTGGATGCTGCAGACCCGGGTCGGTAAGCGCACGGCCGCCGCGGCGTTCCGGATCGCCACCCAGCTGGTCGACCAGGGGCTCATCGACATGGACGAGGCGCTCACACGGGTCACCGGGGCCCAGCTTGCCCAGCTGATGTTCCCCTACTTCGACGAGGGCGCCGAGCGCACCACCATCACCCGCGGGGTGGCCGCATCACCGGGGGCCGCGACGGGCAAGGCAGTCTTCGACTCGGCCCGTGCCGCGGCGCTGGCCGCCACCGGTGAGCCGGTCATCCTGGTACGCCGCGAGACCACGCCGGATGACCTCGGCGGCATGATCGCCGCACGTGGCATCCTCACCAGCCGCGGCGGGAAGACCTCGCACGCCGCCGTGGTGGCCCGGGGGATGGGCAAGACGTGCGTGTGCGGGGCCGAGGAGCTCGAGGTCGACGTGCATGCCGCGCGCCTGACCACCAAGGACGGGGTGATCGTCAACGAGGGCGACGTCGTGTCCATCGACGGGATAAGCGGTGAGGTCTTCCTCGGCGAGGTGCCCGTCGTCGCCTCACCCGTGGTGCGCTACTTCGAGGGAGAGATCGACCCCGCGGACGAGGAGGCCAGCGACCTCATCCGCGCCGTGCACCGGATCATGGTGCACGCAGACGGCGTACGACGACTGGCCGTGCGGGCCAACGCCGACACCCCCGAGGACGCCCAGCGGGCCCGCCGGTTCGGTGCCGCCGGCATCGGGCTTGACCGCACCGAGCACATGTTCCTCGGCGAGCGCCGTCAGCACGTCGAGGACCTCATCCTGGCCGAGACCGACACCGAGCGGGACAAGGCGCTGGCCGCGCTCATGCCGCTGCAGCGCGAGGACTTCAAGGGGATCTTCGCGGCGATGGACGGCCACCCGGTGACGGTGCGGCTCATCGACCCGCCGCTGCACGAGTTCCTGCCCGACCTGACCGAGCTGTCGGTGCAGGTCGCCGTTGCGGCTGCCCGCGGCCAGGGGGACACCCCGGAGCACGCCCGAACGGTGCACCTGCTGGAGGCGGTCCGGCGGCTGCACGAGCAGAACCCCATGCTGGGCCTTCGCGGCGTGCGCCTGGGCCTGGTCATCCCTGGCCTGTTCGCCATGCAGGTGCGGGCCATCGCCGAGGCGGCGGCCAGTCTCGTCCAGGCGGGCCAGGACCCCCGGCCTGAGATCATGATCCCGCTGGTCGGCTCGGTCCAGGAGCTCGAGGTGGCCAAGGAGGAGGCACTGCGGGTGCTTGCTGAGGTCCGTGAGTCCAGCGGCGTACAGCTGCAGGTCCCCATCGGCACCATGATCGAGCTGCCAAGGGCCGCGCTGACGGCCGGGCAGATCGCCGAGGCGGCGGAGTTCTTCTCCTTCGGCACCAACGACCTGACCCAGACCACGTGGGGCTTCTCCCGTGACGACGTCGAGGGGGCGTTCTTCTCCCGCTACCTCGACCTGGGCATCTTCGGGGTCTCACCATTCGAGTCGTTGGACACCGAGGGGGTCGGGCGACTTGTCGAGATCGCCTGCCGGGAGGGTCGGGCCGCCCGTCCCGACTTGCACCTTGGCGTCTGCGGCGAGCACGGCGGTGACCCGGACTCGGTGCACTTCTTCCACAGGGTGGGCCTGGACTACGTCTCCTGCTCGCCGTTTCGGGTGCCGGTGGCCCGCCTCGAGGCCGGGAGGGCGGCGATCAGCAGCTCAGGCAGCGACACCCGCTGAGCGCAGGTGCTCACGGCCGACACGCAGCGGCAGCAGCGGCAGCACCGGCAGCACCGGCTGAGCGGCCCTCTGGCCGATCGTTAGGCTCCGCGTCGATGGCCCAACCCGATCACCCCTCCGCCCCCGGTGAGCCCGCCACCCCCGCCGGGGGCTACGGCCCGGCCGACGCCGAGCGCTGGGTGCCCGAGCCGGGCAAACGCCCGGGGCGCTCGCCTTTCCAGCGCGACCGGGCCCGGGTGCTGCACTCGGCCGGGCTGCGCCGTCTCGCCGGCACCACCCAGGTCGTGCTGGCCGGCGAGCACGACTTCCTGCGCACCCGGCTGACCCACACCCTGGAGTGCGCGCAGGTCGGTCGCGAGCTCGGCCAGGCCCTCGGCGCGGACCCCGACCTGGTCGAGACCGCGTGCCTGGCGCACGATCTCGGCCACCCGCCGTTCGGGCACACCGGGGAGGCGGCACTGGCCGAGGCGGCCGCCGACTGCGGGGGGTTCGAGGGCAACGCGCAGACCTTGCGAATCCTGACCCGGCTGGAGGCCAAGCGCTTCGATCCCGCCGGGCGCAGTGTCGGGCTCAACCTGACCCGGGCAGCCCTTGACGCGGCGACGAAGTACCCGTGGCCGGCCACCGTGCGCCCCGACAAGTTCGGTGTGTACGACGAGGACGCCGAGGTCTTCGCCTGGCTGCGCGCGGGCGCACCGCAGCGACGCCGGTGCCTGGAGGCACAGGTGATGGACTGGGCCGACGACGTCGCCTACTCGGTGCACGACGTGGAGGACGCCGTCTTCGCGGGTCGACTCCAGCTCGACCAGCTGCGCGACCCGGGCGAACGCGCCGAGCTGCTCGAGCTGGCCGCCACCCGGGTGCCCGGCGCGGACCCGGCCGAGCTGGGCACGGCGCTGGACCGGCTCCTGGGACTGGACTACTGGCCGGCCCGCTACGACGGCACGCTGCCCAGCCGGGCAGGGCTGAAGGACCTCACCAGCCAGCTCATCGGCCGGTTCTGCACGGCCGCCGAGGTGGCCACCCGTGAAGCCTTCGGGGACCTCGCGCTGACCCGTTATGGAGCCGAACTCGTCGTGCCCTGGGATGCACGGCTGGAGTGCGAGATGCTCAAGGCGGTCGCGGACCGCTATGTCATGCAGCCGCGCAGTGCGGCCGGGGCCTACCAGCGCGAGCGCCGGCTGGTCCTGGACCTGGTCGAGTTGCTCGAGGCGGGCGCGCCGGCCACCCTGGACGTCTGGCTGCGTCAGGCCTGGCAGCAGGCCCCGACTTCGGCGGCACGCCGCCGGGTCGTCGTCGACCAGGTGGCCTCGCTCACCGACGCCTCCGCACAGGCCCTGCACCGGCGGCGCTCCGGTGCGGGTCACCACGGGTGAGACTGGCAGCACCGGATCGACCAGCGAAGGGGATGCACATGAGCGACCAGCAGACGTTCGTCGTCGTGGGGGCCGGACAGGCGGGCGCCAAGGCGGTCCAGGGACTTCGCGAGGCCGGTTTCGACGGGCGGGTCGTGCTGGTGGGCAAGGAGCGGGAGTTGCCCTATGAGCGGCCCCCCTTGTCCAAGGGTGTGCTGGCCGGCAGCCAGCGGCCCGAGGACATCGGCATCCACCCGGCCGACTGGTACGAGCAGTTCCGCATCGAGCTGCGGCTTGGCGTGGCGGTCGACTCGATCGACCGGGACGGGCACAGCATGGGGCTCTCGGACGGTGACCGGCTCGGCTACGACCGTCTGCTGCTGGCCACCGGAGCCGGCCCCCGCAAGCTCGACCTGCCCGGCACCGACCTGCCCGGAGTGCACTACCTGCGCCGGGTCGGTGACGCCACCCGGCTGCTCGCCGAGCTTCAGCCGGGCCGGCGCCTGGTCGTCGTGGGGGCCGGCTGGATCGGCCTGGAGGTGGCAGCCGCCGCCCGCGGCCACGACATGTCGGTGACGCTCATCGACCCCGCCCCCACCCCGCTGCACGCGGTGCTCGGTGCCGAGGTCGGGGAGATCTTCGCCGACCTGCACCGGCGCAACGGCGTGGACGTGCGCACCGGAGAGGGGGTGGCGGCCCTGCGGGGCGAGCAACGGGTGACCGGGGTGGTCACAAGTGCCGGGGACACGGTGCCCGCCGACGTGGTCGTCATCGGGGTCGGAGCCGTCCCCAACACCAGGCTGGCCGAGCAGGCCGGGCTGGCCGTAGCCGACGGCGTCGTCGTCGACGCCCTGCTGCGCAGCTCGGACCCGGACATCTTCGCCGCCGGGGACGTGGCTCGGGTGCAGCACGCGCTGC
>JAJZTN010000166.1 GCA_021848885.1 Actinomycetes bacterium
GGCCTCGGCGGCGACCCGGGCGTGCTCGGCCACCAGGGCGAGGCTGCTCACCGGTGCCCCCCGCTCACCACGCAGGTGGGTCGCCGAGACCAGTCGGCACAGGGCCGCCCAACCGGCCCGCCCACTGGCCAGCACGGTGACCCGAGGGTGGCCCGGGTCGACACTGACCCCACCGCGCACCGGGGACCGGCGCACCCGCGGCTGGCCCGCCGTGGCGTCACCGAGCAGGCCGGTGGGTTCGACGGCCAGGTCCACCCCGAGGACCGGGCGGATGCCGGCCGAACGCGCGGCCAGGGCGAAGCGGACCGCTCCATAGAGGCCGTCCCGGTCGGTCAGCGCCAGGCTGTCCATGCCGTGCTCGGCAGCCCGCTGCATCAGGGCTTGCGGGTGGGTGGCCCCGTGCCGAAGGGAGAAGCCTGAGGCCACATGGAGGTGGACGAACGGGTCAGCGGACGCTGTCACGGGCAGGTCTCACCGGGTCAGGCTTGTGCTGACCTGCAACATGGCCGAGGTCCCGCTGGCCAGCGCGGCGGAGGGGTGCAGCAGCAGAGCCTCGACGAGGCCGACAAAGGTCTCGGCGTCACGCATGAGGTCATCGGCCCGTCGGGCCGTGACCGCCTCCCGGCCGGCCTCGATAGCGGCCCGGACGGTGGCGGTGGAGGAGAAGAACGCCGCCCACTCGGACAACTCCGGGGCGACCCGGCCCAGCAGCACCCAGGCGTTGCGCGAACCGCGGCGTGGGGTGGTCCGGCTGGCCAGCACGGCCGCGGCGGCGCGCAGCGCAGCAAGGTGCGCGGCGGCGAAGCGATCGGCAGCGCTGCTGGCCAGAGCCGCCGCGCTCAGCCCACGGCGAGCCGCTGCCAGCAGGTCGAGCACGGCCGACGGGCTCGGCGCCGGCGGCAGCGCCGCACGGCTCGGCGCGCCAGGCGCCGACGGCTCGAGGCGCCGGGTGGTGCTGACGGACATGACGGCCTCCTCCGGGTGGTTCTGGTGGTCTTGGCTCAGTCGACAACCCGGCTCAGCGCCCACCGGCCGCTCGCCCAGTCGAAGCGCAGGTCATAGACCCCACTGCTGGATGCCCGCCCGGGGCTCGCTTCGACCCGCCACACCTCCTGCTCGGGATCCACCGGCGAGGTGCCGGAGGCCGCGCCCGGCTCCCACCAGGAGCGTGACTCCAGCCAGTGGCCGAGCACCTCACTGACCAGGTACAGCCGCTCGCGCCAGAGGAACTGCTCGGGCCGGTCGTCCCGGCGCCGGACCTCGATGGTCTCCACGTAGCGACGGGTCATGGGCTGCTCTCCTCCCCGGGCGCAGGCGAACGCCGAGACGGTGGCCGGGGCGGCCTCGGGTGGGCTCCTCACACCCACCTCGAGGCCGCCGCACCTCCGGGCTCCGGGGGTCGAGGTCCGGGCCCGCAGTGCCACCGTCTCCCGATGCGGAGCGCGACCTCCGAACCGGATCGAACATATGTTCGAACAGGAGCAGTAAACCTCGTCGCGGCACCGGCGTCAACACCCGGCTACCCGCGCATCGTGACGCGAGCCACCGGGCACCGATGCCGGGCATGGCCCACCGCACGGGGCCACGCCCGGCCACCCCGCCCCACCCCGCCCGGATAACCTCGGGCCATGGTCGCCGAGCACCCCGGTGTGGTCCGGGTCCGCAACAGGCTGGTCGAGCTGGGCGCGACCGGCGAGGTGCACGTCCTGGACGAGGCGGCCCGCACCGCCCAGCAGGCCGCCGACGCCCTCGGCGTGCAGGTCGCCCAGATCGCCAACTCGCTCGTCTTCGAGGTCGAGGGCACTGCGCTGCTCGTGCTGGCCAGCGGCGCCCAGCGGGTCGACACCGTCCTGCTGGCCGAACAGCTCGGCGCCGCGGTGCACCGGGCCACGCCGGAATTCGTGCGGGCGCACACGGGTTTCGCGATCGGCGGGGTCGCCCCCGTCGGCCACCCCGAGCCGATCCGCACCCTGGTCGACACCGAGCTGGCCCGCCACGAGGTGGTCTGGGCGGCCGCCGGGCACCCGCACGCGGTGTTCCCCACCAGTTTCGACGAGCTGGTCCGCATCACCGGTGGGGCACCGGCCCGACTGCGCTGAGCGTCGGCTGCACGCACAACACGAGCGACTCCTCGCCCGGCCAGACCTGATCAGCCAGGTGTCTCGAGGACGGGCAGGCCGAGCAGCCGAAGCCCGTTGTCCCAGCACACCGCGCGAAGCCAGTCCTCCCCCAGTCCCAGCCGTGCCAGCGCCTCGAGCTGGTGGGCGTAGGAGTGCGGGATGGTCGGGAAGTCGCTGCCCAGCACCACCTTCCCGCCGAGGTCGGCCAACCGTGGCACCAGCTCACGGGGGAACGGCGCCAGCGACTCGAAGAAGTCCGTCAGCGCCATCGTGGTGTCCAGGTGCACCCGCTCGAACCGCTCGGCGAGGGCGAGGAAACCGGCGTACTCGGGGGCCCCGAGATGGGCGATGACAAGCCGCAGGCGTGGATGTCGGGCGAGCACCGCACCGATCGGGTCCGGACCGGTGAAGCCGTGCCGGACCGGACCGGAGCTGGCGTGCGCGACGACGGCGACACCGGACTCGGCGAGCATCCCCCACACCGGGTCGAGCTCCGGCTCGCGCGGGTCGAACCCCGAGACCTGCAGGTGCACCTTGAAGACCCGCGCCCCCGCGTCCAGGGCGTTGCGCACCTGATCGAGCACCCCCGGCTCGGGGAAGAAGGTCGCCGACGGCACACAGCCGGGCACCCGGCGGGCCAGCGTGAGGGTCCAGTCGTTCAGCGCGGCGGCCATGCCAGGTCGGTGCGCGTAGCTGAGCGCGGTGAAGTGACGCACACCCAGCTCGGCCAACCAGCGCAGCCGCACCTGCTCGGCGGCCCGGTAGGCGATCGGCCAGTCCCGGCCGAGCAGCGGCCCGGCCGAGTCGAAGTAGGCCCAGATCCGCCGCTGCAGCCGCGGCGGGTGAAAGTGCACGTGTACGTCGACGAGCCCGGGCAGACCCAGCTCAGCGGTGAAGGCCGCCACCTCCGCGGCTCCCAGCGCAGGACCGGCCACGGGCAGACGCTACCGATGTTGAGCCCTACACTGCCCGCTCGTGAGCCGCGCCTACACCGTCGGACGTCGACGGGCCACGGCATGGCGCTGGGTTCCGGTGGCGCTCGCCGTCGCGGCGGGCGCCGCCCAGCTCGCCTACCCGTTGAGCAACCCTCGCCTGCTGCACAGCGTGGCGATCGCCGCCGTGGGGCTGTTCCTCGCCGCGTCGGTGACCCACGCCGTCGTGCACCACGGTGTGGGCTGGGCGGCGGGCCTCGTCGTGATCACCGCCGGTGGTGGCCTCGGAGCCGAGGCGCTCGGTGTGCGCACCGGCTACCCCTTCGGCCAGCACACCTACGCCGGCACCCTCGGCCCGCAGCTGCTCGGGGTGCCGATCGTGGTCGCGGCGATGTGGACGATGATGGCCTACCCCGCCTTCGTGCTGGCGCGTCGGCTGGTCGCCGACACCACAGCTCTGGCGGTGCCCATCGTCGGCGCGATCGCGCTGAGCGCCTGGGACCTGTTCCTGGACCCGCAGATGGTTGCCGCCGGGCACTGGAGCTGGGCGCAGCCCACCCCGTCCGTGCCCGGGGAGGGCGGCATCCCGTTGACCAACCTCGCCGGCTGGCTGCTGGTGTCGGTGGCGCTGATGACGCTGCTCGAGCTGGTGCTGCCAGGTGACCATGCCCCCATCGGGGTGCCGGCCGCCCTCTACGTGTGGACCTGGGCCGTGTCGGTGCTGGCCAACCTGGTCTTCTTCCATCGGCCGGGGGTCGCCCTTGCCGGTGGGGTAGGGATGGGCCTGATCGCCCTTCCGGTGCTGTGGTCGCTGTGGGACTCCCGGCCCTGACCCCGGCGCAGGGGTCTGCCCACGCAGGGCGACCCGTGACGAGACTGCTGGCCGAAAGTGCTCGGGAGCGGCGAAGCTCACGCGTCGGCGCTGATCCCGAGCGCCTGGTAGATCTCCCGCGTCGCCGTGGAGCGGTTGAGGGTGTAGAAGTGCAGCCCCGGCGCCCCGCCGTCCAGCAGCGCCGAGCACAGCTGCGTGGCGAACTCCACCCCCACCCCTCGCACTGCCTCGGGATCGTCGACCACCGCCGTCAGCCGGTCGAGCAGACCGGTCGGCAACGAGGTGCCGGACAGCTCGGCGAAGCGCCGGATCTGACGCACGTCGGTGACCGGCATGATCCCGGGGATTATCGGGATCGCGGCCCCGAAACGCTCAGCCCGCTCCACCAGGTCGAAGTATCCCCGGACGTCGAAGAAGAACTGGGTGATCGCGAAGTCCGCCCCGAGCTCGGCCTTGCGGGCAAGCACCCGCGCGTCAGCGTCGAGGCCGAGGGACTCCGGGTGCCCGTCGGGAAACGCCGCGACGCCGATGGAGAAGTCCCCCAGCGAGCGCAGCATCGTGACCAGCTCGTCTGCGTGCTGCAGGCCCTGCGGGTGGCTGACCCAGGGGCTGCCCACCCCGCCAGGGGGGTCACCGCGCAGCGCCAGCACCGTGCGCACACCGGCCGCGGCGTACGAGCCGACCACCGAGCGCAGCTCGGTCCGCGAGGCGCCCACGCAGGTCAGGTGCCCGACCGGGGTGAGCGTGGTCTCCGCGGCGATCTGCGCGGTCATGCGCACCGTGCGGTCCCGGGTGCTGCCCCCGGCCCCATAGGTCACCGACACGAACGTCGGGTGCAGCGGTTCGAGCTCACGCAGCGCCTGCCACAGCGAGCGCTCGCCGTCGTCCGAGCGGGGCGGGAAGAACTCGAAGGAGAACGAGCGGCCACCACCGGCGAGCAGCTCCCGCACCGTGGCGGCGCCGCCGGGCATCGTCGAGGGCAGGCCCAGTGCCATGGCGCCAGGCTACGGGCCGGCCCGCACGAGGACGCACCCCGGCCGGTACGACGCATCCCCGGCCGGTACGACGCATCCCCGGCCCGGGCTCGGCGTAGGCGATGGGCCGCCTCGGGGCCGCTCGCCTACCCTTCCCAGCATGAACACCGCAGCCACGAGCCCCACGGCCTCGCCGCTGGACATCGAGGACCTGCGGGCCCGCGTGCAGAAGTCGCTGGAGGCCTTCCTGGCCCGC
>JAJZTN010000167.1 GCA_021848885.1 Actinomycetes bacterium
CGTTCATGGTCGCCGCCGCCGTCCGCTATCGCGCCGAGCGCGCCCAGGTCGTGGAGGTGGCCCGCCGCTACGCGCGCCTGGCGCTGCCGCTCGTGGTCGTGCTTGGCGCAGCCGGCGGGCTCTCCGCGCTCGAGACGCTCCCGTCGTGGTCGTCGCTCTACAACAGCGGCTACGGGCAGCTGCTGCTGGTCAAGACCGGACTGTTCGCCCTGGCGCTGGCGCTCGCCTGGGCGAGCCGGAGCCGGGGCATCGACAGGGGCGAGGCCGGTCTGCTGCGCAGGGCGTTACCGGTGGAGGCGGGGATCGTGGCGGTCATCTTGGTGGTCACCGCCGTCCTGGCCGACACCGGTCCGCCGGCGAAGGCGCAGCCGAACGAAGCCCAAGCCCTGCTCGGCCCGGCACCGCTTCGCGGTCCGGTCGCCCGGGCCGCTGGCCTCGTCGGCGAGCTCACCGTCGCCGTTGCCGCCGGCTCCGGCCAACTCCAGGTCCAGGTCTACGACCCGAACGGCCCGGCCCCCGGTGCTCGGGTCGGCGTCGACGTGACTGACCCAGACGGCAAGGACGTGGGATTGTTCCCGCGCCCCTGTGGCACCGGCTGCTTCGCGCAGACCGTCACGCTCCCGGCCGGGCGCACCCACCTGCACCTCGAGGTCACCGCACCTGGTTGGACCGGGGGTGCCTGGACCGCCGGCATCGACTGGCCGCCACCTGCCAGCGGGCCGCTGCTCCTCGGCCAGGTGGTCGCCACCATGGAGAGGGTGCCGGCCGTCGCCGTCCAAGAGACCGTCACGAGCAACACCACCGGTCGCAGCTTCACCACGGCGCTACGGCCCATGTCGGGTGCCCAGCTCATGTCCCTCGAGCCCTACAGCGGCGACGCGGAGCAGCCCGGGTTGATCCCCGACGTGCAGCCGCTCGCCAGCGGCGGGCGAGGCCTGCAGGTGTACCTCCCGGGCACCCCGGCGTGGATCACTCTGTGGCTCGACGCGCAGGGCCGCCTCGCCCGGGACCGGGTCGTCGACCTTGGCCATCTCATCACCGACACCTTCACCTACCCGAGCACGTCGGCCCCGGCGGCGCCGGGACCGACGACGACCGGGAGCCCATGAGCACCCTTGGAGGGGTACCCGTGGCCCTCACCTGCCGTGGCCAGCCCACCTGGCGGCGTGCCGTCAGTTACAACTACGGTCTGTCGTAGATGACCCCGCTGCTGCTGCCGCTCTTCGCCTTCGTCGCCGGGATCATCTCGTTCACCTCGCCGTGCTGCCTGCCGTTGCTGCCGGGCTACGTCTCCTACATCTCGGGGCTGCCGGTGTCGAAGCTCGGCCGGGCCGAGGCCCGGTCGGTGACCCTGCGAGCCGCCCTCCTGTTCGTCGCCGGCTTCACGGTCGTCTTCACCGCGCTCGGGGTGACCGCCGGGCTGCTCGGGGCGCTCGTCGTGCGCAACCTGCCGCTCATCGTCGAGATCGCCGGCGCCGGCATCATCGTCCTGGGCTTGGTGATGGCCGGTGTGCTTCGGATCCCCTGGCTGTACCGGGAGCGACGCTTCGCGCTCCACCGCCTGCCCACCGGGCCCCGGGCGGCTTTCGGGGTGGGGATGGCCTTCGCGGCGGGCTGGACGCCCTGCATCGGCCCGGTGCTGGCAACGATCCTGGCCACCGCTGCAGCCACCCGCACCGCGGCGTGGGGGGCCTTCCTCCTCGCGCTGTACTCGCTCGGCCTCGGCCTGCCCTTCGTCGGCCTGGCGCTCGGCCTCAACCGGGCCAAGGGATCGCTCGCCTGGCTCCGCCGCCACGGGCGGGTCAGCGCGGTGATCGGCGGCCTGCTGCTCGTGGGAGTAGGCGTGCTGTTCGTTACCGGTGCCTGGCGCTCGTTCTTCGTGCCGCTCCAGCGAGAGTTCGCCCGGTTCGGCTGGCCACCGGTCTGACGCCTGCTGCGCGATGCGTAGGTGACCCGCAGCGATGACCGGCGGGTGGCTCGACGCCCGAGCGCAATAGCTACTACAGTTCATCGTAGTTCATCGCCGGCACGGAGGACCCTGTACGCACATGCCCAGCCACGCGACCTTCGGTGCTCCGCTGCTTGCCGCCGCGTCGCTCGGCGGGGCGGGCCACCTCCTCGTCGGCACCACGGTCATCGCCGCCTTCTTGGCCGGGGTGGTGGCGCTGTTCGCGCCGTGCTGTGTGTCGGTCATGCTGCCCGCCTACCTCGCCACCGGCGTTCACCGCCGCCGGGGCCTGATCGCCATGACCTTCGTCTTCGCTGCCGGGGTGGCCGCGGTGATCCTGCCGATCGCCTTCGGAGCCACCGCGCTCAGCCGGCTCATCAACGGCGAGCACACCGCCGTCTATTCGGTGATGGCGGTCGTCATGGTGGCCATGGGCCTCGCCATGGCGGCAGGGTTCCGGATCCCCATCCCGATGCTCGGCGTCCGGGCCCGACGGGGCGGCAGCGGCCCGGCATCGGTGTTCGTGCTCGGCGCGTTCTCCGGGGTGGCGACCGCGTGCTGTGCCCCCGTGCTCGCTGGCGTCGTCGCCCTGTCGGGCGCGGCGGCGAGCTTCCTCACCGCCCTCGTGGTGGGAGTGGCCTACGTCTTTGGCATGGTGGCGCCGCTGTTCGTGGTCGCGCTCGTGTGGGACGGGCGGGAGATCGGCGCCAGCCGCCTGTTGGCGGGGCGCAGCGTGCGGCTGCGTCTCGGCGGGTGGGTGCGAGCCGTGCCGCTGTCGAGCTTCGCCGGCGGGCTGCTCCTCGTCGTCATGGGGGTGGTGGTGGGCGTGCTGGCCGTGACCGGGCCCGACATGGCGACCCGTGGCTGGCAGGCCACGGTGTCCGGCGACGCGCAGCACTACGCGCACGTGGTCACCACCTGGCTCGGGCACCTGCCTGGCTGGGTGACCGCCCTCAGCGTCTTCGCCGTCCTCGCCGTGCTGGTCGTCTTGGCCGTGCGCCAGGTCGCCGACCGAGCGGACGATGCAGACGGCGCGGAGCCCGGGGGGGACGACACCTCCGACGAGATCGCGTCCTCGTGCTGCACCGGCGCCGCACCGACAGCCGCCCATCTGCCAGCTGCAGACGTCGAGATCGAAGCGGACCGGGCGCCGGCCGGATAGAGAGGATCCCTGAACATGGCTTCCAAGAGCACGGCCAGTGCGCGTCGGCGCGCGGCCCCGCAGAAACCCCAGGCCGCCGGCCGCCAGGGTGGACCGCCTGGCGGGGCGGCGAGACGGATCCAGCGCGCTGAGGAGGCCAGGCGGGCCCGGCGCCGCAAGGTGTGGATCCGGACCGGCGTCGGTGCAGCGGCCGCGGTGGCGGTGCTGCTCGGCGTCTTCCTCACCGGCAGCCACGGCGGCTCGGGCTCCTACACCTACCAGGTCGGCCAACCCGGGCCCGGGGCGAGCGCCCCGGACTTCACCTTGGCGTCGAACATGGGCGGCACCTTCGACCTCGCCGCCCAGCGGGGCAAGACGGTGCTCCTCTACTTCCAGGAGGGCACCGACTGCCAGCCGTGCTGGACCCAGCTCCAGGCGATCCAGCGTGACATGGCCGGCTTCCATCGAGCGGGCATCGACGAGATCGTGAGCGTCACCACCGACCCCCTCGGGGCGCTTCGCCAGGCGGCCGGCACCTACGGCACGACCATCCCCGTGCTCTCCGACCCGAACCTGGCCGTCTCCCACGCCTATGACGCCAACGGCTACGGGATGATGGGCACGAGCATGGACGGCCACTCCTTCATCGTCGTCGGCCCGACCGGGCGGATCGAATGGCGGGCGGACTACGGGGGGGCACCCAACTACACGATGTACGTCCCGGTCCCCACCCTGCTCGCCCAGATGCGCGCCGGCATGGCCCGCCACCACGCGTCATGACAGTGGTTCGCGTCACGCTCCTGACCGCGCCCGACTGCGAGCTGTGCGAGCACGCCAAGGCGGTCCTCGCCCGGATCGGCCGTGACTACGACCTCGAGGTCGCCGAGTGCTCGACGAAGACCGAGGAGGGCAAAGAGTTCATGGTGCGTCACCGGGTGCCGTTCCCTCCCGGTGTGCTCATCGACGGAGAGGCCTTCTCTTACGGTCGTCTGTCCGAACGCAAGCTGCGCCGCGAGCTCGCCGCCCGAGCCGCCCCGCGGGACAGCTGAAGCTGAGCATCGTGCAGGCTACAAGGACCCACACGGCTGCCGAATGCCCCGCCGACACGCTGGCACCGCCACCACCGTCGCTGGCGGGGCGTACCCGCGTCGCCAGGCGCCGTCGCCGTCACGTCGTGTGGGCCGTAGCCGCCTTGGCCCTGGTCGGAGCGGTGGTGGCGGTTCTCGCCTCGGCGCCGCCGGCCACCCAGGTCGAAGCCCAGAGCCCCCTGATCGGCCAGCCGGCGCCGCCGATCCACGGTCCGACCATCACCGGCCAGCCCTTCTCGCTGGCTGGCCTTGGGGGCCACTTCGTGGTCGTCGACTTCTTCTCCAGCTGGTGCGTCGCCTGCCGCCAGGAGGCCCCCCAGCTGGCAACGTTCGTCGCCGAGCACAACACCCCAGGCGGGGCCAGGCTGGTCGGGGTGATCTTCGAAGACACCGTCGCCAACATCCGAGGCTTCCTCGGTCCCGAGCTCGGCCGCTACCCGGTCGTGGTCGACCCCGGGGGGGGTATCGCCCTCGACTACGGGGTCGACAACCCCCCCGAGAAGTACCTCGTCGCACCCAATGGCGTGATCTTCGAGAAGATCATCGGCCCGGTCACCGCCGCCGGCCTCGACCAGCAGATCGCCAAGGCCAAGGCGCAGGGCTGGTGAACCGAACCCCGTCCCGACGACCGCAGGCGGTACGGTCAGTGATCATCACGCCTCTCATCCCAGGTTGTCGGCGGTGAGCACCAAGGGCCACCGCCTCTTCGCCGCCGTCTACGACCGGCTCAACGCCCAGGCGGAGCGCACCTGGCTCGGGAGCCGCCGCGCCGGGCTGATCGGCCAAGCGCGCGGCGACGTGCTCGAGATCGGGGCGGGGACCGGGGCGAACCTCCGCCACTACCGCGATGTCACCCGAGTCGTGGTCGCCGAGCCCGACCCAGCGATGCGGGCCCGCCTGACCCGCCAC
>JAJZTN010000017.1 GCA_021848885.1 Actinomycetes bacterium
ACCCGGCGGCCGCAGGCGCGCGGGCCCGAGCATCACAGCCCGAGCGTCACAGCCCGAGCCTCACAGGGAGTGCACCTGGTTGCCTCCGCCGCGCTTGGCGACGTACATCGCGTCGTCGGCGAGCTGGATCAGCTCGGCGCCGCCGTGCAGGTTCGGCCTCGTGGCGGTGCCGATCGAGACGGTGACCGGCTCGCCGCGAGTCATGGCCGCCCAGTTCGTCTCGCGCAGCGCGGTGAGCAGCCGCTGCGCCACCTGCGCGGCCTCCTCCGCACCGGTGTCGGTAAGCAGCAGGATGAACTCGTCACCGCCGTAGCGGGCCACCACGTCGGTGGCCCGGGCGTGGTCGACCAGCACCCGGGTGACCGCTCGCAGCACGTCGTCGCCGGTGGCGTGGCCCAGCGTGTCGTTGATCGACTTGAAGCGGTCGACGTCGAGCATGATCGCCGAGATGGGGTGCGGCGATGCCACCGAGGTCTCGGCCAGCCGGGTCAGCCGCTCGTCGAGGAAGCGGCGGTTGCTCACCCCGGTCAACGGGTCCTCGGTGGAGGCGCGTCGGGCCTCGGCGTGCTCGGCCCGCATCGCCTCCACGGCCAGCTGCGCCTCGGCGGCCCGCAGGGTGCGCCGGCGCTGTGCCCACACCTCCCGCGCCAACGTGTCGGCGTAGCGCAGGGCCAGCAAGGTGCCCGGCTCGGGGCTGGCCGTTGCGGCCAGGCGGGCCAGCCGCTCCTGCACCGCGACGAGCAGCGGCCAGTCCGGGTTGGCCGGCATGAGCTCCTCGGCGTACCGGGCGGCGCGCTCGGCATCGTCGCGGCGGTCCAGCGACTCCAGCGCCCGGGACAGCATGACCAGTCCGAGGGTGGCCTCGGCGGGCTGCGCGTAGCCGAGTGTGGCGTCGATCGCGGGGCGCAGCAGGTCCACCGCCTCGACCGGCTCGCCCAGCAGCGCCAGGGCCGCCCCGGTGAACAGGTCGGCGGTCATCGCCCAGCGCGGGTTGGTCAGGGTCTTGGCCCACATCTGCGCGTCCCGGGCGTGCCCGAGGGCGGTCTCGGCATGGTGGAGCAGGGCCGGCTCACCCTCGGACCGCTCGGCCTCCAGCCCCCACCGCAGGTGCATCTCGGCCAGGTTCAGATGGTCGATGGTGGCCGACTCCGGCTGGGTCTGGGCCACCGCGTCGCCGATCTCGCGAGCCGCCAGGTAGTGCGGCCGGGCCAGCTCGTAGAGGCGCAGCCTGTCGAAGCCGATCGCCAGTCCGGTGTGGGCCCAGTTGCGGACGTAGAGCTCGATGTCATCGGCCAGGTCCAGGTCGACCTGGGCGGCCACCAGGTCGCGGATCCCCTCGTCGGGGTCACCGAGCAGCACATACTGTGCGGCCCGCAGCGCCCGGGCGTTGGCTGACCAGCCCAGGTCCTGGCGCTCCTCGGCGATGCGCAGCAGCCGCTCGCAGTCACCGACCGCCAGGTGGTGCTCGCCCAGACTGTGGTGCGCCACCCCGCGGATGTAGTGCAGCCGGGGCAGCAGGTCCTCGCGCCCGGAGGCGGCGGCGTCCTGCAGCGCCGCGTCGACGATGGCTATCGCCTCGCGTGCTTCGCCGGACTGCGCGAGGTCCATCGCCTGGACGGCGCGGGCGTCGAGGCGATCCACGGGGCTCCCTGGTCAACGGTGGTGGTCGATCACATGATCGGCGCGGAGCCGGTCGACCTGAACCATGGTTGAACGCCGGAGGACCCGACCGTGTCCCCACCGGGTCGCCCGGCACGGCGGTACCCTCGCGAGAAGGGCGGGGTCGTCGCTGGTCGGCGCGCGTCCGGGGCCACCGGGAGGGGAGGGCGCGATGAGCCAGGCGTCGGATGAGCGGACCGCGCCGGGCACCCGGGGCGACCCGCGGCTGCAGGACCCGCAGGCTCTCGACGAGATCGAGCTGTACGGCGAGGTCCTCATCGCCGCCTCGCAGAGTGACGGGCCGCTGAGCACCGACGAGATCGACGCCGCCCTGGGGCTGCGCTCGGCCCGGCGTGGCTGATCGCCTCGACGAGGCGCCCACCGGGCCCTTCCGCATCCTCGTCGTGTGCACCGGCAACATCTGCCGGAGCCCGGCGGTTGCGGCTCTGCTGTCGCACCGGCTCGCCGACCTGCCCGGCGGTGCCGCTGTCCAGGTGGACAGCGTGGGCACGCAGGCCGCGGTGGGTGAGCCGATGGACCCGTGCACCGTCGCGGCCCTGCAGGGGCACGGGGTCCCCGCCCCGCGGGGCCATCGGGCCCGGCAGCTGCAGGCCCAGGATGTCGCCGCGGCCGACCTGGTGCTCACCGCGACGCGGGAGCACCGGCGGGTTGCCGCGCAGGCCCACCCGGCGGCGGTCGGGCGGGTCTTCACAGTGCTGGAGCTGGCCCGGCTGGTGGGTGAGACTCCCAGCGTCCCGACCGGTTCGGGGGCACAGCGGTGGCGCAGTCTGGTGGAGCGGGCGCGGATGTCGCGCGGGCTGGTCCGGCCGGCACAGCCCGACGACGATGACCTGCCGGACCCGGTCGGGTGTCCCGTGGAGGTCCATGTCGCGGTGCTCGACGAGTGCGTCCGGGCCGTGCAGGCGATCGTGGCCGGGCTCGCCCTGGAGGGTGGCTAACCGCCCGCGGACCCACCCGCCGCGGGCCTAGCCGCCGCGGGTGACCCGACGCCGACGGCGTTGCTCGGCGACCACCGTGCGCCCGGCCAGACCGCTCCGGTGACCGTCGGGCCCGGCGGATGAGCTCTCCAGGTCCAGTGACGTGGTCAGCCGGGGCCGCCCCGAGCTTGAGGAGTAGCCGTAGCCATAGCCGTACGCGTAGCCGTAGCCGCGGCCCTCACCGCCGCGGGTGGGCACCCGGTTGATGATCACGCCGAAGAGATGGGCGCCGACCTGCTGGAGCGCGGCGGCCGCTCCGGCGAGCTGGTCGCGATGGGTGTGACCGTGCCGGGCGACCAGCAGGGCCCCGTCGCACTGGGTGGCCAGGACGGCCGCGTCGGTGACCGGCAGCAGCGGGGGGGCGTCGAGGATGACCAGGTCCACCTCCGCCCCGATCGTCTTGAGCAGCGTCGCCATCTGGTGGGAACCGAGCAGCTCGCTCGGGTTCGGCGGGATGGGACCCGAGGGCAGCACCCACAGCGGCAGCCGACCCCACTGCTGCAGCACGTCGGCGGGAGCTGTCTGGCCGAGCAGGACGTTGGTGACCCCGACCCCGCCCTCCAGCCCGAAGTACTCGGCGGTGCGGGGGCGGCGCAGGTCGGCCTCCATCAACACGACGCGCTTGCCGGCCTCGGCCATGGCGATGGCGAGGTTGCAGGCCGTCGTGGTCTTGCCCTCCTCCGGGATGGCGCTGGTCAGCACCACCGTGCGGACCGGCCGGTCCACGTCGACGAACTGCAGGTTGGTGCGGATCTGCCGGTAGGCCTCCGAACGCGGGCTGGCTGAGCCGCCCGCCTCAGTCACCAGCGGTCGCTCGCTGGTCTTGGGGTCCTCGGGCACCACGCCGAGCACCGGCGCCCCGGATGCCTCCTTGGCCTCGGTCGGGCTCTTCAAGGTGGTGTCCAGCGTCTCGCGCAACACGGCGGCGCCCACGCCGATGGCCAGTCCCACGAGCAGGCCGAGGGCGAGGTTGACCGTCTTGCGCGGGGAGACCGGGGCGATCGGGGTGTCCGCGACCTGCACCACGGTGGCCTTGACCAGTGCGGTGCCGGAGCCCTCGGGGCTCTCCAGCTGCTTGACCACCTGGGTGAACTGCGCGGCGACAGCGTTGGTGATGTCCCGGGCCAGCCGTGGGTCCGGGTCGCTGACCGAGATGTTGAGCAGCACGGTGTTCGGTGGGTTGCTCGCCTTGATCTGCCCGGCCAGCTCAGCCGTCGTCGTCGCCAGGTGCAGCTCGTCGATGACCGGCTGGGTGACCATGGGCGAGGCGACGATGTCGGCGTAGGAGGTGACTCGCTGCAGCGCGAAGTTGCTCCCCTGTGTCGCAACCGAGAGGTCGGTGGCCGCCTGCGCCGAGATGAAAAGCTGCGCGGTGGCCTGATAGGTCGGCGTCGTCAGCAGTGTCGCCGTGGCGGATCCGGCAAGGGCCAGCAGCGTGCACAGCGTCACGAGGCGCCAGCGCTTGCGCAGCACCCGAAGGTAGTCGTGCAGGTCCAAACCCTCGCCCCGTTCTGTCGCCCCGGACCCGGGCAGCCTACGACACGGGTGCGTCGGGCAGGCTAGTGCCGCTCGGGTGTCCTAGGGTCGGCATCGGTGTCGGGACCTGGCTGTGCCGGCAGCCGGCGCGCGCCCTGATCGGCCGGGAGGCGCGGGGCAGGTCTGGCATGGCAGGTCTGACACCATGACGCAGGAGACCATGACCAGGTCTGATGACCAGGTCTGCGGGCCGACCGAGTCCAACGGGGAGATGCGGCGTGGGTCGACGCACCACGGTAGCCACCGCGGCGCTGGTGGCGTTGGGGCTGGTCGACGTTGCGCTCATCGGTCTGCTGCTGCGCCCGGGACATCGGGCCGCCGCCTCCTCCATCGCCCTGCAACCGGGCGCTGCCAGCGCATCTGCCGGGGTGTTCGCGCTTCCCACACCCAGCACCTCAGGGCCATCGGTGTCCGGCCCGACCGGCTCGCCCCAGCCGAGCCCGGCGACGGTCTCACCCGGCCCGCTCGTGGCGCCGGCCTCCCAGCCGGGCCTTCCCGTGGATGCCGGCTCGGGCGGCTTCGTGCTTCGGGCCGACCCGGGCGCATGCTCGAGCACGGGCAAGGCCGAGCTGTGGTTCAGCGCCTCCGACGGGGCTACCTGGGTGCACCTGAGCCTGCCCCCGGGGGTGCGTGAGATCCGCCGAGTCGCGATCGAGTCCCCGACGGCACTGTGGTTCGTGGGAGCCGGCCCGGACTGCGTCCCGCGGCTGTGGCGCTCGACCGACGCCGGCAAGGGCTGGACCGGGCCCACCAACCCGACCGGAGCCTGGTTTGCTCCCATGAGCGGGTCGCTGGGCGCGCACACGCCGAAGGCCACCGACTCGACCCTGTGCAGCGGCAGCGCCGTGGTGGGCCTGGCGCCCTCCGGCGCCGCCGTGGCGGCCCTGGCATGCGCGGATGGGTCGGTGCTCTGGACCGCCGATGCCGGGCAGGCCTGGCACGCGGGGGCCACGCTGCCCGGGGTGCGAGCCATCGCGTTGTGGACCCCGCAGCGCGGGCTCGCCCTGCAGGCCACGCCCGACTGCCCGGGCCTTGCCGTCGTGGTGACCGCTGACGGCGGGTCGAGCTGGAAGCAGACCGGCTGCCTGACCGGAGCACCTGGCAGCGGCCCGGTGGGGGTCGCGGTCGCCGGCGCGTCAGTGTCGGTGGTCGTCGCCGGCACCGGGCCGAAGGTTGGGGTGTGGGTCTCGCCGAGCGGTGCCCTCGGATGGGCGCAGACCGCCCCGTGAGGCCGCCGCGATGAGCTGGCCCGTGCGTGCCGGGGAGGCTGGCGGAGCCGGCGGCGCTGGGGGCAGGGAGGGTGCCGAGCAGCGTCGGCGCCGCAGGCGGCGGTTGCGCGTGCTCGTCGGGCTGCTCGTGCTGGTGAGCGTGCTGGGGCTGGTCGGTGGGTGGATCGTGCTGCGGGCGCTGGCCGCCCAGCGCCAGCTGCGGGTCGCCCAGGTCGCCTTCGAGCAGGCCAAGAGCGACGGGCTGGCCGGGCGGATGGGTGAGGTGGCCGCGAAGCTGGCCACGGCGCAGCACGCCACCGCGACGGCCCGAGCCCTCACCTCCGACCCGGTGTGGCGCCTGGTTGACGCCATCCCGGGCCTGGGGGACACCCCGGCAGCGGTCACCGTGCTCGCCCAGCAGGCCGACGTGCTGGCCCGCGACGTCTTCCCGCCGCTGGTGGCGGTCTCGCGTTCGGTTGAGCCGTCCAGGCTTCGCCTGGCAGGCAACCGCGTCGACCTGGCACCGCTGCAGGCGGCCGTCCCGGTGCTGGCCAGGGCGGCGCAGGACATGGTCGGGGTGCGCACGGCGCTGGCCGACGCGTCCGGGGGCTGGGTCATCGGAGCGGTGGCCCGACCCCTGGCCAGCTTCCGCTCGGCCGTCGACGGGTTGTCCGACACCATCACCTCGCTGGGCACGGCGGCGCGGCTCATCCCACCGATGCTGGGCGCCGACGGGGTCCGCCACTACTTCCTGGCGTTCCAGAACCCAGCGGAGTCTCGAGGCACGGGAGGCATCGTCGGTGCCTACGGCGTCCTCACCGCCGACCATGGCCTACTGAAGATCACCGAGCTGGGCACCGACGCGCAGCTGCGCAACCTGCAGGTCGTCCCGGTCGACCTGGGCCCCGGCTTCGCACAGCTCTACGGCGCGGACCCGGCGTTCTGGCAGAACTCCAACGAGAGCCCCTACTTCCCCGACGCCGCCAGGATCTGGCTCGCCGCCTGGCAGAAGACCCGCGGGCAGGCCCTCGACGGGGCGATCGCGCTGGACCCGATCGTGCTGTCGGACATCCTGCGGGTGACCGGGCCGGCCACCCTGCCCGATGGTGAGCAGATCAGCGCCGCCAATGTCGTGCGCACGACACTGGTGGATGCCTACGTGCGCTTCGCGGCGGACAACCAGGCCCGCAAGCAGTTCCTCGTCGAGGTCTCGGCTGCCGCCGTACGCCGGATCTTCTCCGGCGCGGGCAGCCCTCGGGCCCTGGTGGACGCGCTCGGCTCAGCAGCCGCCGCGCGCCGGCTGCTGGTCTACTCCGCGCACCCGGGGGAGCAGAGCCAGCTGGCGTTGACCCCGTTGGGCGGCACCCTGCCGGCCGGCCCCGCGCCGTTCCTGCTCATGACCACTAACAACGCCGCCGGTTCGAAGCTGGACGTCTACCTGGACAGGTCTCTGCGCTGGACCGGTGCGGCATGCAGCGTCGCGCAGGGCACCAGGATGACCACCGTGACGGTGACGCTGACCAACGCGGTGTCCCCGACGGCGAGCTTCCCGGACTACGTCGCCGGAAGGGACGCCGACCCGAGCCGGCTCAAGCAGCACAACGCCAACGTCGAGCTGGTCGGGCTCTACCTGACCGCGGGGGCCCGGCTGGTCGACCTCACCCTCGACGGGGTCCGGGTCGGCTTCCGCAGCGGGACCGAGCACGGCCATCCAGGGCTGCTCGTGCCCGTGGACCTCCCTCCGGACCAGCCCCGCACCCTCGTCGTCACGCTGCTCGAACCAGCCACCACGCTTGCCCCGACCGTGCTGGTCCAACCGCTGGTCCGTCCGCAGCGCACCGTCGTGGACATCCCGCGCTGCCGGACCTGACCGGCCGCCGCGCTCCCCGGCCGGCCCACGCGAGGTCACCGGTGGTGGCCGGTTAGGCCGAAAGAGTCCCGAATTTGGGGACTCTTTACGCATTTCGCGTCAGGGGACTGTGGCTCTCCGTGGCGACAGCCGATAGCATCCACGTGCTGGGCCGTGTGGCTCGGCTGGCCCAGTTGGCACACACGGGGAGGCCACCATGAACGTGCGACGCACTGTTGCCGTGTTTGCTGCGGCCCTGGCAGCGACTCTTGGCCTGGTCGGCCCGGCGTCCGCGACCGGGCCGACATACCCGCCGTCGACCTCGACGGGGACGAAGGTGCTGCTGCCGGGCCTGACTTTCGGCGGCCCCCAGACAGGCAAGATGGGGACACCCATTACCGTGCCCGAGCCGCCCAGCACCACGGCGACCGTCGCGGGGCAGAGCGCGACCCGACCGGCCGGCACGCGACTGATGATGATTCTGCAGGGCTCGCCGAACGACAAGGTCACGGTGAGCGTTACGGGCAGCTGCAAGAACCAGGCCAAGGCCGGCCCGGTGACCATCGGGACCTTCCCCGCTGACGCGGTGCTCGGGCCGTTCACCTTCTCCACGCCCTCGTGCACCTACGTCTTCACCTTCGACTGGACCGTCAACGCCGTGTCCCTCGGCGCGACCGGCAGCCGCGTGCCGGCGGCAGCGGTCGGTGCGGCCGCGACGGTCACCTCCCAGCTCACCGTCACCATCCCGGCCTCCTCGACGGCTCTGCCCAAGACCGGTGGTCCCGGGCTGGGCATCGTGTGGGCCGGTGTTGTCCTGCTGCTGCTCGGCATCGCAGCGGTGCTCGCCGCGACCCGCCGGCGCACCCGCCAGCACTGACACCCTCCCGGCGCTCGTCTGCGGCTGTTCTTCGGCTGGTCCCCGGCTCACGCCGGGGACCAGCCGAAGACGCGTTCAGGAGGTCGCTAGCCCCATGACCCACCAGCCCTGCCAGCCGAAACCGGCGGCATCGGCCACCCGGGCCGAGGCGAGGTTGTCCGGCCCGTGCAGATAGACCGGGACCCGCTCGGCATCCAGCACATGACGGGCGGCCTGGGCGACCAGACGGCGGGCCAGCCCGCGACCGCGAGCCGTCTCGTCGGTGACCACCGCCAGCTCCCAGCCGTGCTCGTCGTGGCGCTTGATGCCCACGCCCGCGAGATGGCGCTCCCCGTCGAGGGCGACCAGCGCCTGCCCGCCGAAGGGGTGCAACCACGCGGGGACCCGCGGGTCGGTGTGCTCCAGCCAGACCCCAGCATCGGGCAGGTCCACCGGTGTGGTGGCCCAGCGCATCAGGCCCCGGTAGACGCGGCCCTCGGGCTGGCCGACCAGGGCAGGCAGCGCCGCCGCCACCTCGACCGCGCTGGCCTCGGGCAGCTCGGCCAGCCCCGCGGCGAGCGCCTCGGCCAGGCGTGGAGCCACCCCGATGACGATCCGGCCCTCGGGTTCGATGGTGGCGCGCAGGCTGCGGACCGTGCCGTCCCAGCCGGGTCGATCCAGCACCGGGTTGGCCACCACGAGCGCCGCTCCGGCGAGCCGGCCGGTCGCGGGGTCCCCGACCTGGCGGTCCAGGTGGGCGGCCAGCCGTGCGGGCAGCTGTGCCGGCCAGCCGTGCGGCTCCTCGCCGGCCTCGGGCGCTGCGCCTGTGCTCACGCCCAGGACCCTCTCATGATCGGGCCACCCGGACCGCGCCAGGTCGACTCACCCCGCTGCCGCGGCTCAGCGTCGTACGCCGTGCGCGGCCTGAGGTCGCGCAGCCGCGACGGCTAGCCCCTCGACGGGTCGAACCGGCGCAACCGCAGCGAGTTCGTCACAACGAAGACCGAGCTGAAGGCCATCGCGGCGCCGGCGATGAGCGGGTTGAGCAGCCCGGCGGCGGCCAGCGGGATCGCGGCGACGTTGTAGGCGAAGGCCCAGAACAGGTTGCCCTTGATGATGGCCAGGGTGCGCCGGGACAGCCGGATCGCGTCGACGGCCGCGTGCAGGTCGGCGCGCACCAGGGTCAGGTCGCTGGCCTCGATCGCCGCGTCGGTGCCGGTGCCCATGGCCAGACCGAGGTCGGCCTGAGCCAGCGCGGCCGCGTCGTTGACCCCGTCGCCGACCATCGCCACCACCGCCCCACCCTGCTGCAGCCGCCGCACCACCGCCACCTTCTCGGCCGGCAGCACCCCGGCGATGACGTCGGCGGGCCCGATCCCGACCGCTGCCGCCACCGCCGCGGCGACTGTGGCGTTGTCCCCGGTGAGCAGCATCGGGCGCAGACCGAGGGCGGCCAGCCGGCGGATCGCATCGGCCGAGCTCGGCTTGACCGCGTCGGCGAGCGTGAGCATGCCGCGCACCTGGCCGTCCCAGGCGGCCAGCACCACGGTGCGCCCGGCCTGCTCGGCGGCCACGGCGGCGGCCTGCAGCGGCGCGTCCGGCCGCAGCGCCCACTGCTCGGCCAGCCAGCTGGCCCGACCGGCCAGCACGGCGTGACCCTCGACCACCCCGGTGACCCCCGGCCCGTGACCCGCCGCGAAGTCGGCCACCTCGGGCAGGGTGAGGCCGTGGGCCCGGGCGCCTTCGGCGATGGCCCGCCCGATCGGGTGCTCGGAGGCGTGCTCGAGGGCGCCCACCAGCCGCAGCAGCAGGTCGGGGTCCTCCCCGGGCGCTGTCTGGATGTCGAGCAGCGTCATCGTGCCGGTCGTCACGGTGCCGGTCTTGTCCAGCACGACGGTGTCCACCCGCCGGGTGGACTCGAGCACCTCGGGGCCGCGGATGATCACCCCGAGCTGGGCGCCGCGGCCGGTGCCCACCAGCAGCGCCGTGGGCGTGGCCAGGCCGAGCGCGCACGGGCAGGCGATGATCAGCACAGCCACCGCCGCGGTGAAGGCCTGCTGGACGGGGTGCCCGGTGAGCACCCAGCCGGCCAGGGTGAGCATGGCGATCACGATGACCACCGGGACGAAGACGGCGGCGACCCGGTCGGCCAACCGCTGCACGGGGGCCTTGCCGGCCTGGGCGGCCTCGACGAGCCGGGCGATCTGGGCCAGCGCGGTGTCCGCGCCGACCCGGGTGGCGCGCACCACGAGGCGGCCCCCGGCGTTGACGCTGGCCCCCACCACCGGGTCGCCTGGTCCCACCTCGACCGGCACTGGCTCCCCGGTGAGCATGCTGGTGTCCACCGCCGAGGTGCCCTGCTCGACGACCCCGTCGGTGGCGATCTTCTCGCCGGGGCGGACAACGAACCGGTCCCCCACCGCCAGCAGGCCGATCGGCACGCGCGTCTCGGTCTCCCGCCCGCCGGGTGCGGGGTCCAGGCGGGCGGCGTCCTTGGCGCCCAGCGTCGCCAGGGCCCGCAGCGCCGCACCCGAGCGCCGCTTGGCGCGGGCCTCGGCGTAGCGCCCGGCCAGGATGAACACCGTGACGGCGCTGGCCACCTCGAGGTAGATGTCCGCCCCGCCTGCCGCCCTGGCCGGCAGCAGCGCGAAGCCCATCCGCATCCCGGGCTGGCCGGCCATGCCGAAGAAGAGGGCGTAGAGCGACCACAGGTACGCCGCCCCGACCCCGACGGTTATCAGGGTGTCCATGGTGGCCGCGCCGTGGCGCAGGTTCGTCCAGGTGGCTCGGTGCAGCGGCAGGGCTCCCCACACCACGACCGGGGAGGCCAGCGCGAGGCTGAGCCACTGCCAGTTCCTGAACTGCAGCGCCGGGACCATGGCCAGCGCCAGCACCGGGGTGGTCAGCACAGCGGAGACGAGCAGCCGCTGGCGCAGCCCGGCCAGCTCGCGGTCAGTCTCGGCGTGCGCCCCGTGCGCCCCGGCGGGCCCCTCCTGACCCGAGGTGTCCGTCGGGCTGGCCTGCGGCGCCGGTGGCTCGGGTAGCCGGGCGGTGTAGCCGGTCGCGGTCACCGCGGCGATGAGGTCATCGGCGCCCACACCCTCGCCCACGTTGACGGTGGCCTTCTCGGTGGCGTAGTTCACCGTCGCGCTCACCCCGGTCATCCGGTTGAGCTTCTTCTCCACCCGGGCCGCGCAGGAGGCGCACGTCATCCCGCCGATGGCCAGCTCGATCGTGCGGGTCGGGGTGATCACACCGGTGCCGGGCTGCTCGTCTGCTCGCGTCATGCCGGATGGACCTCGCCCCGCCCGACCTCGACCAGGGAGTACCCCGCCTCCTCGATCGCGGCGCGCAGCTGCTCGTCGGACAGCTCGCTCGTGCTGGTGACGGTCACCGTGGAGGGGCCGCCGGCGACCAGCTGCACGGCCACGTCGCTGACCGTGGGCAGCGCCGAGACCTCCGTGGTCACCGCGTGAACGCAGTGCTGGCAGGTCATGCCCTCGACGATCAGTTGGGTCCGGGTCATTGCGGTCCTCCGTTGTCCGGTGTCATGAGGGGTGCGTCTGGGGGTGGCGGTGCGCTCAGGAGCGCACCAGTCGGGCGATGGCTGCCGAGGCCTCGCGCACCTTCTCGTCGGCCTCGGCGCCGCCGCGGGAGAGCGCCTCGGCGACACAGTGCGACAGGTGCTCGTCGAGCAGGCCGATGGCGAAGGCCTCCAGCGCCTTGGTGGCCGCCGACACCTGGGTGAGCACGTCGATGCAGTAGGTGTCGTTCTCCACCAGCCGCTGCAGCCCGCGGACCTGGCCCTCGATCCGGCGCAGCCGCTTGAGGTGGTCGTCCTTGCTGGCCAGGTAGCCCGGCTTGCGGTGCTGGTAGCCGTGCGTCGCGCTGCCTCCCGGCCGGGCAGCACCGTCCGTGGCCGTGCGCTTGGCGACCATGGCCCCTCCAGCGTCCAGGCCGGCTCGCACCGGCCGCCCGATACCCCTCGTAGGTATCGATGTCCGTCGTCACGATACCTGGTGGGGGTATCGGGTCAAGGGACGAAAGGCCCGACCTTCAGTTCCCCTTGGGGTCCACGAGCGCTGCGCCGATGGCACCATGGGGCCATGACCACCGGACCCGCGCCCGACCCGGACGGCCTCGCGGGTGTCCCGTACGCCGGTGCGGTCGCCGAGGCGCCGCACGCCGGCGCGGTCACCGAGGCGCCGTACGCCGCTGGCACCGAGGCGCCGTACGCCGCTGGCACCGTCGCAGGGGAGCGCCCGGCACTGCCCCCCGGCCGCTTCCTGGACCGTGAGCTGAGCTGGCTGCGGTTCAACGAGCGGGTTCTCGAGCTGGCCGAGGACGAGCAGGTCCCCTTGCTCGAGCGGGCCCGCTACCTGGCGATCTATGCCTCCAACCTGGATGAGTTCTTCATGGTCCGGGTGGCCGGGCTCAAGCGGCGCATCGCAACCGGGCTCGCGGTGCGTGCGGCCAGCGGCCTGCAGCCCCGAGAGGTGCTCGAGCTGATCTCCACCAACGCCCGGGAGCTGACCGAGCGGCACGCGGCCTGCTTCCGCGACGAGATCCGCCCCGCGCTGGCCAAGGAGGGCATCGAGCTGCTGCGCTGGGACGAGGCGACCGAGGAGGAGCGCGAGGAGCTGCGCGAGGTCTTCCTCGCCAAGGTCTTCCCGGTGCTCACCCCGCTGGCCGTCGACCCGGCGCACCCGTTCCCCTACATCTCCGGGCTCTCGCTGAACCTGGCCGTCGTGGTGCGCAACCCGCAGACCGGCCTGGAGCACTTCGCCCGGGTCAAGGTGCCGCCGCTGCTGCCCCGGTTCGTGCCGGCCTCGGTGACCAACGAGACGGCCCGGTTCGTGCCGCTCGAGGACGTCATCGCCGCGCACCTGGACCAGATGTTCCCGGGGATGGACGTGCTGGCCCACCACGCCTTCCGGGTGACCCGCAACGAGGACGTCGAGGTCGAGGAGGACGAGGCCGAGAACCTCTTGCAGGCCATCGAGCGCGAGCTGATGCGCCGCCGGTTCGGCCCGCCGGTCCGGCTGGAGGTCGAGGAGAGCATCGACCCGACGGTGCTGGACCTGCTGGCCCGCGAGCTGGGGGTGGGCGCCTCCGACATCTACTACCAGCCGGGGCCGCTGGACCTGACCGGGCTGCACGGCCTGGCCGATCTGGACCGTGGCGAGCTGCAGTACCCCAGCTTCGTGCCGCGAACCCACCCGGCGCTGCACGAGGCCGAGCGGGGGGAGTCCCGCGACGTCTTCGCCGCCATCCGGCAGGCCCCGGTGCTGCTGCACCACCCCTACGACTCCTTCGCCACCAGCGTGCAGGCCTTCGTCGAGCAGGCCGCGGCCGACCCGACGGTGCTGGCGATCAAGCAGACCCTCTACCGGACCTCCGGTGACTCCCCGATCGTCGATGCGCTCATCGACGCCGCGGTGGCCGGCAAGCAAGTGCTCGTCGTTGTCGAGATCAAGGCTCGGTTCGACGAGCAGGCCAACATCCGCTGGGCCCGCCAGCTGGAGCAGGCCGGCTGCCACGTGGTCTACGGCATCGTCGGGCTCAAGACCCACGCGAAGCTGTGCCTGGTGGTCCGCCGGGAGGGCGAGGAGCTGCGCCGCTACGCCCATATCGGCACCGGCAACTACCACCCCAAGACAGCCCGCCAGTACGAGGACCTGGGCCTGCTCACCGCCGACCCGGTCGTGGCCGAGGACGTCAACCGGCTGTTCAACCAGCTCTCCGGCTACGCACCCCACACCACCTTCCGCCGCCTCGCCGTTGCGCCCCGGTTCCTGCGCGACACCCTCGTCTCCCTCATCCGCGGCGAGATCGCCCACCACCGCGCCGGGCGCCCGGCCGGCATCAAGCTCAAGGTCAACTCCATCGTCGACGAGACCGTCATCGACGCCCTCTACGAGGCCAGCCAGGCCGGCGTGCCCGTGCGGCTGCTGGTGCGCGGCATATGCGCCCTGCGCCCGGGGGTGGCGGGGCTGAGTGAGAACATCGAGGTGCGCTCCATCCTGGGTCGCTTCCTCGAGCACTCCCGGGTGTTCCTCTTCGCCGCCGGTGGCCGGCCGGTGTGCCTGATCGGCAGCGCCGACCTCATGCACCGCAACCTGGATCGCAGGGTTGAGGCGCTGGTGAGGCTGACCGAGCCCGCACACGTGGAGGCGCTGGCCCAGCTGCTGGACACCGCGCTGGACGAGCGCACGGCGTCATGGCGGCTGGGGGCCGACGGGCGCTGGCAGCGCCGCAGCGCCGGCGCCGACGGCACCCCGCTGCTGGACCTGCAGAGCGAGCTGGTGCTCGCCCACGCCCGGCGGCCGGTGCCGCAGCGGTGACCCGCGAGCCGCCCCGGTCCGATCGGCCCAGCCGGCCGGTGGACCTGCAGGTGGAGGCGGTGGCCGGCGCCGGTCCACAGGGTGTGCGTGCCGCCGGTGCCGTGCTGTGGCGCCGCGCCTGCGGCCGGGTCGAGGTCGCCGTCGTGCACCGGCCCCGCTACGACGACTGGTCGCTGCCCAAGGGCAAGATCAACCCGGGCGAGCACCCGCTGGCCGCGGCCGCCCGCGAGGTGCGTGAGGAGACCGGCCACGCGGTGGCCCTGGGCAGGCCGCTGGGCCGGCAACGCTACGTGGTCGCCGACGCGGCCGGTCAGGTGGTGCCCAAGGTCGTGCACTACTGGGCCGGGCGGGCCCTGGACGGCGAGCACGAGCCGGGCACCGAGGTTGACGCGCTGGCCTGGCTAGACCCGGGCGAGGCGGTGGCCCGGCTCAGCTATCCGCGCGACCGGGAGCTGCTGGCCGCCTTCACCGGGGCCGAGGTGGACACCGTCCCGGTGGTGCTGCTGCGCCACGCCCACGCCGTGGGCAGGTCCGGCTGGGATGGGGTCGACGACGACCGTCCGCTGACGCCGCGCGGGCGGGCCCAGTCCGTCGCTCTGGTCGCTGTGCTGGCCGCCCTGGGTCCGCTGCGGGTGCTCAGCTCGCCGGCCCGCCGTTGTCTGGAGACCCTCACGCCGTACGCCGAGAGCTCCGCGAGCCCGGCCCACCTGGAGCCGCGGCTGTCCCGGGAGGCCGGGGCGGGCCAGGCTCCCAGCGAGGTTGCCGTCGAGGCGCTACGAGCGGCTGCCACCGGTGTCGGGACGCTGCTGTGCACGCACCGGGAGGACCTGGCGGGCCTGCTCGCCCCGCTGGCTGCCGCCGGCCTGAGCACCGTTCCGGCATCGCTTGGCACGGCGGAGGTGCTGGTGGCGCACGTCGATGCCACCGGCCGTGTGCTGGTCGCCCAGAAGCACCAGCCCTGACCCGGCTCGCCTCGCCCTCGGGCGGGGGCGGTCCGGCCAGGGGCGAGGTGCTGTAGCTGCCGGCACGAGCATGGTGTCCAGCATCACGTCGCCAGACGGGCTCCACCAGCGGTTGTTCACCTTTCGTTCACCCCGCCAGGCCGGTCGATTCACCTTGTCTCCCTAGTGTCCGGCACGGCCGGGAGAGTCCCGCGCCCTGACAACCCTGACGGAGAGGCAACCCCGTGAAGCTCCAGCGGTTTGCCCGGCTCAGCGCCGTGGCGCTGGTCGGCGTGCTCGCCCTTGCTGCGTGCGGCTCCAACAACAACACGTCCCCGTCCTCCTCCTCGAGCGCGAGCTCGTCTGGCTCGGGTGCCGCCGTGAGCGCGAGCTCGGCCGCCCCGGCGTTCTGCGCCTCCGGCACGCTCAACGGGTCCGGGTCCACCGCACAGGCCAACGCGATGACCCAGTGGATCAAGGACTACCAGACGGCCTGCCCCGACGCGACGGTCAACTACGGCCAGGTCGGCTCGGGCCAGGGGATCAAGGACTTCCTGGCCAAGACGACATCCTTCGGCGGGTCCGACTCGGCGCTGAGCCCGACCAAGGGCGAGACCTCGGCGGCCAACGGGCGGTGCGCACCTGGCACCGCGGTGGACCTGCCGATGGTTCCCGGCCCGATCGCGGTGGTCTACAACGTGCCGGGCGCGGACAACCTGGTCTTCACCCCGGCGGTGCTCGCGGGCATCTTCAGCGGCAAGATCGCGAAGTGGAACGACCCGGCGATCACCGCGCTGAACCCGAGCGCCAAGCTGCCGGCGCAGGCCATCACCACCTTCCACCGCTCTGACGCCTCGGGCACCTCGGACAACTTCACCGAGTACCTGGCGGCGGCTGCTGGCGGCGCTTGGAGCTATGGCCACGACAAGCAGTGGAAGGCTCCTGGCGGCCAGGGCGCCAAGGGCTCGGCGGGCGTCGCCCAGGCGATCAAGTCCACCCAGTTCACCATCTCCTACGACGAGTACAGCTACGCCCGGGACAACCAGCTGCAGATGGGCCAGGTGGACAACGGAGCCGGCCCGGTCACGCTGACTCCCGACGCCGTCGCCAAGGCCGTCGCAGCCGCCAAGATCGTCGGCACCGGTGACGACCTGACCCTGTCGCTGGACTACGCCACCAAGGCTCCCGGCGCCTACCCCATCCTGCTGGTCACCTACGAGATCACCTGCGTCAACGGCGGCCTGCCGGCCGACCAGGCCGCCCTGGTCAAGGGCTTCCTGAGCTATGTCGTCAGCGACGCCGGGCAGCAGAAGCTGGTGGCGCTGGGCTACGCCCCGCTGCCCACCGAGATCCGCAGCAAGGTCCAGGCGGTTATCGCCAAGGTCTCCTGACCGGGCGACCGGCCCCTGTGGGGACGGCACTATCCTCGGTGCACCCGGCCCGCACATGCGGCCGGGTGCACCGGGCGTCCGGGCCGCGCACCCGAGATGGTCGTCCCGGCACCCCGGTGCCGGGACGGGCCCGCGCGGGGCCCTCCACCCGGTGCGCGGCCGCGCAGCCGACGAGCGAACGGGCAGCATGAGCGACGAGCAGCCACCGATCGAAGAGGTCCTCGCGACCCTGGCACCGGCGCCAGCGCCGCTGTCGACCGGTCGCTCGGTCCGCCCCGGTGACCGGATCTTCGCAGTCCTCTCCGGGGGCGCGAGCCTCACCCTGCTGCTGATCATCGCCCTGATCGCGGCGTTCCTGCTCTACCGCTCCATCCCCGCGGTGCGCGCGGACACCACGAACTTCCTGACCACCTCGGCGTGGTTCCCGGACTCCACCCCCTCCACCTTCGGCATCGCCGCGCTGGCTTGGGGCACCCTGCTGTCCAGTCTCATCGCCCTCGTGCTGGCGGTGCCGGTCGCGGTGGGGACCGCGCTGTTCATCGCACACTTCGCGCCCCGCCGCCTCGCCCAGCCGCTGGCCTACCTCGTAGATCTGCTCGCCGCCGTCCCCAGCGTGATCTACGGACTGTGGGGGCTGTTCTTCCTGGTCCCGCAGATGGTCGGGCTGCAGACCTGGCTGGCCGATCATCTGGGGTGGTTCCCGCTCTTCTCGGTCGGGTCGGGCAGCACCTTCAAGCAGACGATGCTCAACGCCGGGGTCGTGCTGGCCGTGATGATCCTCCCGATCATCTCGGCGGTCACCCGGGAGGTCTTCCTTCAGGTGCCGCGCGACCATGTCGAGGCCGCCCAGGCCCTGGGTGCCACCCGATGGGAGGTGATCAGGCTGGCCGTGCTGCCCTTCGGTCGCCCCGGCATCATCAGCGCCTCGATGCTCGGGCTGGGCCGGGCCCTCGGTGAGACCGTGGCCATCGCCCTGGTGCTCAGCACGAACTACGTCATCTCCTGGAAGATCCTCGAACCGGGCGGCAACACCTTCGCGGCGAACATCGCGTTGCAGTACGGCTACGCCGCCGACCTGGGCACCAACGCGCTGATCGCCTCGGGCCTGGTGCTCTTCGTCATCACCCTCGTCGTGAACATCGTGGCCCGCGGGGTCATCGCCCGCCGCCGGGAGTTCGCCGGGGCGGCCGGATGAGCATCCTGAAGACCCCCGTCCCGGGGGCCTCGACGCTCTCGGGCACCTCGACGCTGTCAGGCGCGCGGCTGCGACGCGGCACGCTCGCGCTGGTGGCGGTGGGCGCCATCGCCGTGACCGGGCTGCTCGAGACCTTCACACCGGTGTCGGGCTGGGCCGGCTCGGTGCTGATGGCCGCGGCCGTCTACCTGGTCGGGCAGACCGTCATCAGCTTCCTCGTGGAGGGCCGCCGGCACGCCTTGGACCGGCTGGTCACCACGGCCGTGTACGCCGCCTTCGCCCTGGCCATGCTGCCGCTGGGCGCGGTGCTGTTCAAGGTCGTCCAGCGCGGTGGCGGCCTGATCAACGGCACCTTCCTCACCCACTCGCTGCGCAACATCGGCCCCACCGACACAGGCGGCGGGGTCTACCACGGCATCGTCGGCACCCTGGAGCAGGCCGCCCTGGCCAGCCTCATCTCGATCCCGCTGGCGATGCTCACCGCCATCTACCTGGTCGAGTACGGGCGCGGCTGGTTCGCCCGGCTCGTCACCTTCTTCGTCGACGTCATGACCGGTGTCCCCTCCATCGTGGCCGGCCTGTTCATCTTCACCGTCTGGGTGCTGATGCTGGGGCTGAACCGGTCCGGTTTCGCTGCCACCCTGGCGCTGACCATCCTGATGATCCCGATAGTGGTCCGTTCCACCGAGGAGATGCTCAAGCTCGTGCCGGACTCCCTGCGCGAGGCCTCCTACGCCCTCGGCGTGCCCAAGTGGCGGACCATCCTCAAGGTCGTCGTCCCGACCGCGGTGCCGGGCATCGTCACCGGCATCATGCTGGGCGTGGCGCGTGTCATGGGAGAGACCGCGCCGCTGCTGCTGCTCAACGGCTTCACTAGCTCGATCAACTTCGACCCGTTCAGCGGCCCGCAGGCCGCCCTGCCGCTCATCGTGTGGGACCAGGCCGGTCGACCCAACCCCCAGTCGATCACCCGGGCCTGGGGCAGCGCGCTCGTCCTCATCGTCATGGTGCTGCTGCTCAACCTCGGCGCCCGTGCGCTCGCCCGACTCAGCCGGACCCGCTAGGAGCCCCTGGAACCGTCATGGCCAAGAGCATCGACGTCAGCGACCTGAGCATCTACTACGGCAAGTTCTGCGCCGTACAGGGCGTGAGCCTGACCATCGAGCCGCGGTCGGTGACGGCCTTCATCGGCCCGTCCGGGTGCGGGAAGTCCTCGGTGCTGCGCACCCTCAACCGGATGCACGAGGTGGTGCCCGGCGCGTGGTCCTCGGGCAAGGTGCTGCTGGACGGGGAGGACATCTACTCCCCGAGCGTGGACCCGGTCAACGTCCGCCGCGCCATCGGCATGGTCTTCCAGAAACCCAACCCGTTCCCGACCATGTCGATCTACGACAACGTCGCGGCGGGGCTGAAGCTGCAGGGTCGTCGCCCCCGGCGCGAGCTGGACGAGATCGTCGAGCGCTCGCTGCGCGCGGCGAACCTGTGGGAGGAGGTCAAGGACCGGCTGGAGCGGCCCGGTGCGGGACTGTCCGGGGGGCAGCAGCAGCGGCTGTGCATCGCGCGGGCCATCGCCGTGGAGCCGGAGGTGCTGCTGATGGATGAGCCGTGCTCGGCGCTGGACCCGATCTCCACCCTGGCCATCGAGGACCTCATCGAGCAGCTCAAGGAGCACTACACCATCGTCATCGTGACCCACAACATGCAGCAGGCCGCCCGGGTCAGTGACCGGACGGGCTTCTTCAACCTCGCCGGGGTGGGCCAGCCAGGTCGGCTGATCGAGATCGACAACACCCAGCGGATCTTCTCCAACCCCGCTGAGAAGGCGACCGAGGACTACATCTCCGGTCGCTTCGGCTGAGCCAGGGTTGGTCGGCAGAACATCCGGTCGGTGTCCCAGTGCGTGAACCCCAGGTCGGTGTAGAGCCGGATCGCCGCGGTGTTGTCGGCCTCGACATACAGCATCGCCTCGCCCAGCCCGCGGCCACGCAGGTGCTCCAGCCCGGCCACGGTCAGCGCGCGGCCCAGCCCGACACCGCGGGCCTGCGGCGCCACCCCGACGACGTAGACCTCGCCAATCGCCTCGTGGCCGTGCTCGGTGTCACCACCGTGGCCGGTGTGCGGGTGCGGGTGCCCCGGCGCCCCGCCGTGCACCTTGGTCCAGTGGAAGCCGAGCATGCGACCCTGGCCCGGCCCGCGCACCGCGAGGAGGAAGCCGCTCGGGTCGAACCACGGCTCACGCATCCGGCGGCGCAGGTCCTGCAAGGTCCAGTCCCCCTGCTCGGGGTGGCCGGCGAAGGCCTCGGCGTTGAGCCGGACCCACTCCTGGTCGTCCTCGCCGGGGCGGAAGGAGCGCAGCCGCACCCCGGCGGGCAGGCTCGCCCGCGGCAGCGCGGCGTACAGCGAGCGGCGCATCTGCCACAAGGTGCGCATCTGCACGTAGCCCATCCCGCGGGCCAGCTGGGTGGCCGCGGAGTCCTCCCCGTGGGCCCACAGCCGCAGCCGCCCGTCGGGGCTCTGCCGGGTCAACTCGGCGACCAGCATGCGGCCCAGCCGGTGGCCGCGGTGCGCCGGCGCCACCGTCAGCTCGGCGCTGGGCCCGGCGATGGAGTCGGTGACGTCGAGATGGGCGTAGCCGGCCAGCTCACCGCCCCGCCAGAGCAGCACGTTGCGGGCCGGGCGGTCCCCGCCGTAGCGCAGGTGCAGCAGGACGTGCTCGGACAGCGGGCTGACCCCGTCGGCCTCGGTGGAGGCGGCCACCAGGTGCGCCACCGCGGCGACGCTCGCCTCGTCCAGCCGCCCCCGGGTCTGCACCGTGGTGGGCAGTTCCGTGGGATCACCCTCACCGCTGGAAGAGGGCAGCCCGGGGTGAGGCGCCAGGCTCACAGCGAGGCTTCGGCCCGCTCCCGCTCCTGCGACCCCGCCGCGACGAAGCGGTAGCCGACGTTGCGGACGGTGCCGATGAGCGTCTCGTAGTCGGTGCCGAGCTTGGCGCGCAGCCGGCGCACGTGCACGTCGACGGTGCGGGTGCCGCCGAAGTAGTCGTATCCCCACACCTCCTGCAGCAGCTGCGCCCTGGTGAAGACCCGGCCCGGGTGCTGGGCCAGGTACTTGAGCAGCTCGAACTCCTTGTAGGTCAGGTCGAGCACCCGGTTGCGGATCCGGGCGGTGTAGGTCGCCTCGTCGATGCTCAGGTCGCCGTTGCGGATCTCGCTGCGGCTGTCCACCTCCTCGGTGGTGGCGGCCAGCCGCCCCAGGCTCAGCCGAAGCCGGGCCTCCACCTCCGCCGGGCCGGCGGTGTCCAGCAGCACGTCGTCCACGCCCCACTCGGCCGACACCGCGGCCAGTCCGCCCTCGGTGGTGACGAGCAGCATCGGCGCGCCCAGCCCCGTGCTGCGCAGCAGCCGGCACAGCGACCGGGCATGGGGTAGGTCACGGCGCCCGTCGACGAGCACCACGTCGGCCGGGCCGGTGTCCAGCAGGGCAGCCCCGTCGGCCGGGGCGACGCGCACCCGGTGCAGCAGCAGCCCGAGGGCGGGCAGCACTTCGGCGGAGGGGGAGAGGTCGTCGGTGAGAAGGAGCAGCGTGCTCATCGGGCCTCCATCGCGGTCGGCTCCGACGCTCGGCGACGCTGCCGCGGTCGGTCGCGTGCCGGTCATCGGCTCGCGCTGGGAGAATAGCGGACATGCCGCCTCTGCCCCAGCCCCGCCCGTCGGAAGGGGTCTCGACGTTGCCCACCGCTGGGCCGGCCCGGCCGGGCTCCCCGCAGCACCGGGCCCATGCCTGGGCCAGGACTGCGGGGGATGGCGAGGTGACCCGCGTCGTGGTGAGCGTCGTGGTGACGGTGCATCGATGAGCGCCCGGGCGGCTGTGACGCTGCGCTACTGGGCTGCGGCCCGGGCCGCGACCGGGGTGGCCGAGGAGAGCTGTCAGGCCGCCACCGTGGCTGAGGCGCTGGACGAGGCAGGCCGTCGGCACGGGGACCGGCTGCTGCGGGTGCTGCCCGGGTGCGCCGTGCTGGTCGGGTCGGTTCGGGCGCACCCGCACACGGTGCTGCACGACGGCGACGTCGTCGAGCTCCTGCCGCCCTTCGCCGGCGGCTCGGCCTAGCGCCGGCGGGTCGGCCTAGCGCCGGCGGGTCGGCCTAGCGCCGGCTGGTCGGCCTGGCACCGGCGGGTCGGCCTAGCGCCGGCTGGGAATGTCGCGCGCGCTCGGCGCGCTGCACTGCCCGTGTCTGCTGGTCTGGTGGTGCTGGCGGTGGCCGTGCTGGCCTCCGCCGCCTTCGGGCTGCACCGGTGGCGCGGTGACGGAAGGATCCGCGTGGCCCCGGACCAGCTGAGGCTCAGCCGCGCCGACATCGGTGCGGCGCTGGGCACGCGGGCCACGCTCGTGCAGTTCTCCACCGCCTTCTGCCAGCCCTGCCGGGCCACCCGGGGCGTGCTCGGTGAGGTCGCCCGGCTGGTGCCTGGGGTGGCCCATGTCGAGATCGACGCGGAGTCCCGGCTGGACCTGGTGCGCAACCTCGGCATAGCCCGCACCCCCACTGTGCTGCTGCTCGACCCGGCCGGGATCCAGCTGCGCCGGGTCACCGGCACCCCGCGCAAGGCCGCGGTGCTGGCCACCCTGTCGGAGCTGACGTGAGCGCTCCGAGCGCCCAGCCCTGCCTGCGCTGCACGATGACCCGGCGGCGGGCGGTCGACCTGCTGCGGGTGGCCACCGCGATGTGTCCGGACAGCTGACCCAGCCGTCCGAACAT
Source organism: Actinomycetes bacterium (assembly GCA_021848885.1). Taxonomy (GTDB): domain Bacteria; phylum Actinomycetota; class Actinomycetes; order JAJZTN01; family JAJZTN01; genus JAJZTN01. Next base: position 22,731 of record JAJZTN010000017.1, read on the forward strand.
CCCGCTCGCCACCCCGGAGACCCGCATGCCCGCACGACCTTCCCGACCCGTCACCGACCCCGCCCACCTCAGCGGCCCCACCGACCCGGCCCGGCTCTCGCGGCTCGCGCCGGTCGACCCGCGCGGTGCACGACTGGCCGCGGCACTGTCCAGCCTCGTGCTCGCCACCGTCCTGGTAGCCGCCCCCGCCGCCTGGGCCACCGCGCTGCTGGCCGCCCAGGTCGCCCTCTTCGGCTGGGGTGCGGCACGAGGTGCCGGTGCGACGCCGTACGCCGTCCTGTTCCGTCGGCTTGTGCGCCCCCGGCTCGGCCCGCCGGTCCAGCTGGAGGACCCCGGCCCACCCCGCTTCGCCCAAGCGGTCGGCCTGGTCTGCACCGCGACCGGGCTCGCGGCCCTGCTGGGCGGTGCGAGCCTGGCCGGGCTGGTGGCGGTGGGCGTGGCGCTGGCCGCGGCGCTGCTCAACGCCGCCTTCGGGCTGTGCCTGGGCTGCGAGGCCTATCTGCTGGTGGTCCGGATCCGTGCTCGCCGTGCTGGCGCGCCGGGCGGGGCGGACGGGGCGCGCGGCTAGACTCACGCCGTGCTCCAGGGGTCCTTCGTCGCCGTGCTCGTCATCGTCTTCGTTGCCATCAGCGCGGCCGCGGGCTACTCGGTCTTTCGGCTGTTCAAGGGGCAGGACTGAGCGTGGCCACCGAGCTGCCCGCTGACCTCGCCCCGCAGCTGGTCGGGCTGGCCTGGCTCATCGGGCACTGGGAGGGCGCCGGGGTCGGTGGCTACCCCACCGTCGAGGAGTTCCGGTTCGGGCAGGAGATCGACGTCGGCTACGTGCCGGGCAAGGCCTTCCTCAGCTACACCAGCCGGTCCTGGCTGCTCGACGAGGCCGGGGCCAAGGTCCGGCCGCTGGCCACCGAGACCGGTTTCTGGCGCCCGCAGCCGGACGGGCAGCTCGAGGTGGTGCTGGCCCACCCCACGGGCTATGTCGAGATATGGGTCGGCACGGTCGAGGGCGCCAAGATCGAGATGAGCACCGACGTGGTTGCCCGGACCCAGACCGCCAAGGACTACTCGGCGGGGCACCGGCTCTATGGCCTGGTCGAGGGCGACCTGATGTGGGCCTACGACATGGCGGCCGTCGGGCAGCCGCTGCAGCCGCACCTGTCGGCTCGGCTCAAGCGGGTCAGCGGCCCCTAGACTCCCGAGCATGCCTGGTGACTTGCGGCGTCGGCTGCGTGAGCAGGGCTACCGGCTCACCCCGCAGCGCCAGCTCGTGCTCGAGGCGGTTGCCGGGCTCGGGCACGCCACCCCCGACGAGGTCGCGGCCAGGGTGCAGCAGACTGCCGGGGGGATCAGCCTGTCCACCGTCTACCGCACCCTGGAGCTGCTCGAGGAGGTCGGGCTGGTCACCCACGCCCACCTGGGGCACGGCGCGCCGACCTACCACGTCGCCACCGACGACCAGCACCTGCACCTGGTGTGCCGGGAGTGCGCGGCGGTCACCGAGGTGGGCGTCGCCGCGGCCGAGCCGTTGGTTGCCCGGCTTCGAGCCGAGCAGGGCTTCGAGACGGACGTGCGGCACTTCGCGATCTTCGGCACCTGCCGGCATTGCGCCATGACCGGGGGGCAGCCGTGAGTGAGACCGCCGCAGAGGCGCTGGTGGGCCGGTCGGACTACCGCAGCCCCATCCTGGCGCTGCCCGGCGCCGTGCCGGTCCCGGAGGGTCCCGACATGGGGGTCGCCCTGCACTACGGCGACCCGCTGCGCGAACAGCGCCGGCTGGTGGCCGGTGAGGGGTTCGTCGACCTCTCCCATCGCGGGGTGCTGCGGGTCAGCGGGCCGGAACGGCTGAGCTGGCTGCACTCGCTGACCAGCCAGCACCTGAGCCAGCTCGAGCCCGGCGTGGGCACCGAGGCGCTCGTGCTCAGCCCGCACGGGCATGTCGAGGCGCATATGCGGGTCCTCGACGACGGGACGAGCACCTGGCTGACCCTCGAGCCGGGCACCGCGGCCGGGCTGCGCGCCTACCTGGAGTCGATGCGCTTCTGGGCCCAGGTCGAGGTGGCCGACCTCAGTGACGAGGTGGCCGTGCTGTGGCAGCCCCGCCCGAGCCCGCAGCCGGGACTGCTCAGCTGGGTCTGCCCCCCGCGGGGCGGCTCCGCCGGGGCGTTGGCCGGGCGTGAGCTGCTGGTGCCCCGCGACCGGCTCGAGGCCGTCCTGTCCCGGGCCGGGCAGCCGGCGGGACTGTGGGCGATGGAGGCGCTGCGGCTGGCGGCCGCCTCGCCCAGGTTCGGCTTCGAGACCGACCACCGCACCATCCCGCACGAGGTCGGCTGGATCGGCGCGGCTGTGCACCTGGACAAGGGCTGCTACCGCGGTCAGGAGACGGTGGCCCGCGTGCACAACCTCGGCCGCCCGCCACGTCGGCTGGTGCTGCTGCACCTGGACGGCAGCACCGGGGAGCTGCCCGGGCACGCCGCGGTGATCGAGCACGAGGGCCGCCCGGTGGGTGTCCTGGGCACCGCGGTGCACCACTTCGAGCTGGGCCCGATCGGGTTGGGCCTGGTCCGGCGGAGCGTGCCGACCGAGGCGACACTGCACCTGGGCCGGGTCAGTGCGGCGCAGGAGGTCGTCGTACCTGCCTGATGTGGGGCTGTCGGGCCCTAGATCGG
>JAJZTN010000168.1 GCA_021848885.1 Actinomycetes bacterium
CGAGGCGGGGCCGGGGGGGCCGGGGGCGCGGGCCGGGGCGGGCCGGGCCGGGGGGCGCGGGCCGGGGCGGGGCTACGCCCAGACCTGACCGGACAGCGACTCCTCTACCGCGTCGAGGTCACCGTCGTACGCCCCGGTCGACAGGTACTTCCAGCCGCCGTCGCAGACAACGAAGGCGATGTCGGCACGCTCGCCCGCCTTGACAGCGGCGGCGGCAAGACCCAGGGCGGCATGCAGGATCGCCCCGGTGGACACACCGGCGAAGATGCCCTCCTGCTCCAGCAGCTCGCGCACCCGGCGCACCGCGTCGCGCGGGCCGACGGAGAAGCGGCGGGTCAGCACCGACTCGTCGTAGAGCTCGGGCACGAAACCCTCGTCGAGGTTGCGCAGCCCGTAGACCAGCTCGCCGTAGCGCGGCTCGGCTGCGATGATCTGTACGCCGGGCACCTTCTCGCGCAGGAACCGCCCGACCCCCATGAGCGTGCCGGTGGTGCCCAGCCCCGCGACGAAGTGGGTGATGGTGGGCAGATCCTCGAGAAGCTCCGGCCCGGTGGTCTCGTAGTGGGCGGCCACGTTGGCGGGATTGCCGTACTGGTAGAGCATCACCCAGTCGGGGTGCTCGGCCGCGACCCGCCGGGCCACCCGCACCGCCTCGTTGGACCCGCCCGCGGCCGGGGAGTAGATGATCTCCGCGCCCCATATCCGCAGCAGCTGGGTGCGCTCAGCGGAGGTGTTCTCCGGCATGACGCAGACCAGCCGGTAGCCGCGCAGCTTGGCCACCATGGCCAGCGCGATGCCGGTGTTGCCGGAGGTGGGCTCCAGGATCGTGCACCCGGGGGTGAGCAGCCCGTCCCGCTCGGCGGCCTCGACCATCCGCAGCGCCGGGCGGTCCTTGACCGAGCCGGTCGGGTTGCGGTCCTCCAGCTTGGCCCACAGCCGCACCTGCGGGGACGGGGACAACCGGGGCAACCCGACCAGCGGGGTGCGCCCTACGGAGTCAAGCAGCGAGTCGAACCGCATCGGCATGCTCCGCCCGGATCCGGCGTACGCCGCTCAGCCCCGGCCGCCGGCGACGGCCGGCAGCACGGTGACGCTGTCTCCGTCGGCGACCGGAGCGGCCAGCCCGCCCATGAAGCGCACGTCCTCGTCGTTAACGTAGACGTTGATGAAGCGACGCAGCCCGGCCTCGTCGACGAGGCGCTCGCGCAGCCCGGAGAAGCGGCTGTCAAGGTCCTCGAGCACCTCGCCCACCGTGGAACCGGCGGCGTCCACGGACTTCGCCCCCGCGGTGTAGCTGCGCAGGATCGTCGGGATCCGCACCTCGATGGCCATGCCTGCCTGCTCCTCGTCGTCTGGTCTGCTCACGAGGTGGTCAACGCTGGGACCACCCGAACCTCTTCCTCGCGGACCTTCCCGTCCATGATGCGGAACGAGCGGAACTCCACCGGCCCGTCCTGCGAGCCGCACTCGCGCGTCGAGATCAGCACATAGTGTGCCCCGGGCTCGGAGGCGTAGGCGATGTCGGTGCGCGAGGGGTAGGCCTCGGTGGCGGTGTGCGAGTGGTAGATCACCACCGGCTCCTCGTCGCGCTCGTCCAACTCCCGGTAGAGCCGCAGCAGGTCCGCGGAGTCGAACTCGTAGAAGGTTGGCGAGCGGGCCGCGTTGACCATCGGGATGAAGCGCTCGGGGCGGTCGCTTCCGGCGGGACCGGCCACAACCCCGCACGCCTCGTCCGGGTGGTCCCGACGGGCATGGGCGACGAGGGCGTCGCGGATGTCCTGGCTGATGACGAGCACGGGCAGGCAGCGTAGACGCAGAGCGGCGCGGGATGCCCCGCCGGGTCGGGCCGGGCACTCGCCCGCGGCACCCCCGGCTCGAGCCCCGTCGGGTCGGGCCGGGCACTCGCCCGCGGCACCCCCGGCTCGAGCCCCGCCGGGTCGGGCCGGGCACTCGCCCGCGGCACCCCCGGCTCGAGCCCCGCCGGGTCACCACAGGCTTCGGACCAGCATCTCCTGCAGCCAGCCGAGCCAGGAGTAGACCGCGAAGACCGGCTTGCGCGGGTCCTCATCCGCCCACGAGTCAAAGCTCGCCTCGTCCATGTCCTGGGTGACCTCGAGCCGGGTGCCGATGGTCAGCCGCAGGTCGTTGAGCGTGCGCAACCAGGCCTGGGCCAGCTCCGGGTCGAGCAGCTGCTTGCCGCCCGCCTGGGCGAGGCCGACCTGCACCGCGCGCGCGTCGGCCCGCTTGCCCTCCCGAAGCCCAGCCTCGGTGTAGCGACGGAACTCCGCGGCACCCTCGGGGTCATCGGCGTAGGCGTCCGGGAAGAGCCGGGCCAGCGCCGGGTCCCCGGGCAGCTTGGAGGCGGTGCCGATGCCCACGCTGCGGGCCAGCGGGTCCTCCTCAACGGTCGGCGCGTCACTGTCGTCGAGCAGCTCCAGCAACTCGTCGATGAGCCGGCTCAGCAAACCGGCCTCGTCGACGTCGAAGGTCACCGACACCCCTGCGCGGGTCCGCCGGAACCGCGTCGGCACGCTCAGTCGTCCTTCGCCAGCGTGGCCCACAACCCGTAGGAGTGCATGGCCTCGACGTCGCGCTCCATCTTCTCCCGGCTGCCGGCCGAGACCACCGCCCGACCCTTGTGGTGCACGTCGAGCATGAGCTTGGTGGCCTTCTCCTTGGCATAGCCGAAGTAGGTCTGGAAGACGTAGGTGACATAGGACATCAGGTTGATCGGGTCGTTCCACACGATCGTCACCCACGGGGTCTGCAGCGTGACGTCGAGCTCATCCTCGAGGTCTGGTCTGGCCTGCGCCGGCGCCACTGGCATGACTCCACTCTAGGGCGGAGGTCTCCCGCGCTGGCCCGGCAGGCAGCACCCTCCCGCGCTGGCCCGGCAGGCAGCGCCCTCCCGCGGTAGCGCCTCTAGGCTGGCGGCCGTGACGAGCACCGGCCTGCTCACCGACCACTACGAGCTGACCATGCTCGCGGCGGCGCTGCGCGACGGCAGTGCCCAGCGACGGTGCGTCTTTGAGGTCTTCGCCCGGCACCTGCCCGATGGCCGCCGATTCGGGGTGCTCGCCGGCACCGGCCGGCTGCTGGAGGCTCTGCAGAGCTTCCGTTTCGACCCCGAGCAGCTGGGCTGGCTCGCCGAGCATGACGTTGTCGACGCCGCGACCAGGCAGTGGCTGGCCGACTTCTCCTTCACCGGGGACATCGACGGGTACGCCGAAGGAGAGCTGTACTTCCCCGACTCCCCCGTGCTGACCGTCACCGCACCCTTCGCCGAGGCGGTGCTGCTCGAGACGCTCGTGCTGTCCGTGCTCAACCACGACACCGCCGTCGCCTCGGCCGCGGCACGCATGGTGCTGGCCGCCCGGGGCCGCCCGATCATCGAGATGGGTTCACGACGCACCCACGAGCAGGCCGCGGTGGCCGCGGCGCGAGCGGCGTACCTGGCCGGCTTTGCAGCGACCAGCAACCTGGAAGCCGGACGTAGCTTCGGCGTGCCGACCGCGGGCACCAGCGCGCATGCCTTCGTGCTGCTGCACGACCAGGAGAGACAGGCTTTCGCCTCGCAGGTCGACGCCCTCGGCGCGGGCACCACACTGCTGGTGGACACCTACGACATCCGCGCCGGCATCCGCGCAGCCGTGCAGGTCACCGGGCCCGAGCTCGGCGCGGTGCGGATCGACTCCGGTGACCTGGCGGTCATGGCGCAGGAGGCCCGCGCCCAGCTCGACGAGCTCGGCGCCCACAAGACCCGCATCGTCGTCTCGGGCGACCTCGACGAGTTCTCCATCGCCGCCCTGGCCGCCGCTCCCGTGGACGCCTACGGAGCGGGCACCTCGGTGGTCACCGGCTCGGGGGCCCCCACCGCCGGGATGGTCTACAAGCTGGTCGAGGTCGACGGGGTGGCGGTGGCCAAGCGATCGGTGGACAAGGCGACCCACGGGGGGCGCAAGCACGCCGTACGCCGGCACCGCGAGTCCGGCGTAGCCACCGAGGAGGTCATCGCCGCCCAGGGACAGCCACCGGCGATGCCCCACGACCTGACCCTGCAGGTGCCGCTGGTACGCGGCGGTCAGCGGGTCGGGTCGGCCGAGCCACTGGCCGCGGTGCGCGAGCGGGTTCGCGCCCGGCTGGCCAGCCTGCCGTGGGAGGGACTGAAGCTCTCCCACGGTGAGCCGGCCCTCCCGACCAGCTACATCCCCGCCGCAGCGCACGCCGAAGCGAACCGGGAGGAGCAGTGAGCGAGCAGGTGAGGCTGGCATGAGGGATGGTGCACCAGTGAGCGAGCAGCCCGACGTCCTTGAGGCCGCCAGGGGTGAGGCCGACCGGGGTGAGGCCGACCGGGGTGAGCCCGACCGGGGTGAGGCCGACCGGGGTGAGGCCGAACCGCTCGGCTATCGGCCGGGAGTCGGCCTGATCGTCGTCGACATGCAGGTCGACTTCGGCGACCCGGCCGGCGGGCTGTATGTGGATGGAGGTGAACAGACCATCGACGTGGTCAACGCCCACATCGACGCGGCCAACGCGGCGGGCAGCCCCGTCTTCTACACCCAGGACTGGCACCCGGCGGACACCCCGCACTTCGCCAAGGACGGCGGGATCTGGCCGGTGCACTGCGTCGCCGGCACCCCCGGTGCCGAGCTGCTGCCGGGCCTGAGAGTGGCCGGGCCGGTGGTACGCAAAGGCGTCGACGGTGCCGACGGCTACTCCGGCTTCTCGGTGAGAGACCCGCGCACCGGGCAGACCAGCGCCACCGAGCTCGGCCACATGCTCACCGAGGTCGGCTGCCACGAGGTGGTCGTGGTCGGACTCGCCGGGGACTACTGCGTCAAGGAGACGGCCCTAGACGCGGTCCGGTTGGGTTTCCCGACGGTCGTGCCGCTGTCGGCGACCCGGTTCGTCAACCTCAACACCGGAGACGACGAGCGCGCCGTCGCCGAGATGGAGCGGGCCGGGATCCAGGTACGACGTTGAGCCCCGCGACCCGCCCCGGGATGGGCC
>JAJZTN010000169.1 GCA_021848885.1 Actinomycetes bacterium
CGGGCCCCGCCGCCGCACCGTCGAGCCGAGGCGCTCGCCGGCTTCAGTTCGGCGCCACCGCGCCGACAACTGAGGGGGGACCGGAATGAGGGAGACGCCGACACATGCAGGTCGACGACACAGCGCCTGCACGACCACCGGACGAGGACGGGCCTGAGCCCGCCAGACCCCTGCCGACCCTGCTGGATCGGCTGGCCCGCGCCAACCCCGACCCGAGCGGCTCCCCCAGCATCGTCACGGCAACCGTCGCCGAGCTGCTCGGCTGTGCCACGACGTTGTGGACCCTGGAGGAGGACCGCCAGACGGTGCGGGTCAGCGGATGGGCGCACACCCATCCTGAGCGCCGGGAGGCGCTGGGTGAGCTGCTCGACGGGTGGAGACAGCCGGCCGATGTAGGCCTGGTCGGACGGGTCCTCCAGGAGGGCGCCGCGTTGGTGCTGCCTTCAGCCAGCCCCTCGGACGTCACCACCGCGGGGCTGGGGCCCGAGTCGGCCTATGCGCCGTACCTGCACCGCTTCGGCGTTCGAGGCCTGGCCATGGTCCCGGTCCGCATCGGCGGCACGATCCACGGCGTACTGAGCGCCTGGCGGGACGGCGACCAGGCTGCCCTCGGGCCCTCCGACATCGACTCGCTTCTCGTGCTGGCCGCCCAGGCCGGCCACCAGCTCGCGCTGGCCCGGCTGGTCGACCAGCTTGCCCGCAGCGCGCAGCTGCTGGACTCCTTCGCCGACGCCGTGGTGGCAACCGACACCACCGGGCTGGTGACCAGCCTCAACCCCGCCGCCGAACGGCTGCTCGGCTGCCCGGCCACCGAGGTGGTCGGCCATCCGGTCGAGGAGGTCTGCGTGGTGGTGAGCAGCATCGCCGGCGCGGGCGAGGCCGAGCGCCGCAGAGCGCTGGCCAACCGGGGGCACTGGACGGGCGAGATCACCCTGCGGCGCCCCGACGGCACACTCGTGCCGGTCAGCGCCACGATGAGCATCGTGCGGGCCGGTGACGGTGGCCCCGTCGGTGCGGTGCACGTCTATCACGACCTGAGCGACCTGCGAGCCGCCGAGATCAGCAGCGTCGAGCACGCTCAGCTGGCTCGCGCGGTGCTCGACGCGCTGCCCTCACCGGCCGCCGTTGTCGACCGCGACGGCCGGGTCGTCAACGCCAACCCCGGCTGGGCAAGGCTGGCCGAGCTCGGCGGCGGCTCGGGCTTCGCCCGGGCCGGGCAGGACTACGTCGCCACCCTGGCAAGCCAGAGTCGTGGGCCCGGCAGCGAGGCCCTGCTGGCCGCGCTGCGCACCTGCCTGGCCGGTGCGGCCGGTGCGCGAACCGTTGACTGCTCGACCGAGGTCTCCGGCCAGCCGCGCACCTACGAGGTGACCGTGACCCCGCTGCCGCCTGGCCTGGACGGCCGACCGCGGGGAGTGGTCGTGCTGCACACCGACGTCACCGAACGGGTGCGACTTCAGGCCGAGCTGGCCCGGCGGGCCACCGTCGACGAGGTCACCGGGCTGCCCAACAGCACCCTGGTCGCCGACCGTCTGGCACTGGCCGCCCGGGTGGCCCACCGCGACATGCGGCCCTGGACGGTGCTGCTCATCGACCTGGACCGCTTCGCCGAGATCAACGACGCGCACGGACACGCGGCCGGAGACACCGTGCTGCGTGCCGTGGCCGAGCGGATCGTCGCCGCCGTCGGGGAGGTCGACACGGTGGCCCGCCTCGGTGGCGACGAGTTCGTCGTCGTGGCAACCGATGTCAGCCGCTGGGTCACCCGACCCAAGGGCAGCCTCCTGGACGGCGCACCAGAAGTCGACAACCTCACCAGCGCGGCGCCGGAGACGATCGGGGCGTTGCACCTGGCCAACGCGCTCACCGAGGCACTGGCGGGCAGCTATCCGATCGCCGACGGCCGCGAGGTCTCGCTCAGCGCGAGCGTCGGGGTAGCCGTGAGCCGGGGCACGGACAAGCGCGGCGGTGAGGAGATGCTCTCCGACGCCCGGGTTGCGATGTTCCGCGCCAAGGAGCTGGGGCGCTCGCGCAGCGTGCTCTTCGAGGCCGGGATGCGCGTGCGGGCTCGAGAGCACACCGAGCTGCTCCACGACCTGCGCGGGGCGCTGGCTCGGGATGAGTTCGACGTGCACTACCAGCCCATCCGTCGGGTCGAGGACAACACGGTGGCCGGTTTCGAGGCGCTCGTCCGCTGGCACCACCCGGTGCGTGGGCTGGTCCCGCCCCGGGAGTTCATTGGGCTGGCCGAGGGCGACGGCCTGATCGAGGCGATCGGGCACCTGGTGCTCTCCCGGGCGACCGCCCAGCTGTCAGCCTGGCGGCAGCACCGCGACCGGCGAGGCTGGACTGTGGCGGTCAACCTCTCGGCCGGTCAGCTCGCCGACGCCGGCCTGCCCGAACGCGTGGCGGTCCTGCTGACTCAGGCAGACCTGCCCGCCGACGCGTTGCAGCTGGAGGTCACCGAGGCCGCCCTGACCGCGGACCGCGAACGCAGCAGCGCGGTGGTGTCCGCGCTGAGCGAGATCGGCGTCGAGTTCAACCTGGACGACTTCGGCGCCGGCCACTCCAGTCTCACCACGCTGCAGCGCTACCCGATCCGGCGGGTCAAGATCGACGGACAGTTCATCGGTCGCCTCGACGACACCGACTCGACCGCGGGCAGCGGGTCGAGCAGCCCGGACCTGATCGTTGCCGGGGTGGTCGACCTCGCCCACGGGCTGGGACTGGAGGTGGTCGCCGAGGGTGTCGAGACACCGGCCCAGCTGAGCGCGCTGCGAGGGATCGGCTGCGACCTCTACCAGGGTTTCCTGGCCGGCGGCCAGCCGCGCGCCTCGATCGACCTGGTGCTGCCCTGAGGGCCAGCCGCGCGCCTCGATCGACCTGGTGCCGCACCGGCCGTTCGGTCTAGCCGGAGACCGCCGGGATCGGCTGCTCCCCCGCGGCGTAGGACGCCACGCGCTGCAGGAACTCGCGCACCGTCGCCTGCGCCACCCGGTGCAGCACAAGCTCGTCAAGCCGCCGGCCGAATCGGCCCAGCGGCACCCGGTAGCGACCGAGGAAGCTCAGCTGCACCCGGCCACCCCCGAACGGGGCCACCTCGAGGTCGGCCTCCATCTGGGGGAACAGCGGGGCCGCACCCGTCGCGGTCCAGGTGAGCGGAAAGACCACCCCGTCACCGCGCTGCATGACCGGGCCCATCTCGAGCCGGACGGTCTTGGACACCGCGGGCGACTCCCCCGGGCGGACCCGGATGAGCAGCTCCTCGCCATGTCGGTAGACCGCCGCGGCCGAGCTCGCCAGCGTGCCGTCCTGACCGAGGGCGGCCAGCCTCTCGCAGACCAGGTCGTAGTCCGCGTCGAGGTAGACGAAATCCTGAACGAACACGTCGCTCCGATCCGATGAGGCCAGGTCAGCAACCTCACAGTGCGGGGCGGCCGTCTCGGGCCACTAGGGACCAAAGTCCGCGATAGGGCGCAGGTGCCAACATTTCCTTAGCGAATCACCAAGCGCCGGCAAAGATCTTCTCATGCCTGCCATGCCCGGCGCCGATAGGCCTCGTCCCGCTCCGTCGTGGCGGTCCGGCGCCGCCATGCCCGGCGCCGATAGGCCTCGTCCCGCTCCGTCGTGGCGGTCCGGCGTACGTCGATCGGCTCAGCGGGTCCGTCGAGCCCGCACTGGCTCGCGGGGCTCATGGCGGCTGGTCGGCTCCCAGCCCGGTCTCGGACCGCGGGATCCGAGGGTTTCACGCTGGTCCCGCGAGCGGTAGACGACATAGGGCCGGGCGAGGTAGCCCAGCGGCACGCTGAAGACGTGCACCAGCCGGGTGAACGGCCACATCGCGAAGAGCACGCAGGCCAGCACGGCATGCACCTGGAAGCCCAGCGGTGCGCCGGCCATGAGCGCCGCGTCGACGTTGAAGGACAGCACGCCCCGGACCCACAGCGCCACCGACTGGCGGTAGTCGTAGCCCCCCGTGACGTTGCCCAGGGTGTTGGCGACCCCCACGAGGATGGTCAGGCCGAGTACGACGTACATGGCCTTGTCGTTGCGGGTGGTGGCCGAGAAGACCGGCCCGACGGTGCGCCGCCGGTAGATGAGGATCGCCAGCCCGACCACGGTGGCCAGCCCGGACACGCTGCCCAGCCCTACCGCGACCACGTGGTAGGTGCCCTCACCTATGCCGACCGCGTTGGTCCAGCTCTCCGGGACCAGCAGCCCGCCGACATGGCCGAGCAGGACCAGCAGGATGCCGAAGTGGAACAGCGGGCTGCCCAACCGCAGCAGCCGGCTCTCGTAGACCTGGCTGGACCGGGTGGTCCAGCCGAACTTGTCGTAGCGCCAGCGCCACCACAGCCCGACCGCGAACACGGCCGTCGACACGTAGGGCAGCACCACCCAGACCAGGACGTCGGCACCGCTCATCGTCGCATCCCCTCCCGCTCGGGCAGTCCTCCCACGGCATAGCCGGCCAGAGGCTCGACCCCGTCTGGGCCATCGACGCCAAGGCCGCCAAGGCCGCCAAGGCCGACTAGCTCGACCGGCGGGCCCGCCGAGGCGAGCTCGGCGGCCGCGGCCAGGTCCTGCGGGCGGGCCGGCGGCAGGACGGCCAGCACCGCTCGGACAAGACCGGCGTACGGCGTCCCGGCCCTCGCCATGCCCCGCACCAGCAGCTCCAGGCCGGCCCGGTGCGCCTGCAGCAGAGCCAGCCCGGCCTGCGGGTCGACGGTCGCGGCGAACTCCAGCACCACCGCGAGGTGATCGGGCAGCTCACCGGCCGGGGCGGTGGTGCCCGCCTCCCGGTAGGCCTGCACGAACTCGACCAAGGCCATGCCGCGCCGACGGGTGTCGCCGTGCGTGTAGTAGGTCAGGTACGGCGCGCACGAACGACGCTGGTCCAGGGTCCGCACGTAGTGCGCGGCCACCTCCATGGGTGGACCGGCGCGCAGGTGCTCGATGACACCCAG
>JAJZTN010000170.1 GCA_021848885.1 Actinomycetes bacterium
GGCGCGGGGGCCGGGGTGGCGCGGGGGCCGGGGCGCGGGGGCGCTGGGGTGGCGCGGGGCGCGGGGGCGGCGCGGGGGCGGCGGGGCGCGGGGGTCCCCCGGGGTCCCCCGGCGTACCTCCATCATGATCATGAAGGGTTTCCTGGGCTATAGCACCCACAAGTCTTCATGATCACGGGCGCGAGGGGACGAGGGCCCGGGGCGAGGGCAGGGGGCCCGGGGCGAGGGCAGGGGGCCCGGGGCGAGGCGAGGGCCCGGGGCGGCGCGAGGGCCCGGGGCGAGGCGAGGGCCCGGGGCGAGGGGAAGCGAGGCGGCGGGCAAGAGGCAAGGGGAAGAGGCAAGGGGAAGAACGTCCCTGCCGCGCAGGGTTGCGACTTGCCTAGCGTCGGTGCGGGGCCCGACCGTTGGGTGACGGCCGGGCGACGACATTGGGAGGGAGTCGTTCATGGCTGCGCTGGACCTCGCGCGGTGGCAGTTCGGTGTCACGACCGTCTACCACTTCCTCTTCGTCCCGATCACGATCGGCCTGTCCGTCGTCGTGGCGGGCCTGCAGACCGCATGGGTACGCACGGGGAAGGCGGAGTACTACCGGCTGACCCGCTTCTACGGGAAGCTCTTCCTGATCAACTTCGCCATGGGCGTGGTGACCGGGATCGTGCAGGAGTTCCAGTTCGGCATGAACTGGAGCGACTACTCCCGGTTCGTCGGTGACATCTTCGGGGCCCCGCTGGCCATCGAGGGACTGCTCGCCTTCTTCCTCGAGTCGACCTTCCTCGGGCTGTGGATCTTCGGCTGGGGGCGGCTGCCCAAGCGGCTGCACCTAGCTAGCATCTGGCTGGCCAGCCTGGGGACGATCCTGTCGGCGTACTTCATCCTTGCGGCCAACTCCTGGATGCAGCACCCGGTCGGCTACGCGGTCAACCCCGTCACCGGTCGGGCCGAGCTGAAGGACTTCGGCGCCGTGCTGACCAACTCCACGACGCTGGTCACCTTCCCGCACACCCTGGCCGCGTGCTTCGTGACGGCCGGCGCGCTGGTTGCCGGCGTCGCGCTGTGGCATGTCGTGCGCGCGCCGCGTCGGGCCACCACAGCGGCCGGCGCCGCAGCGGGCGGGGCCACAGCGGCCGGCGCCGCAGCGGGCGGGGCCGCAGCGGCCGGCGCCGCAGCGGAGGACCTCCGGGCGTTCCGGACCGCGGCCAAGGTCGGGGCCTGGGTCACCCTCGTCGCATCGTTGGCCGTGCTGGTCACCGGCGACATCCAAGGCAAGATCATGACCGAGCAGCAGCCCATGAAGATGGCCGCGGCCGAGGCGCTGTATCGCACCTCCCAGCCCGCCTCTTTCTCGATCTTCACGGTCGGCAGCCTGGACGGGTCCAAGGAGGTCTTCAGCGTCCGCCTTCCCGGCCTGCTCAGCTTCCTTGCCACCGGCTCGTTCGACGGGCGGGTCGAGGGCATCAACGACATCCAGGGGCGCTATGTCGACCAGTACGGCGCCGGCAGCTACCTGCCGATCGTGCCGGTGACCTACTGGTCGTTCCGGCTGATGATCGGGTTCGGCGCGCTGGCCGCTCTCGTCGCCCTCATCGGGCTGTGGGCGCTGCGCGGCCGACGGGTGCCGACCAGCAAGTGGCTGGCCCGCAGCGTGCTCGCGCTGCCGCTGCTGCCGCTGGCAGCGAACTCCTTCGGCTGGATCTTCACCGAGATGGGCCGCCAGCCCTGGCTCGTCTTCGGCCTGATGCGCACCGCGCAGGGGGTCTCCCCGGGGGTCAGCGCCGCCGAGGTGGCCACCTCGCTGGCGGTGTTCACGCTGCTGTACGGCGCCTTGGCCGTCGTCGAGGTCGGGCTGCTGGTGCGCTACTCGCGGGCCCTGCCGCCGTACGACCCACCGGAGGAGCCGGGCGCGGGCAGTGATAGCGAGCGCCCGCTGGCCTTCGCCTACTGACCCCGCCCGCCCGCCGAGACCAACCCCGCCCGCCGAGACCAACCCCCCGCCGAGTCCAACCGCCCGCCGAGACCAACCCCCCGCCGAGACTGACCAGGAGAGTCGATGATGGAACTCACCACCGTCTGGTTCGCGCTCATCGCCACGCTGTGGGTCGGCTACTTCGTTCTGGAGGGCTTCGACTTCGGGGTGGGGATGCTGCTGCCGGTTCTCGGCCGCAACGAGACCGAGCGCCGTGTGCTGATCAACACCATCGGCCCGGTGTGGGACGGCAACGAGGTGTGGCTGCTTGTCGCCGGCGGCGCGACCTTCGCGGCCTTCCCGGAGTGGTACGCGACGCTGTTCTCCGGCTTCTACCTGCCACTGCTGCTCATCCTGGTCGCGCTCATCCTGCGCGGGGTGGCGTTCGAGTACCGCGGCAAGGTCGACGACGAGCGCTGGCGGAGGCGCTGGGACGCGGCCATAGTGGTCGGCTCGGCGGTGCCCGCGCTGCTGTGGGGCGTCGCGTTCGGCAACATCGTGCGCGGCGTTCGCATCGATGCGGCCAAGGAGTACGTCGGGACCTTCTTCGACCTGCTCAACCCCTACGCGTTGCTCGGCGGGCTGAGTACGCTGACCCTCTTCCTGCTGCACGGCGCGGTCTTCCTCGCGCTGAAGACCGAGGGCGACGTGCGGGCCCGGGCCAACGCCCTGGCGCTGCGGCTGGGAGCGCTCGCCGCAGTGGTCGCGGTGGCCTTCCTCGGCTGGACCCAGCTGGTGCGCGGAGACATCTGGTCGCTGCTGCTGTCCGTGCTGGCGGCTGTGGCGCTGCTGGGCGGGCTGGCCGGGGTGGCCCGGGGGCGCGACGGCTGGGCCTTCCTCGGCACGGCGGCGGCGATCGGGGTGGCGGTCGTGGCGCTCTTCGTCGCGCTGTTCCCCGACGTCATGCCCAGCTCGCTGAACCCGGCCTGGTCGCTGACCACGACGAACGCCTCCTCGACGCACTACACCTTGACGATCATGACGTGGGTGGCGGTGGTCTTCACCCCGGTCGTGCTGGTCTACCAGAGCTGGACCTACTGGGTGTTCCGACGCCGGATCGGCACCCGCCACATCCCACAGGCCAGCGGGTTGCCGCCGCGAGCCCCGGCCGGCAGCCACGGGGGGGCGTGAGAAGCCGGGCCGCGCCGCGGGGGCGGGACGTGAGCCGGGCCGAGCCGCGGGGGCGCGCGAGCCCGGTCGACCCCCGCCTGCTGCGCTACGCCGCAGGGGCCCGCCGCCACCTGCTCGTGGCCGCCGGGATCGGGGTCGCCACCACCCTGCTCGTGCTCGTGCAGGCCTTCGCCGTCACCGAGCTGGTGGTGCGCCCCTTCGCCGGGCAGACCGGCTCGGCGGCGTTGCGCGGCCCGCTGCTGCTGCTCGCGGTCGTCGTGGCATGCCGGGCCGGGCTGGCCGTGGCCGGTGAGGTGGCCGCGCACCGGGCGGCGGCCACGGTGAAGTCCGAGCTGCGCCGGGGGCTGCTCGCCCACGTCGTGGCGCTGGGCCCCAGCTGGCTGGGCCGGCAGCGGGCCGGTGAGCTGGCCACCCTGGTCACCCGCGGCACCGACGCGCTGGACGGCTACTTCGCCCGCTACCTGCCGGCCCTGGTCACCGCCGCGCTCGTCCCGGCGGCCGTGGTGGCCGTCGTGAGCACCCAGAACCCGTTGAGCGGGCTCATCGTGGCGGCCACCCTGCCGCTGGTGCCGGTCTTCGCGGTGCTCGTCGGGATGGCCACCCGCGCACGCACCGCCCGGCAGTGGCACACCCTGGCCGCCCTCGGCGGGCACTTCCTCGACGTCGTCGAGGGCCTTCCCACCCTCGTGGTCTTCCGTCGCGCCAAGGCCCAGGCGGCGACCATCCGCGAGGTCAGCGACTCCCACCGGCGGGCCACCATGAGCACACTGCGGCTGGCCTTCCTGTCCTCGGCGGTGCTCGAGCTCGTCGCAACCCTCTCGGTCGCCCTCGTCGCGGTATCGATCGGGCTGCGGCTGCTCGGCGGCGGGCTGGACCTGCGCACCGGGCTGGTCGTCCTCGTGCTCACCCCGGAGGCCTACTGGCCGCTGCGCCAGGTCGGGGCGCACTTCCACGACAGCGTCGAGGGGCTGGCCGCCGCCCGCGAGGTCTTCGCGGTGCTGGACACCCCCCTCTCCCCGGGCGGGGCGAGACCGGCTCGCCCGGCACCGGACCTTCGTCGTACGACGATCCGGCTGCAGGGGGTGCAGGTCCGCTACGACCGGGCGAAGGCGGCGCTGGGTCCGGTCGAGGCCAGCATCGCCCCGGGGGAGCTCGTCGGGCTGGTCGGCCCGAGCGGGTCAGGCAAGTCCACCCTGCTGGCGGTGCTGCTCGGCTTCCTCGCCCCCACCGCCGGGCGGGTCGTGCTGGAGACCCCGGACGGGCCGGTCGACCTCGCCGAGGTGGACCCCGACGACTGGCGGGCCCAGATCGCCTGGGTTCCGCAGCAGCCGTGGCTGGCGCCGGCCAGCCTCGCCGAGAACCTCAGGCTGGCCCGCGCGCAGGCCAGCGACGACGAGCTCGTCGAGGCGCTCACCCAGGCCGGTGCGGGTCCGCTGCTGGCCCGGCTGCCCGACGGGCTTGGCACGGTGCTGGGCGAGCGCGGCGCCGGGCTGTCCGCCGGTGAGCGGCAGCGGGTGGCGCTGGCCCGGGCGTTCCTGCGGCGGGCCCCGCTGGTGCTGCTCGACGAGGCCAGCGCCCACCTCGACGAGGGCACCGAGTCGGTCGTCGCGGCGGCCGTGCGCGGGCTGGCCGGTCGGCACACCGTCGTCGTGGTCGCGCACCGCCCGGCGCTGCTGCAGGGCGTGGACCGCCTCGTCGTGCTCTCGGCCGCGGACCCGGCGGCGGCCCGCACCGGGGCGGTGCGGGGTGAGCGCGCCGAGCCCGCGCCCGGTGGCGGCCCGGACCGGGGGGCCGCGGCGTGAGTAGCGCGCCGAACCCGCGACCGCCCACGGCCCGGCCCGGGGACA
>JAJZTN010000171.1 GCA_021848885.1 Actinomycetes bacterium
ATCTGGACCTGGCGGCAGTAGCGGCCACACCACGGCCCCTCGAACTCATACTTCGAGGGGCCGTGGTCCTTTTTCTACCCGATTCTTGCGCACCTGCCGCGGACCGACACGCCCAGGGGTTTCGGTCGCTTTCCTCGCGGAGATGGTGGCGGGCTGCTCCACCGATCCCACATGGTGACTTGCTGATTCCGCGGATGCGGCTTGATGCTTCCCTGGGAACGCCCTTGCGGCGCTATCCTCTCGACCGTGCCGCATCTGCGTGTTGGCGAGGCTGCCGGGCTGCTGGGGGTCAGCGATGACACCGTCCGGCGCTGGACCGACCAAGGTCGTCTGAGCGCCGTTCGTGATGGTTCAGGACGCCTCGTCGTCGACGGGGCGCAGCTGGCCGCACTGGCCCAGGAGCTCGGCAACGCCCCTGACCCGGCCCGGGTGATCGGGCAATCGGCGCGCAACCGGATGCGCGGCATCGTCACCCGGGTGCTGCGCGACACCGTCATGGCCCAGGTCGAGATGCAGGCCGGCCCGTTCCGGCTGGTCTCGCTCATGAGCTGCGAGGCCGCCGATGAGCTGGGCCTGCAGGTCGGGGTCGTCGTGGTCGCCGCGGTGAAGTCCACCAATGTCGTTGTCGAGCTACCGGAGCGTTGAAGATGGCCGAGCACCCGATGGACCACGCCAGGCGAGCAGCTGCGCTGCCGAGGTCGAACCGTCAGCGCACGCCAGCCTGCCGGGTCCGGCCCAGCGGCATCGCAACCGGCAGATCGGCCCGGCTGAGCCTGCTGGGGCTGGTCGCCGTGCTCACTATCACCCTCGCCGGGTGCTCGGCGTCGACCTCCGGTGCGGCGGCGGGTCCCAGCGCGAGCCCCAAGGGCGCCTTGGCGAGCCCGACCTCGGACCGCCCGAGTGTGCCGGCGCTGTCCGGCAACGTGGTGGTGTTCGCGGCTGCCTCGTTGACCAAGACCTTCACCGACCTCGCCCACAGCTTCGAGTCCGCCCACCCCGGCGTTCACGTGCAGCTGAGCTTCGGTGGCAGCCCTACGCTGGCCCAGCAGATCGAGCAGGGTGCCCCGGCCGACGTCTTCGCCTCCGCCGACCAGGCGGTCATGGCTCAGGCCGTCAAGGCCGCTGCCATCGCCGGCACCCCGCAGACCTTCGCGACCAACGTCCTGGAGATCGCCGTACCTGTGGGCAACCCCGGGCATGTGACGAGCCTGGCCGCCTTTGCCGACCCGTCGCTGCGGATCGCCGTCTGCGCGGTCCAGGTGCCCTGCGGTGCCGCCTCGGCCAAGGTCTTCGCGGTCGCCGGCATCACCCCCAGGCCCGACACCCTGGAGCAGGACGTCACGGCGGTGCTGACCAAGGTCGAGCTGGGCGAGGTCGACGCAGGCCTGGTCTACCGGACCGATGTCGCCGTGGCAGGGGCGAAGGTCCTCGGCATCCCCTTCCCGCAGTCCGGCGCAGCGGTCAACATCTACCCCATCGCACAGGTCGCGCACGCGCCCAACCCGGCCGCCGCCGTGGCCTTCATCGACTACGTCCGCGGGCCCATCGGCCGGCAGGCCCTGGCCCAGGCCGGCTTCGGGTCACCGTGAGGGCCGGACCCGATCGCAAGACGGGTGCACCCGAGGTGGGGTCCGGGTCGAGTCAGACGGTGAGGCAACGGGTCGATTCCGGCCCGTTGCCGATGCGACGCCGCCAGCCCGGGGCCTCGGGCGTCCCGGTCATCCTGCTCGTGCCGGCCTTGGTCGGACTGGCATTCCTGGTCATCCCGCTGCTCGGCCTGCTGGTCCGCACGCCGTGGTCCTCCCTGCCGGGTCAGCTGGCCGCACCGGGAGTGCGCTCGGCACTGCAGCTGTCACTGGTGTCGGCGACCCTGGCCACGGCTGTCTCCCTCGTCCTCGGTGTGCCGCTGGCCTGGGTGCTGGCCCGCTCCAGGGTGCCCGGCCGGTCGATGCTTCGGGCCCTGGTCACCGTGCCGTTGGTGCTGCCCCCCGTGGTGGGTGGGGTGGCGCTGCTGCTGGGGCTGGGCCGGCGCGGGGTGCTCGGGCAGTACCTGTTCAGCTGGTTCGGCATCTCGCTGCCGTTCAGCACCGCCGCCGTCGTGCTGGCCGAGGCGTTCGTGGCGATGCCGTTCCTGGTCGTCGCGGTCGAGGGAGCGCTGCGCGCAGCCGACCAGCGTTACGAGCAGGCCGCAGCGACTCTCGGAGCGGACCGGTGGACCACCTTCCGGCGGGTCACCGTGCCCATGGTCGCCCCCGGCATCGTCTCGGGGGCGGTGCTGTGCTGGGCCCGGGCGCTGGGGGAGTTCGGTGCGACGATAACCTTCGCCGGCAACTTCCCCGGCCGCACCCAGACCGTGCCGTTGGCGGTCTACCTCGCCCTGCAGACCGACCCGCAGGCCGCCATCGTGCTGTCCCTGCTCATGCTCTCCGTGTCGGTGCTCGTCCTCGTGGGGCTGCGCGGGCGCTGGGCGGGCGGTCTGGCGTGAGCAGCACCAGCGGGTTGCAGGGGCAGCTGCGGGTCCGACGCGCAGAGTTCACGCTCGACCTGGTGTTGGCGGTGCCCGCGGGGTCAGTGACCGCGCTGCTCGGCCCGAACGGGGCCGGCAAGACCACCAGCCTCTCGCTGCTGGCGGGCCTGCTGCCGTTGGACACCGGCCGGGTCAGCCTCGACGACACCGTGTTGGACGACCCGGGCGCGGGGGTTTTCCTCGCCCCGGAGCGCCGCCCGGTCGGGGTGGTCTTCCAGGACTACCTGCTCTTCCCGCACCTGAGCGTTCTGGACAACGTCGCCTTCGGTCCGCGCTCGCGTGGGGCCGGTCGCAGAGCGGCTCGGGTCATCGCGCAGCGGTGGCTGGAGCGCCTCGGTCTCGGCGAGCACGCGTCGGCTCGGCCCCGGCGACTCTCCGGTGGGCAGGCCCAGCGCGTCGCTATCGCACGGGCGCTGGCCACCGACCCGCGCCTGCTGCTGCTCGACGAACCGCTCGCGGCCCTGGACGCCAGCACGCGGGTGGAGGTGCGCAGCGAGTTGCGCCGGCACCTGCGCGACTACCCGGGCGCGACCGTGCTGGTCACCCACGACCCGCTGGATGCCATGGTGCTGGCCGACCAGATCGTGGTCATCGAGGGCGGTCGAGCGGTGCAGCAGGGCAGCCCGGCCGAGGTGGCCCGCCACCCGCGCACGGCCTATGTCGCCCGGCTGGTCGGGCTCAACCTCTACCGCGGTCGGGCCAGCGGGACCACGGTCGAGCTGGACGAGGGGGCCCGGCTGGCGGTCGGCCCGGCACACTCCGGCCCCGTCTTCCTCGCGTTCCCGCCCAGTGCGGTGGCGCTGCACCGGGCTCGTCCCGACGGCAGCCCCCGCAACTGCTGGCCGGTCACGGTGGCCGGTCTGGAGCAGCAGGGCAACCTGGTCCGGCTCGCCCTGGCCGGGCACCCCGCGGTGCTCGCCGACGTGACCGCGGCGGCGGTGGCCGCTCTCGACCTTGTGCCCGGGGCGAAGGTGTGGGCCGCGGTCAAGGCGACCGAGATCGAGGTGTACCCGGGCTGAGCCGGCCAGGGCCCCACCCGGTCGGATCAGCCGCGCAGGTCCGCCAGGGCCCCGGCGAGCTGGTCGAGGCCCCACTCGAGGTCGGCCTGCTCGATCACCAGGGGCGGGGCCAGCCGGATGGTCGAGCCGTGGGTGTCCTTGGCCAGCACGCCGCGGGCCAGCAGGGCCTCGCAGACCTGCCGGCCGGTGCCAAGTGCTGGGTCGACGTCCACCCCGGCCCACAACCCACGGGTTCGCACCCCGACAACCCCATGCCCGACCAGCGCCTCGAGCCGCTGGCGAAGTACGACGCCGAGCTCGCTGGCGCGGCGCTGGTAGTCCCCGGTGCCCAGCAGCGCCACAACGGCGCGACCGACCGCACAGGCCAGCGGGTTTCCTCCGAAGGTGCTGCCGTGCTCGCCGGGGCGCAGCACGCCCATGACATCGCGGGGGCCCACCACGGCGCTGACCGGGACGATGCCCCCGCCGAGGGCCTTGCCCAGCACGTACAGGTCCGGTCGCACGCCTTCGTGGTCGCAGGCGAAGGTCCGCCCGGTGCGGCCCAGGCCGGACTGGATCTCGTCGGCGATGAGCAGGACGTTCTCCCGGGTGCACAGCTCGCGCAACGCGCGCAGGTAGCCCGGCGGGGGGATGAGTACGCCGGCCTCGCCTTGGATCGGCTCGACCAGCACCGCGACGGTGGTCTCGTCGATCGCCGCGGCGACGGCGTCGGCGTCACCGTAGGGCACCACCGTGAAACCGGGGGTGAACGGACCGAAGTCCTCCCGGGCGGTCGGGTCGGTGGAGAAGCTGACGATGGTGATCGTGCGGCCGTGGAAGTTGCCGTCAGCCACGATGATGCTGGCCTTACCGGCCGGCACGCCTTTGACCCGGTAGCCCCACATGCGGGCCACCTTCAGCGCGCTCTCCACCGCCTCGGCTCCGGTGTTCATGGGCAGCACCATGTCGGTGCCGGCCAGCTCGGCCAGCTCGGTGACGAAGGGGCCGAGCAGGTCGTGGTGGAAGGCCCGGCTGGTCAGTGTCATCCGGTCGAGCTGGGCATGCGCCGCGGCGAGCAGATCGGGGTGGCCGTGCCCGAAGTTCAGCGCCGAGTAGCCGGCCAGGCAGTCCAGGTAGCGGCGGCCGTCGACGTCGCTGGCCCAGGCGCCCTCGGCATGGGTGAGCACCACCGGCAGCGGGTGGTAGTTGTGCGTCGAGTGCGCCTCAACCATCTCGATGGCGCGAGCGGCCGCCGACGTCGTCGGCTCGGCGTGGACCTGGCTCACGTGCGGTTCCCCTTCGGTCGCGGACTGCCAGCTGGCCTCACGGTACGCGCAGGCGCCGCCACGCCGAAGGGGCCGCTCG
>JAJZTN010000172.1 GCA_021848885.1 Actinomycetes bacterium
CGCCGCCCCCGTCGGTCCCGCCCCCGCCGGCCCCGCCGGCCCCGCCGCCCCCGGCGCTGGCGTCGGCCAACACCTCGGCAGGGACGTGCCGCTCGAGGAACCGCCGCGCCAGCCGGGTCGACGGGTGCACCCCGATGGTGGCCACGATGACGATGCCGGCGATCACCAGCCAGCCGAGGGCACCCCAGTTCATCGCGAGGAAGGTGTAGACCGCCGGCGCCCACACCTTGCCCAGGGTGCCGCTGAGCTCAGCCGCCCCCTGGTAGGAGCCCCGCTGACGCGGGTCCATCAGCTCGGCCTCGAACGTCCAGCTGGCGGCCGAGAGATAGAGCTCGGCCCCGGTCACGGTGACGTGACCCAGCCAGACCAGCGCGATCGTCACCCAGCCGACAGTGTCGTGGGTGGCCAGCGTGATCAGGCAGGAGAGCACGAAGAAGGTCGACGAGATCCGGATCGCCTTCAACGCGGTCGGCACGTCCTTGACTCCGCGGGCCGCGGCCCTGGGCAGGAAGATGCACATCACCGTGTTGGTGCCGAACAGGAAGGCCAGCAGCACGCGCGGGGCGTCGGTCTCCTCCACCAGCCACAGCGGGATCACGACGTTGAGCAGCACCTGGTTGGTCCAGAAGACCCCACTGAAGAACGTCGTGAGCAGCCAGCCGGGGTTGCGCAGCGGTCCGGGCCGGGGGTTGGGCACCTTCCGGTCCTGCCGGGTGCGCTCGTCGTGCGAGGCTCGCGGCAGCCGGGTGATCGAGACGGCGTTGACCAGGAAGACCACGGCGGTCAACCAGGGCAGGGAGTGGATCACGTCGTTGGAGTGGAACGCCAGCGCGACGCCGCCGATCAGCGAGCCCAGCGTGTAACCGACGTTGAGCGCGGAGTACATGTAGGCCCGCGACCTGACCCGCTCTTCGGGCGGCAGGACGTCGATCGTGTACGTGGCGTACGCCGCCCCACCCAGGGTACCGATGACCTCCATGCCGACGGCCATGGTGAGGTAACCCTTGAAGTCGGTGATGAACGGCCACACCGCGAACATCGCCGACTGCCCGGTCGCGCTGAGGGCCCACATCTTCTTCGGCCCGAACCGGTCGACCAGCTTGCCCATCGGCAGCGCCGCCAGGAAGGCGGCGATGCCGGCGCAGGTCAGGCCGAGGCCGACCTGAGCGGCGGTCAGTCCGACGATCTTGGTGAAGAAGACCGCCGATCCGGTCATGAACGTGCCCTGGCCGAGGGCGAAGAGGAGTGACTGGACGGAGAGGCGGCCGGACAACGGTGACGGCGGGCGCGCTTGGCGGAGGATGGCGGCGAACATCACCGCGGATTCTCCGGGTCAACTGCCGTGGTTGTCGCGCGGTTTTCCGCGCGTGATCACTTTCCCAGCCCTTGCTCGGGCGATCTCGCCGAGGCGGAGGACCTTGGGTACGCCGGTGGCGGGCCGGAGGTGACGGTGCACGATGCTGGCTCCCACATGAGGGCGTGGCACGAAGTCTGCGCTCCTTGAGAACCGCGGTCAGCGGGTGAGACGCATGACAGGCCGAGAGGGGTATGTGCGGCCGATCTCGCTGAAACCAACCGCGAGGAACATCGGCAACGTTCCGGTGAAGACCGCCGAGGGTGCCGCATGACCGGCGTGCAGCGCACTCACGTCGACGGGGTGACCCTCGACCGACGCAGCGCCGTGGGCGAAGGCGAACTCGACAGCAGCGCGCAACAGCGAGGTCGCGACACCACCCCCACGCGCGCCCGGCGAGACGGCGAAGCACGCCACCCACCAAGCGTCCGGATCTGGACTCAGCAGACGAGCCAGCGCGCGGTTTCCGCGAACTCCAGCGAAACCTTCACGCGGGCCGACGCGAGTCCACCCCACCGGCTGGTCCTCGTCGTACGCAAGCAGACCAGGCGGGACACCGGCCGTGACCACCTCGCGGTGCAAGGCGGCACGATTGTCGCGTCTGTCGCGCGGGAGTTCCCTCTGCTCCGCTGGCGGTTCAAGCAAGCGCCTGCACCAGCACCAGGTCGGATCGCTGCCGCGCCGCCCGAACACGATCGCGACGTCACCCCACCGGCTCGATGTCAGCGGGCGAATCTCCGAACCGGGCACGGAATCGAACCTAGCGCCAACAACGACAGCCGGACGAGCTGCCCGGTCGCTGCAGTGGCGCGCTCGGCGGCCAGGTCCTGAGCGGACCGCATCCCCAGCCACTCCAGGGCGGCCCCGACCACTCCTACGCCGTATCGGGTATCGATAGGAGATGCGACGGCGTGGTTCACGCTCATCGGCGGGAGCGCTTCTCGCGGCCGACGGGGCAGTTCTAGGTTGCCCGCTCCACGGTGGACTGCACCACCTGGATCAGGTGTCCGTCCGGGTCTTCCGCCCAGGCGATGAGGAGCCGATCGAGCCAGGGCTCTGGCGCCTTGACTGGCGTCGCACCCACCTCTTGCAGGCGCGAGTACGCCGCCGGAGTGTCCTCGGTCCAAAGAATCACTGCCGCGCGCTGGCCGGCGACAACGGGGTCGAGTCCATGGTCTTTGCGCGTTGAAGCCTCGCTCGCCAGACCGATGCTCCCGTCGAGCACGAGATCGATGTGGATCGGGGTGCCCTCCCGGGGAGTTCTGAACACTTCCTCGAATCCCAGAGCCCTGTAGAACTCCGCCGTGTGTGCAACGTCTCGGCTGAAGAGAACGATCTGGGGTGACTTGAACATCTCCACCCGCGCAATGCTGGCACAACCAGAGGTCCGCAACTCGGCGGGAGCGTCATTCGCGGCAGTAAAGGCACAACTCGGCACGCGCGCAGTCCGTGCGGATCCGGCTGCTCCGTGTGCACTTCAGCAGTCGGCCACGAGCTTCCGGACAACCCATTGGTTGATGCTCAGATTTTCCTCCGCAGCGCGTAGCGCGATATCTCGGTGCAGCTTCTCTCCCAGCCGGAGGTTGAACTTGCCGGAATAGCTGCGCTCAGAGATCGGCTCCGGCACGTCCTCGCCCTGTTGCTGCATGTCGGCGATGACGCTCGACAGTAGGGCCTCAAGCCCTTCGAGGGCCCCGATCTGTGAGGGTGCCAGCCAGGAGAGGGAGGGAAACTCCACCACAGTGGCGACGAACTCGTCATCCTCTACCGACCAAGCAACGCGGTAGGTGTAGTGAGACACCTCGATATGCTGACGCTCCAGAGTGTCCGTCACTTCGCCTCCTTCTTGTCGATCGCTTTGAGTACTTGGCGCACTTGGTAGGCCTTGGCCTTGCCCTCGTCGTTCTGGATGTTGACGCGGGGGTCGCCCGGCCACGGGGTCTTGAACACCGCGTGCGAGGAGCCCGTTTGGCGCGGCTTCCCGAAGTAGTGTTCGCAGACCTTGTGGAGGTCGTTGTAGGCGATGTTCTGCTGGTTGCGGCGCATCGCTGCGACGAGTGACTCCACCGAGGCCACCTGTCGATGGTACTACCCGCAGTACCGTCCGCCAAGCCAGGTCACACGCCGGCGCAGGTCGCTGTTGCCGTTGCCGACGCCCTCCTCACCTCGCCGCCCCCACCTCCGCGAGCACGGCGGCTTTGTCCGCCGCGTCGCGGGCGCGACGTGCCGGCACGCCCAGCTGCTCAGCGACCGCGTCCACGGTGGCGCTCAGGTCGAAGATCGCTGCCGAGAGGCCCAGCTGTCGGTTGCCCCAGCACGCTTGGACCGACATCGGCTTCTCCCGTCACGGCGGCGTCGTACCGGAGCTATCCTGGCCCTTTCGGCGGTGAGTCCCGCCGCGACCGCGTCGGCACCGCGGTCGAACCGCCCGCCCGGGCCGATGGTCTCTGCGCTTCTCGTCGGAGGAGATGCGCGAGAGGGATCATGAGCAGCGCGACGCATGAGTTCCTGCCGTTCGACGACGGACGGTGGTACCTCGACACCGCCAGCTGGCGTGGCATCACCAACGGGCTGCCCGCGTTGCGATGGGTGCCGATCCTCGATGTGGACGAGCCGTTGGTCGCGCCGCTGATCGCGGCCCTAGCCGGGCAGGCGGTTCCGGCGCGTGCCGAGCCGCGAACTCGCCACGGCGTCGCCATCGGCAATCGCTGGCGCCTGTGGGTCGATGCGGTCAGCCACTCGCGCGCCGAAGACGTCCTGCGCGCTGAGCTGAGCGCCCCGCATGTCGGTGCAGGCGCCGGGCCGCCTCCCGCCGCCGACGATCGGGCCGACGAGCCCGGCCACGGCTGACCCGCGAACCGAGTCGGGGCCGGCGGGCAGACGAGCCCGGTCATGGCTGACCCGCGAACCGAGTCGGGGCCGGCGGGCCGACGCAAAGGGGACATAGCCAGCCGCCGCGTGGCGCTCACTCGCCGGTGAGGCCGTTGACACCCAGGACGGCGTACGACGTCATGCCCGGGCCGCTGTGCGCCGGGCCGATGCCTGGTTGGGCGTGGGCCCTTGTGGCGCGTACGTGGCAGGAGGGCCGTACGTGGCAGGAGCAACACGAGCGCCCAGGTGAGGCGCCACCGGCTGACCTGGGCCTCTTCGATCGGAGCGGGTGACGAGAATCGAACTCGCACTGTCAGCTTGGGAAGCTGATGTTCTGCCATTGAACTACACCCGCGGGGATGGGCCACCGGACGGGGCCGTACCCACCATCTCGCGGGCCAGTATGCCGCACCGGGCGGGTTAGGTGGGAACCGGCTGTTGACTCATCGTGGATGCCCGAGTGGGGCGAGCTGGTGGCCGCCGGCCGGATCGTCCCGCGGGCCGGGGTCCCCACCGGTTCGAGCGCCGGTTGTCACCGGTGGGGGTCGGCGGGGGCGGTGGAGACCGGCGGGGGGTCGTTTGGGGGCGCGAAGCCGAGCCGGCTCGAACGCGGATCCCCGCGGACGGCCGCCCCGACGAGTGATCG
>JAJZTN010000173.1 GCA_021848885.1 Actinomycetes bacterium
GTCGAGCATCTGCGCGTAGACCTCGGGGGTGGCGATGGGCATGGAATGCGCTCCTCGACGACGTTGGCTTCGGCCCGACCGGAAGCCGGCAGCGGCCCCCGGCGAGCCTGGACATCCTCCCAGAGCCGCGATCCGGACACCCAACCGGCCCGGGCAGCAGGGCCGGTGGTCCCGCTCCCCCGGACCCGGACGCGCCTGAAGGTCACCGGCGTACGACGGGGTGCCGCGGTGACGTAGGCGCGCAGGCAAGAGATCGCCAGGCTCGTCCGGCGGGTGCCGCCCAGGCTGCTCGTTCTGCTCGTGCTGCTCGTTCTGCCGGCCGCGTGCGGACCGGTCGCGCCGCCAGGCGCGGAGGGCATGCGTCGTACGCCGACAGCCAACGGCACGGTCAGCCTCAGCGGGCCGGCGGCCAGCCCGAGCCAGGCCGCCTCCGGCGCGCCACCCGCCGCGGGGTCCGGACCGCCTCGCGACGGCTCGAGCTCGACCGGCCCGGGCGTTGCCCCGACGACCCCGCGGGCCTGGGGCTACGCGCTGACGGTCGTCGAGGCCCATGTCGGTGACGCGACGGCCAGCCGGACCGTGCCGGTGCTCAGCCTGAAGAGCACTGACGGCGCGGTGCCCCCGGGGGTCACCGCCCGCGTCGAGGAGACGCTGGCCGCCACGATGCGGGCCCAGGTGAGGAGGTTCGACCGCGAGCTGGCCGGCCTGCCGGGCGGTGCGGGCCCACCCAGCCTGACGATCAGCGCACGCACCGTCACCCAGCGGGACTGGCTGCTCGCGGTCCGGCTCGACGTGACCGCGGACTTCGGCGGCGCCAACCCGCAGGTGCGCGTCGACAGCCTGGTCTTCGACCTGCGCACCGGCAGGGCCCTGACGCTGGGGGAGCTCTTCGGTGGGCAGCTGGCCCCGGTGGACACGGCGCTGCCCCGGTGAGCGCTGCCCCGGCAGAGGCACCCGGCTCGGCGTCGGCTCGGGCACCGGGCCGGGCGTCGGCTCAGCCGCCCGGGTGCTGCCCGAAGACGTGACGGCGGACCCAGGCATGCAAGGCGATCGCCGCCGCCGCACCGGCGTTGATCGAGCGGGTCGAGCCGAACTGGGCGATGGACAGCACCGCCGTGGCGGCTCGCCGGGCCGGCTCGGACAGCCCCGGACCCTCCTGGCCGAAGAGCAGCAGCACCGCACGAGGCAGGTCGAAGGTCTCCAACGGCACCGCGCCGGGCAGGTTGTCGACGCCGAGCAACGGAAGGCCGGCACCGGCCGCCCAGCCGGCCAGCGCTTCCACGTCGGGATGGTGGCGCACATGCTGGTAGCGGTCGGTGACCATGGCTCCGCGCCGGTTCCAGCGGCGCCGCCCGACGATGTGCACCTCTGCCACCGCGAAGGCGTTGGCGGTGCGCACCACCGAACCGATGTTGAAGTCGTGCTGCCAGTTCTCTATGGCCACGTGCACCGGGTGCCGGCGGGTGTCCAGGTCGGCCACGATCGCCTCGCGGCGCCAGTAGCGGTAACGGTCCACGACGTTGCGCCGGTCACCCGCGGCGAGCAGGTCGGGGTCATAGTGCGCACCCGGCGGCCAGGGGCCGGGCCACGGCCCGACACCAACCTCGAGCTGGGGCTCGGAGTCGGGGTCCATGGCCGAGAGCGTAGGAGGCCCCGACGCGGGCGGGCGCCTGCCCGTGCGGGCGTGCCCGTGCGGGGCGGGCCCGTGCGGGGCGGTGCGGGCGGGCCGTGCGGGGCGGTGCCCCCCGGGGGCCGGTTAGCCTTGTCCGGTGCACCCCAGCCTCGCCCTCGGCGTCCAGCTCCACCTCGCCGAGGGCCGCGGCGCGGCCCTGGCCTCCGGCGTACACGCTGCCGGGCCCGCCTGGCTTGACCCGCAGCGGCTGCTCGACGGCGTCGGCATCTGGGGGCTCGCCCTGGTCGCGCTCATCCTCTTCGCCGAGTGCGGCCTGCTGGTCGGCTTCTTCCTGCCGGGCGACTCGCTGCTCTTCACCGCGGGGCTGCTCGTGGCCGGCTCCGCCTTCCGTGTGCCGCTGTCGGCGCTGCTCGTGGTGGCCGCACTGGCCGCGATCGCTGGGAATCTGGTGGGCTACTGGATTGGGCGACGGGCCGGGCCGGCGGTCTTCAACCGGCCGGACTCGCGGATGTTCCGCAGGGAGTACGTCGAGAAGACGGCGGCGTTCTTCGACCGCTACGGGAACCGTGCCATCGTGCTGGGCCGGTTCGTGCCGATCGTGCGCACCTTCATCACCGTGCTGGCCGGGGTGGGCCGGATGGACACCCGCCGCTACGCCATCTACTCCTCGGTGGGCGGCGTGCTGTGGACGGTGAGCGTGGCCCTGCTGGGCTACTTCCTCGGCCAGGTCGCCTTCGTGCGGTCCAACCTCGAGATCATCCTCGTCGGCATCGTCGCGCTCTCGCTCGTGCCGATCGGGATCGAGGTTGCCCGTTCCCGCCGGGCCCGCGCGGCCGAGCAGAGCTGAGCCAGGCCGGCGGTGCTCACGGCGGTGCTCACTTCGGTGCTCACGGCGGTGCTCACGGCGGTGCTCACTTCGGTGCCGCCAGCACCGCCTCAAGCGGCTCGAAGGAGGCCGAGAAGTGCCGCAGGAACGGCGGCTCGGCGGTGATCCGGTAGCCGGACAGGCTCTGGCGCCGGGTGAAGACCTCGACGACGGCCTCCACGACGTAGTCCATGTGCGACTGGGTGTAGACCCGGCGCGGGATGGCCAGCCGGACCAGCTCGAGGCGGGCCGGGCGCTCAGCCCCGCTCACCGGGTCACGCCCGGCCATCACCGTGCCGATCTCCACCCCGCGGATCCCGGCGTGCCGGTAGAGCTCGACCGACAGCGACTGTCCCGGGTACTGCAGCGCCGGAACGTGTGGCAAGAAGCGGCCGGCGTCCAGGTAGACCGCGTGACCTCCAGCGGGGCGCAGCACCGGGACGCCGGCTGCGTGCAGGTGGTCCACGACGTACGCCGTTGAGACGATCCGGTAGCGCAGGTAGTCCTCGGCCAGCACCTCGCGCAGCCCCACCGCGATCGCCTCGAGGTCCCGCCCGGCCAGACCGCCGTACGTGGTGAAGCCCTCGGTGAGGATGAGCAGGTTGCGCTCCTTCTCGGCCAGCGAGGGGTCGCGGGTGCACAGGAACCCGCCGATGTTGACCAGCGCATCCTTCTTCGCCGACATCGTGGCGCCGTCGGCGTAGCCGAACATCTCCGCGACAATGTCGGGCACCCCGACATCGGCGTAGCCGGGCTCGCGGGTCTTGATGAACCAGGCGTTCTCGGCGAACCGGCAGGCGTCGATGTAGAACGGCTTGCCGTGCCGGTGCGCCAGCTCGGAGATGGCCCGGATGTTGGCCATGGACACGGGCTGCCCGCCGCCGGTGTTGTTCGTCACCGTGACCATAACCAGAGGGACCCTCTCGCCCTGCTCCTCGAGCAGCGCCGCCAGAGCATCGATGTCGAGGTCACCCTTGAACGGCTCGTCGGTGCTGGGGTCCGCCGCAGCGGGGCAGGGCAAGTCGACGGCGACCCCGCCGAGGTACTCGATATTGGCGCGGGTGGTGTCGAAGTGGGCGTTGTTGGGCACCACGTCGCCGGGCTTGACGGTGCAGCCGAACAGGATCCGCTCCGCCGCGCGACCCTGGTGGGTCGGGATGACGAAGGGGAAACCGAAGACCTCGTGCACCGCCTCCTCGAAGCGGAACCAGCTGCGCGCGCCGGCGTAGGACTCGTCGCCGGCCATCACCGCGCTCCACTGCGCCGCGCTCATCGCCGAGGTGCCCGAGTCGGTGAGCAGGTCGATGAGCACCCGATCGGCCGGCAGCTTGAACAGGTTGTAGCCGGCCTCGGCCAGCCACCGCTCGCGCTGCTCGACGCTCGACATGGCGATCGGCTCGACGCTCTTGATCCGGAACGGCTCGATGATCGTGCGCAACTGGCGGACTCTCCTCGGTGGTGGCGGGGCGGCTTGTGCCGCTGGGGCGGGCGGTCGGGCGGGTGCGGCTTGCGCCGGTGGGACGGCGGGTGGCGCGAGGTCCGCGGCGGGTGGTGGCGGGTGGTTGCGAGGTCCGCGGCGGGTGGTGGCGAGATGAAAAGCGTCGCCCGGACCGCGGGGGACCGGCCGGGCGACGCAGCACAGAGACTAGGGGACAGCAGGTCGCCTGGCCCGTGGAATCCACGGAATCCAAATGCCTCTTTCCGTGAAACATGCGAAGATCCCACCCATGGGCACTGGATCCCCGTCCGAGGTGGATGCCCTGGATCGGGCGATCCTGGATGTGCTTGCTGGGGACGCCCGCACCTCGATGGCCGAGATCGGTCGGCGGGTCGGGCTGGCCCCCTCGACGGTCACAGAGCGGGTGCGCCGGCTGGAGCACCGAGGAGTGATCCGCGGCTACCGGCTCGATGTGGACCTGTCCAAGCTGGGCTTCGCGCTCAGCGCCCTGGTCCGGCTGACCGGGCAGAACGTAAGCAGCCATGCCCTGCTTGGCAAGGTCATCGACCGGGTACCCGAGGTGCAGCACTGCCACCGGGTCACCGGCCAGGAGGGCTGGGTGCTCACCGTGGCCGTGCGCGACGTGGCGCACCTGGAGAGTGTCATCGAGACGCTGGCGCACTACGGGTTGCCCACGACCTCGGTGATCCTCTCGTCCTGGACCGCCGAGCGGCTGCCGCCGCAGAGTTGAGCCGCCCGGCGCGGCCCGGCCGCGCGGTGGCGGGGCGGGGGCGGCCGCGGCCCCGCGGTGGCGGGGCGGCGGGGGCGGGGCGGCGGAGGAGGCGGGGGCGGCCGCGGCCCCGCGGTGGCGGGGCGGCGGGGGCGGCCGCCCGGCGCGGCACGCCACCTC
>JAJZTN010000174.1 GCA_021848885.1 Actinomycetes bacterium
CGTCAGCCGCTGCTGCGCCGGCATCGACAGCGCCTCGTGCAGGGCGTCGGCGGTGCCGCTGATGTCGAACGGGTTGACCAGCAGGCAGTGGGGGCCGAGCTCGTCGGCCGCTCCGGCTTCGCTGGAGAGCACCAGCGCGCAGCCGCGCTCGGACAGCAGCGGCCCCTCCTTGGCCACCAGGTTCATCCCGTCCCGGATCGGGTTGACCAGCAGCACGTCGGCGACCCGGTACGCCGCCAGCGACCGTGCGTAGTCGTCCTCGACACCGAGCAGCACCGGTGACCACTGCGGCGTGGCGAACTCGTCGTTGATCTCGGCGGCCACCCGCAGGACCGCCGCGGTGTACTCGCGGTACTCCGGCAGGTCGTGCCGGCTGGGATAGGCGAAGGCCACGTGCACGACCCGGCCCTGCCACTGCGGCCGGGTGCGCAGCAGCTCCCGGTAGGCCGCCAGCCCTCGCACGATGTTCTTGCTCAGCTCGGTGCGGTCCACCCGGGAGATGACCAGACAGCCCTCGGTCTGCTCCCGCAGGTCGCTGACCCGGGCGGTCACGTCGGCCTGTGCGGCTCGGGCTCGCAGGCCCGGGCCGTCGATGCCCAGCGGGTGCACCCCGACCGAGGTTGTGCGCCCGTCGTGGCGAACGGTCATCGCCGTGCGGTCCACCGCAGCACCGAGCACATGTTCGGCGCAGTCGAGGAAGGCGCGCGCCCACCGCGGGGAGAGGAACCCGGCGTGGTCGGCGCCGAGCACCCCCTCGAGCACCTCACGTGCCACATCGGAGGGCAGCAGGCTGAAGTAGTCAGGCGGCGCCCACGGGGTGTGCGAGAAGTGCGCGATGAGCAGGTCAGGGCGGCGTTGCCGCAGAAGCCGGGGCGCAAGGCTGAGGTGGTAGTCCTGCACCAGGGCCCGCCCGTTGGGGCCGGCCTCCTCGGCGATGCTGTCGGCGAAGGCGGCGTTGTAGGTCTGGTACGCCGCCCACTCCCGCCGCCAGGCCAGGTCGAAGACCGGCGTGCTCGGCGTGGAGTAGAGCATGTGGTGGATGAACCACAGCGTGGTGTTCGCGATGCCGTTGTAGGCCCGGCGCATGACCAGCGGGTCGATCGGCAGCATCCGCACCGGTCCGGTGCCGGTGTCGTAACCGGCCTGGTCCAGGCGCCCACCGGGAGCGGCCCGGGCCACCCGGCGGTCGACGTCGCGCAGCGCGGCGCACACCCACAGCGCGTCCGTGGCCGCGAAGCTGCCCAGCGCCGCGACCAGTCCACCAGCCCCGCGGCTCATCCGGACCTGCCCGGACTCCCCCTCGCTGAAGGAGACCGGGCCCCGGTTGGAGGCGATCACGAGTCCGGCGGGCACGTTGTGACATTAGCCGTCGTGGCCGCGGGGCCTGCCGCGGGGGAGCGGCGTGGCCGCGGGGCCTGCCGCGGGGGAGCGGCGTCGCCGCGAGGCAGGCCGCCGGGGACCCCCCAGGCCAGGGTCTGGGCGGGTGGAACAAGCTGATCAAGTTGCCCTCGCGCGCAGGTCGCAGCGACTACTCTGACCGGCGGTCGGCAGTTCGGCGTGCACGTGCTCTGGCAAGACCACGACCCGCAGGACGTTCGCACACCGGGTCGTGGCGCGGCTGCGGAGGCGAGAGCGACCCGGGGTTCGTGAGGTGCGTGCTCCGCAGGCCCGCGAAGGGGAGAAGCAGGCATGGCCCAGGGCAGCGTCAAGTGGTTCAACGCCGACAAGGGGTACGGCTTCATCGAGGTCGATGGTGGCGAGCCGGACGTCTTCGTCCACCACAGCGCGATCCAGATGGACGGCTACCGCACGTTGGAGGAGCGCCAGCGGGTGGAGTTCGAAGTCTCCCCGGGTCGTGACGGGCGCCTGCAGGCCGCCAACGTCCGGCCCATCTGAGACCCTGCGCGATCGGCTGAGACCCTGCGCGAACGGCCCGGGCTTGCACTCGGATGGGGCGAGTGCTAATCATTGCGTTAGCACTCTCGTCAGGAGAGTGACAGCACCTCGGGCCGGGTCGTCGAGGCTGCACGGTGGCGGCGGGACGGATAGCCGCTGACCGTGGGCCGTCCGTCGCGGGCGACGCTCCGGCTGCACATCCACCCCGTTACGGGAGGACCGGAACCGAATGGCCAAGATCATCGCGTTCGACGAGGAGGCGCGCCGCGGCCTCGAGCGTGGGATGAACCAGCTCGCAGACGCCGTCAGGGTGACGCTCGGCCCCAAGGGCCGCAACGTCGTGCTCGAGAAGAAGTGGGGCGCCCCCACCATCACCAACGACGGCGTCTCCATCGCCAAGGAGATCGAGCTCGAGGATCCCTACGAGAAGATCGGTGCCGAGCTGGTCAAGGAGGTCGCCAAGAAGACCGACGACGTCGCCGGTGACGGCACGACCACCGCGACCGTGCTGGCCCAGGCACTGGTCAAGGAGGGCCTGCGCAACGTTGCCGCAGGCGCCAACCCGATGGCCCTCAAGCGCGGCATCGAGCGGGCCGTCGAGGCCGTCAGCTCGCAGCTGCTGGAGATGGCCAAGGACGTCGAGACCAAGGAGCAGATCGCTTCGACCGCCTCGATCTCCGCTGCCGACACCCAGATCGGCGAGATGATCGCCGAGGCGATGGACAAGGTCGGCAAGGAAGGCGTCATCACTGTCGAGGAGTCCAACACCTTCGGCCTGGAGCTTGAGCTCACCGAGGGCATGCGCTTCGACAAGGGCTACATCTCGCCGTACTTCGTCACCGACCCCGAGCGCATGGAGGCCGTCCTGGACGACCCCTACGTGCTCGTCGTCAATTCCAAGATCTCGGCGGTCAAGGACCTGCTCCCGCTGCTGGAGAAGGTCATGCAGTCGGGCAAGCCGCTGACCATCATCGCCGAGGACGTCGAGGGCGAGGCCCTGGCGACCCTGGTGGTCAACAAGATCCGCGGCACCTTCAAGTCGGTGGCGGTCAAGGCCCCCGGCTTCGGTGACCGCCGCAAGGCCATGCTGCAGGACATCGCGATCCTCACGGGTGGCCAGGTCATCTCCGAGGAGGTTGGCCTCAAGCTGGAGAACGCCGGGCTGGACCTGCTCGGTCGGGCCCGCAAGGTCGTGGTGACCAAGGACGAGACGACCATCGTCGAGGGTGCCGGGGACGCCGAGCAGATCGCCGGGCGGGTCAACCAGATCCGTGCCGAGATCGAGAAGTCGGACTCCGACTACGACCGGGAGAAGCTGCAGGAGCGCCTCGCCAAGCTCGCGGGCGGCGTGGCCGTCATCAAGGCAGGTGCGGCGACCGAGGTCGAGCTCAAGGAGCGCAAGCACCGCATCGAGGACGCGGTGCGCAACGCCAAGGCCGCGGTCGAGGAGGGCATCGTCGCCGGTGGCGGCGTGGCTCTGCTGCAGGCCGGTGCCAAGGCCTTCGAGAAGCTCGAGCTGGTCGGTGACGAGGCCACCGGTGCACAGATCGTCAAGCTGGCACTGGAGGCTCCGCTCAAGCAGATCGCGATCAACGCCGGCCTCGAGGGCGGCGTCGTGGTCGAGCGGGTTCGCAACCTCGAGCCCGGTCACGGCCTCAACGCCGCGAACGGCGAGTACGTCGACATGATCAAGGAGGGGATCATCGATCCCGCCAAGGTCACCCGCTCGGCGCTGCAGAACGCCGCCTCCATCGCGGCGCTCTTCCTCACCACCGAGGTCGTCATCGCCGACAAGCCGGAGAAGGACAAGGCTCCCGCGGCCCCTGGCGGCGGGGACATGGACTTCTGAGGCACGTCTGACGAGCCGAGCGCCAGCCCGCCCGACTCGCGCGAGGGGCGGCTCCCACTGCGGGAGCCGCCCCTCGTCGTACCGTGAACAGCACAGGGCAGGACGGGCGCGCGAGCAGGCCCACCATGCGGCTGGCGCTGACCCGCCCGAGCGCGAGGCGGTGCCGACCGGTGCCGCCGCCCGGAAAGCGGAGGTGACGGTGGGACCGACGATCGACCTCAACGCCGATATCGGTGAGGGGTTCGGGCGCTGGCGGGTCGGTGACGACGAGGCGCTCGTGGAGCTGGTCAGCAGCGCCAACATCGCCTGCGGGTTCCACGCTGGTGACCCCTCGATCATGCGCCGCACCACCGCGGCGGCGGCCCGGCGCGGGGTGGTGGTCGGCGCCCAGGTGGGCTACCGCGACCTGGCCGGTTTCGGCCGGCGGTTCCTCGACGTCGACCCGGGCGAGCTGGTTGACGACGTGGTCTACCAGATCGGCGCGCTGCAGGCCTTCGCCCGGCTGGCCGGGACGCGGGTCTCCTACGTCAAGCCGCACGGTGCGCTCTACAACGCCGTGGTGCACCACGAGGACCAGGCCGCTGCCTTGGTCGAGGCGGTGTGCCGCTACGACCCTGGGCTCGCTGTGCTCGGGCTGGAAGGCTCGGCCTGGTTACGGCGGGCCAGCGGCGCGGGGCTGCGCACCGTTGCCGAGGCGTTCCCCGACCGGGCGTACACCAGCGCGGGCACGCTGCTGCCACGCAGCCAGCCCGGCGCGCTCATCGAGGACGTCGACCTCGTCGTGGCCCGCTGCGTGAGCATGGCCCGGGACGGCTACGTCATCGCCGTGGACGGCACCAGGGTCGAGGTTGCGGCGGAGTCGGTGTGCCTGCACGGTGACTCCGCTACCGCCGCCACGACCGCCCGGGCGGTCCGTGACGCACTGGCCGAGGCCGGGGTCCAGGTGTCCGCTTTCGTCACCGTGGGCAGCACCGGTGAGCCGCCAGGGGCTCTCAGGTGAAGCTGCTGCCCGCCGGGGATGCCGCGGTCCTCGTCGAGCTCGACGGGCTGGGTGCGGTGCGTGAGTTGCACGCGCGCCTGCGGGCC
>JAJZTN010000018.1 GCA_021848885.1 Actinomycetes bacterium
ATCTGCCAGGCTGATCTCCTCGCCATCGACAACCGGCTCACCGGGGTCGACCAGGGCCATGAAGCCGAGCATGAGCGAGGACGGGAACGGCCAGGGCTGGCTGCCCAGGTATCGGGTTTGGCGGACCCGCAGCCCCACCTCCTCGGCGACCTCCCGTCGCACCGCCTGCTCGAGGGACTCCCCCGGTTCGACGAACCCGGCCAGGGTTGAGTAGCGCCCCTGCGGCCAGCGGGACTGGTGGCCGAGCAGTAGGCGCCCACCCGGGTCGACGACCGTCATGATCACCGCAGGGTCGGTCCGCGGGTAGTGCTCGCTGCCGTCCACCGGGCAGCGGCGCACCGCACCGGCCAGCACCGGCTCGGTGTCCGCCCCGCAGCGTGTGCAGTGCGTGTGGGTGGCGTGCCAGTTGGCCACGGCCACGGCGTGCACCACCATGCCAGCCTCGGCATCGGGCAGCAGCCCACCGATCTCGCGCAGCCCAGCCCACCGGGTCGCCTCAGCCATGACCGGCTCGACGCCGGGCTCGGTGACCACCGCGAAGTAGGCCCGGTCGACCTCGTCGACCCCGACCAGCACGCGCAGCCCGTCGGGTGCCAGCTGCGGGGCCAGCAGGCGCAGCCGGCTCGGGTCATCCGGGTCCACCGGCACCTGTCCCCCGCTGACCAGCAGAACAGCCGTGCCCGCCTCGACCCAGCGACGGGCCAGCCACTCGGTGTCAGCGCGATGCACCGCCGCCCGGTCCAGCCTCGACCGGGCCAGGGCCAGCCCCTCGAGCACGTCCGGGTCCTGGTCTGCCACGTCTGGCAGCGTACGGCGCCCGACCCGCAGCCGGCGTCGGGTTCCGTGCGCACCGCACCGAGGAGGTCTGGGAGGATCGGCGGCCATGAGCACGCATATCGCCGCCGAGCACGGCCAGGTAGCGGCGCGGGTCCTGCTGCCTGGCGACCCGCTACGCGCCGAGTGGATCGCCCAGACGTACCTGACCGACGTGCAGTGCTACTCCCGGGTGCGCAACATGCTCGGTTTCACCGGCACCTTCCGCGGTGAGCGGGTCTCGGTGCAGGGCACCGGGATGGGGCAGCCGTCCCTGGCCATCTACGCCCATGAGCTACTCAGCGAGTACGACGCTCGCACTCTGGTCCGGGTCGGCTCCTGCGGTGCCCTGACGAGCGACCTGGCGCTACGCGATGTCATCCTGGCGATGAGCGCCAGCACCGACTCAGCGATGAACCGGCACCGGTTCGAGGGGATCGACTTCGCACCGACCGCCGACTACGGCCTGCTGCGTGCCGCCGATGACGCGGCCCGCGCGCGCGGGCTGAGCGTGCGGGTGGGGCCGGTGGCCTCCTGGGACGTCTTCTACTCCGACCGGCCCGAGCTTCTCGAGCGGCTTGCCGGCTACGGCGTGCTCGCGGTGGAGATGGAGACCGCGGCGCTTTACACGCTGGCCGCCAAGCACGGGGCTCGGGCGCTGGCCGTGCTGACTGTCAGCGACGTGGTGGTCACCGGTGAGCAGACCTCGGCGGTCGAGCGGGAGCGCAGCTTCGCCGACATGGTCGAGCTGGCACTGGAGGCGGTCCTGGACACGCCGCTGCGCTGAGCGGGGATGACCGACGCCACGCCGCTGCGCTGAGCGAGGTGGTCACGCTCAACCCCCCTCGGTCCTTGGCAGCGCGTCGAGCAGCCCGAGCAGCCCGGCCTCGTCGAGCAGGTCGACCGGCCGGACCGTCTCACCGCTTCCGGCGTAGAAGAACGCCGCGCCGACCCGCTCCAGCGGCACCGCGCACAGCCGGGCCCAGGCCAGCCGGTAGACGGCCAGCTGGACGGCCCGGGCCCACACCTGATCCCCCGCGGGGGGCCGACCGCTCTTCCAGTCGACCACGTCATAGCCGCCGCCCTCCCGAGCGAAGACGGCATCGGCACGGCCTCGCAGCACGAGACCTCCCAGCGGGGTCTCGAAGGCAACCTCGACCGCCACCGGCACCCGCTCGGCCCACTCGCTGGCCAGGAAGGTCCGCTTGAGCGCCTCGAGGTCCTCCTCGCCGCTGGCCGTCTCGTCAGCAGCGCCGGGCAGGTCGTCGATGTCGAGGATCGCCGCAGCGCTGAAGCGCTGCTCCAGCCAGGCGTGGAAGGCGGTCCCGCGCCGGGCCGCCGGCCGGGGCGGGGAGGGCAACGGCCGACGGATCTGGGCGGCCAGTGCAGCCGGGTCCTCGGCCAGACCGACCAGTCGCGAGGTGGACAGGTGCGCCGGCAGCACGACGTCGAGCACGGCGGCGCTGGAGGCGGCCCGCTCGGCCAGCAGCACCTCGATATCGGTGGCCCAGGCCAGGCCGCGGGCCGGTGCCAGCCCGACCTCCCCGACCCTGGCAAGGGCCTCGCGCACCTGCGCGGCAGCCGTAGTCAGCACCCCCCGGTGCGCGCCGAGCGGATCCAGCGGCCAGGTCTCGGTCCGCGGCTCGGCGGTGCGCGGGTTGGGGCCCTGCCCGTCCGCGGCCCACGGCTCGACCTGGACCGCGACGGGGGCGTCGAGCAGCTCGGTCAGGAACGGCGAGACCTTCCCACCACCCTTGGCATCAGCCCAGACCCTGCTGGACAGCAGCAGCAGGGACCGGGCCCGGGTGATCGCGACGTAGGCCAGTCGGCGCTCCTCGCGCAGCTCGTGCTCGCCGGCCTGGGCACGGAACAGCTCGCGGCGCTCGTCGAGGTCCTTGTGGTCGCTGGCCGCCTCGACGTCCCACGTCGGAAGTTCCGCGCTGTCGCCGCGCAGCGGCCAGGGCAGCCCGTCCAGCCCGGACAGCCAGCCCGAGTCGGAGTCCTTACCGTTGGGGAACAGCCCCACCACCAGCCCGGGGACTGCCACGACATCCCACTCCAGACCCTTGGCCGCGTGCACGGTGAGCAGCTGGATGGCCTCGCTGCTGACCTCGACGACACCGGGCTCAAGGCCCCGCTCGTGGGCCTCGGCGGCATCCAGCCAGGCCAGGAAACCACCCAGGGTGGGCCGCTCGACCGACTCGGCGAACTCGGCGGCGACCCCGGCGAAGGCGTCCAGGTGCGCCCGCGCCGCCGCGGCCGGCTGACCGGGCCGAGCGGCCAGCTCGATGTCGAGGCGCAGCGCCTGCTCAACCTCACCGACCAGATCGGCCAGCTCGACGCTGCCGGTGGCGCGCAGCCCGGCCAGCTCGGCGCCCAGCCGCCGCAGCCGAGCGTGACCCTCCTCGGACAGCCCGACCCCGTCGTGATCGCGCCAGGGTCGGGCCGGCAGCTCGTCGAGGGCCTCGATGATGCTGGCCTGCTCGACGATGTCGGGGTCCGCGTCGGCGGCAAGATCGGGGTCCGCGTCGGCGGCAAGATCGGAGCCCGCGCCGGGCGCCCCACCGCGGCGGGCCCGGGCCAGCCGGCGGGCCCAGCGGGCCAAGCCCTCCAGGTCGCGCGGGCCGACCCTCCAGCGCGGCCCGGTGAGCAACCGCATGAGCGCGTCCCCGCGGGTCGGGTCGTGCAGCACCTGCAGGGTGGCCACGATGTCGGCGACCTCCGGGGTGGCCAGCAGGCCACCCAACCCAACCACCTCTACGGGCAGGCCCTCGGCGCGCAGCGCCCGCTCCATCTCCTCGAACTGCTTGCGGGCCCGGGCCAGCACTGCCACGCTGCGCCGCCGCCCGCCGCGAGCCACCACCTCCTCGTCGGCCCGCCACACCTCGGCCAGCCGGGCCGCCACCCAGGCTGCCTCCTCCTCCACCGTCTCGGCTCGCATGGCCAGCACCTGGCCCGGGCCGGCGTCCGGGCGTGCCGCCAGCTCCGGCACCGGCAACCGCCCGTCGCGAAGCGGGGCCGAGACGAGGTTGGCGGCAGCCAGGATGGCCAGGTCGTTGCGCCAGCTGGTGGACAGGTAGAGGGTCGGTGCGGGGCTGGCGTCGGCGGATGCGAACTCGTCGCGGAAGCGCTGCAGGGCTCCACTGCTGGCCCCGCGCCAGCCGTAGATCGACTGGCTGGGGTCACCCACCGCGGTGACCGGGTGCCCACCGCCGAACAGCCCGCGCAGCAGCACCAGCTGGGCGTGGCTGGTGTCCTGGAACTCATCCAGCAACACCATCCGGTGACGATCACGCTCGGCCAGCCCGACCTCCTCAACCTCGCGGGCCAGCCGTGCGGCCAGGGCGATCTGGTCGCCGTAGTCCAGCGCGTCGCGGGCCCGCTTGGCCTCGACGTACGCCGCGACGACGGGCACGATGGCCCGGCGGGCGGCCAGAGCTCTCAGCACCGTGCGGACCCCGGCGTAGGGGCCGCCGCCGTTGCGGCGCCCCGGCGGGTCCGGCACGGCCAGCACCCGGGCCTGCAGGTCGGTGAGGAAGTCCACCACCTGGTCAGGCTCGACGAGGTGCTCGGCGCACTCCCCCGCCAGCGAGAGCACGGCGCCGACCACGGTGGCGAAGGCCTTGTCCACCCCGGTCATGTCCCCGGCCCAGCCGGCAACGACGTCGGCGGCCAGCTGCCAGGCGCTGGCCTGGCTGAGCAGCCGCGCCTGCGGCTCGATGCCCAGGCGCAGGCCGTGCTCGCGCAGCACCGCACCGGCGTACGCGTGGTAGGTCGAGACGGTCGCCTCACCGAGCCCCAGCAGCGGTGCGGCAGGGTCCGTCCCGGCGCTGCCCCCCGTGCCCGGGCCTGCCCCCACCAGGCCGTGCCCTCCCGCCGCGCGTCCTGGGGGACCCGGGGCCTGGCCCACCGGCGCGGGCAGGAGCCCCCGCGCGGCCAGCGCGTGCAGCCGACGCCGGACGCGCAGCGCGAGCTCGCCGGCGGCCTTGCGGGTGAAGGTCAGACCCAGTACGCCGCTCGGCTCGACGTGGCCGTTGGCCACCAGCCACACCACCCGGGCCGCCATCGTCTCGGTCTTGCCCGAGCCAGCCCCGGCCACGACCAGCAACGGGCTGGGCTCGGCCTCGATCACCGCGACCTGCTCCTGGGTGGGCTGCGGGAGACCCAGCTCGCGGGCGAGCTCGACCGCGCCGACCCGGGCCGGGCTCACGGCTGCACCATCCGGCCGCTCGGGTGGGCCGGGCAGCAGCGCGACACCGGGCAGTGCCCGCACATCTGGTTGACCGTGGCTGCGAAGTCAGACCCCGCCATGCCCTCGGAAACCCGGGTCAGCAACTGTGCTGCCCAGTCCTGGTCCGGCTCGGTGGACAGCGGGGGCTGCACCTGCGGCTTGGTGCCCTTGGTGGCATCCCCGAGGTGCACCAGCGCGGCACCACCGGGCTCGGCTCCGGGAGCGATCCCGGTGAAACCTCCCAGGCGGACAGCGAGCTGGTAGATGCCCAGCTGGGCGTGTCGGGCGACCTCGTCCGCGGCCGGCTTGGCCTTGCCCGTCTTGATGTCGACGACGATCAACCGGCCCTGCGCGTCGCGCTCCAGCCGGTCCACCCGGCCGTGCACCCGGGCCCGCCCGTGCTCGACCTCGAACTCCTGCTCGGTGCCGACCAGCTCGCCCAGCGGGGCGGCCTGGTAGTCGGCGAGCTTGCGCACCATGTCCTCGGCCCGTGCGCGCAGCGCGGCACCCACCCAACCGGTGCCCAGGTCCGCGGCGTCCCAGCGTCGGTCCAGCTCGGCCCGCAAGGCCTGCGCATCGGCCGTCGGCGCCTCGGCGGCCAGCTCGTGCAGCAGGGTGCCCAGGCTCTGCCCCGCGGAGTCTTGCCGGGTGCCCCCGCAGGTCTCCAGGAGCCAGCGCAGCGCGCACCGGTCGAAGGAGTCCACCCGCGAAGGCGAGACCGACACCTGCTCCCCAGAGTCGCGCAACGGCCCGGCGTCGGAGAGCTGGGCCAGGCCGAACCAGTCCCGCGGGTGGGCACCGGGCACCCCGGCGGCGGCCAGCACCGCCAGCCCCGCGGCCAGCACGTCGGGCGCGTCGAGCCCGCGCAGGACGCCCGCGACGTCCGGCGCCCCGGCGGCATACGGCGCGCCGACCGGTGCCCCGGTGCCACCCGGCGCCCCGGCAGAGGCGCCGACCGCCTCGACGAGCCGTTGGCGCAGCTCGGCGACCACGCCGCGCAGGTCCAGCGGTCGGGGCAGCGGGGAGTAGGGCCGGGCGGCCTCGACCAGCCCGGGAGCGGGCGGGTCGAGCAGGTCGAGGTAGGCCGAGGGCTCGTGCTCCTCGTCGCGCACCGAAGTGACCAGCAGCACTCGCCGAGCCCGG
This sequence comes from Actinomycetes bacterium, assembly GCA_021848885.1. Classification (GTDB taxonomy): domain Bacteria; phylum Actinomycetota; class Actinomycetes; order JAJZTN01; family JAJZTN01; genus JAJZTN01. The sequence continues at coordinate 6,188 of JAJZTN010000018.1, forward strand.
CTGACCGCCAGGTGCAGCAGCCGGGCCTGCTCGACCGCCAGGGCCGCGGCGGTGGCGACCGGGCTCACCGGGCGCCCCTCCAGGAGGTCGACCAGGGCTTCGGCCTGCATGAGCGAGCCTCGGGCGCGCAGGTCCGGCCAGGCACCCTCGTTGACCCCGGCGACGGCCACCACGTCCCACTCCCGCCCCGCGGCGGAGCTGGCCGTGGCGAGGGTGACGGCACCCGCTCCCGGAGCACGCTCGGCCAGGCTGTCGGTGGGGACCTCCTCACCGAGCAGGGAGTCGAGGAACTGCGCCGGGCCGGCCTTGGGCAGCCGCTCGACGAACCTGGCGGCGGCCTCGAAGAGCGCGATGACGGCGTCGAGGTCGCGGTCGGCCCGTTGTCCGGCGCTGCCGCCGGACAACGCCACACGCTGCCACTGCTCGGCCAGCCCGCTGGCCGACCACAGCGCCCACAGCGTCTCCTCCGCATTGGCCGAGGAGAGGACCGCGGCCCGGCCGGCGGCCAGCGTCCGCGCCACCCGACGGGCCGGGGAGGCCACCCACGGGTCCAGCGAGGCCACCCACGCCGGATCCTCGAGCGCTTCCACCACCAGCTCGTCGGAGCTGCGCCCCCCACGGCCGGCCAGCTCCTCGGCGCGCAGCGCCTGGCGCAGTCGGCGCACCGCGAGGCTGTCCGCCCCACCCAGCGGGGAGGTCAGCAGGTCCACGGCCGTCACGGGATCCAGCCTCTGCGGGTCAAGCGCCACCGCGAGGGCGGACAACAACATCCGAGCGGCCGGCTGGTCGCGCACCGCGACCTCCCCGGCCGGCACATTCACCGGGACACCTGCGGCACCGAGCGCCCGACGCAACGGGGCGATCTGGCTGACCGAGCGGACCAGCACCGCCATATGCGACCAGGGCACCCGCTCGTGCAGGTGGGCACGGCGCAGCTGTGCGGCGATGAAGCTGGCCTCCTGAGCCACCGAGCGCAGCACGTGCACGGACGCACCGGCCCCCCTGGGCTCGGCGCCGGGCACCGGGCGCACCCGGCGGTGGGTGGCCGGGCCGGGCAGTCTCGCGGCGACCCGGTCCCCGATCTCGAGCAGCACCGCCGGGCGGCGCCAGGAGGTCTCGAGCACGATCGTGCGGGCGGGGGAGCCGTCGGCGCCGACGAAGCGCTCGGGCATGTCGTGCAGCAGCCGCGGGTCGGCGCCGCGGAAGGCCAGCACACACGAGTCGGGGTCCCCGGCCACCACCAGATCAGCCCCCGGGCCGGCCAGCCGGGCCAGCAGCCGCTGCTGGGCAGGGTCGACGTCCTGGTAGTCATCCACGAGCACGAGGCGCAGCTGGGCACGCAGCTGATCGGCCAGCTCCGCGCTGTCCTCGAGCAGGTCAGCGGCCGCCCCGACCAGCGCGGCCGGGTCGTAGTGCCCGGGGGCACGCAGGGCGGTCACCTCGAGGAACTCCTGCCACAGAGCGGCTGCGGCCACCCAGCCGGGCCGTCCGGTGCGCTCCCCCAGCACGGCAAGATCGGACGGGCCCAGGCCCCGCTCGGTGGCGCGGGCGAAAAGGTCACGCAGCTGGGTGCGAAGCCCCCGGGTGCCCAACGCGAGGTGCAGCTCGGCCGGCCAGGGCACCGGCCGGCCCGCCCCGCCGGCATGTCCGGCCAGCAGCTCGGCCAGGATGTGGTCCTGCTCGGCCGCCGAGAGCAGCCGCGGCGGCGGGCTGCCCTCGGCGGCCGCCTGGCGGCGCAGCACCCCGAAGGCCAGACCGGCGAAGCTGCGCGCCAACGGCTCGCGGACCGTGCCGGCCAGCCGGGCCGCGATCCGGTCCCGAAGTGCCACGGCGGCCTGTCGGGTCGGGGTCAGGGCGAGCACCTGATCGACCGGCAGACCTCCGGCCACCCGGGCCGCGGCGATCTCCACCAGCGTCGTCGTCTTGCCAGTGCCGGGGCCGCCAAGCAGGCGCAACGGTCCCCCGCGGTGCGCGAGCGCCTCGGTCTGGGCGTCGTCGAGCACCAGGGGCCCGGGAACAGGCGTGACCGCACGCAACAGCCGCAGCGTGGCGGTGCCGCGTCCGGGGTGCCTGGGCATTGTCGACATCGGCGGCCATTCGACCACAGGGCACCGACACGGTCGGGGTAGCGGGGCCCGACCGCCGGCGTACCCGGGAACCGGCTGCTCAGGCCCGCCAGCGGGCCGAGCCCATGTCCACCCTTCCGGGGGCTCGCAGCGGGGTCCCTTCGGCCAGCAGCAGCCGGTCGGCCTCACCGTCGTGGCATGGGGCCGGGCGCCCGTCGGCGCGCACCACCCGCCACCACGGCACCGGGCCGCCTGCGGTGGCCATCACCCGGGCAACCTGGCGCGGCCCGCCCCGCCCGAGGATCTCGGCGATGTCGCCGTAGCTGAGCACTCGCCCGGCCGGGATCGTCGCCACCACGTCGAGGACCTCCTCGACGTAGTCGGCCCACCCGGTCGCGGACACCCCAGCCTGGACCCGGTCAGTACGCCGGAAGGCTCGGGTCGACCTGGTTGACCCAGGCCAGCACCCCGCCGCCGACGTGCAGGGCGTCGGAGAAGCCAGCACCCTTGAGCACGGCGAGAGCCTCGGCGGAGCGGCCGCCCACCTTGCAGTAGAGCACCACCCGTCGGTCCTGCGGCAGCCGCTCAAGCGCGGAGCCATCCAGGAACTGCCCCTTCGGGATGAGCACCGAGCCGGGGATGGCGACGATCTCGGCCTCGTTGGGCTCGCGCACGTCGACGAGGAGGAAGTCCTCCTGGCCGGCGGAGCGACGGTCCAGCATCTCCTTGAGGGTCAGCGCCGATATCGTCGAGTCGGCAGCCGCCGCGGCGGCCTCCTCGGAGATGGTGCCGCAGAACGCCTCATAGTCGATCAGCCCGGTGACCGTGGGGTTCTCGCCGCATATCGCGCAGTCCGGGTCCTTGCGGACCTTGATGTCGCGGAAGTCCATCTCCAGGGCGTCGTAGACCTTCAGCCGACCCAGCAGCGGCTCGCCGATCCCGGTGAGCAGCTTTATCGCCTCGTTGACCTGGATCGCCCCGATCGAGGCGCACAGCACCCCGAGGACCCCACCTTCGGCGCAGGAGGGGACCATGCCCGGCGGCGGCGCCTCGGGGTACAGGCAGCGGTAGCAGGGGCCGTGCTCGGCCCAGAACACGCTGGCCTGCCCGTCGAAACGGTAGATCGAGCCCCACACGTAGGGCTTGCCGAGCAGTACGCAGGCGTCGTTGACGAGGTAGCGGGTGGCGAAGTTGTCGGTGCCGTCCACGATCAGGTCGTAACCGGCGAAGATCCCCATGGCGTTGCTGGAGTCCAGCCGCTCCTCGTGCAGCACGACGGTGACGAAGGGGTTGACCTCCTTGACCGAGTCCCGGGCCGAGGCCGCCTTGGACCGGCCGATGTCGGACTGTCCATGGATGATCTGGCGCTGCAGGTTGGACTCGTCGACCACGTCGAAGTCGACGATGCCCAGCGTGCCGACACCGGCCGCGGCCAGGTAGAGCAGCGCCGGGGAGCCGAGCCCGCCGGCGCCGATGACGAGCACCTTGGCGTTCTTCAGCCGCTTCTGGCCGCTCATCCCGACGTCCGGGATGATCAGGTGCCGCGAGTAGCGACGGACCTCGTCGAGGGTCAGCTCAGCGGCGGGGTCCACGAGTGGTGGCAGAGCCACGGCAGGTCCTCCAGCGGGTCGGACGTCGCGGGTGCGACGTGACGGGACGTGAGGGTCAACGGCGCTCGCCGACGGCGACATTCCCGACGAGCTGCCCAACCAGGTCGGCGACCAGCTCGGGTGCTTCCATCTGGGCCAGGTGCCCCACCCCCGGCAGGGTGACCAGCCAGCTGTTGGCGAAGGTGCGTGCGGCTCGAAGCGAGGAGTCCGGGTCGACCAGCTGGTCGCGCCGGCCGTAGACCAGCAGGGTCGGCGCGCTGACCGATCCGGCGGCCCGCCACGCGGCCCGGGCGGCCACCGGGTTCAGATAGGTGGCCAGCAGGCCGCGCAGGCTGGCCCGCACCGCCTGCGCGCCGTAGGGCAGCGTGTCCCGGCGCGCGGTCTCAGCGACCGCCTCGCGCAACCGCTGCGGTGGCACCCGGTCGGGGTCGGCGAAGCACAGCGTGATGGTGGCCCGGGTGCGGGTCTCCGCGTCCAGCCGGGCCAGCCTGCGAGCGACGATGCTGCCCAGCAGCGGGGCGGCCAGCACCGGCAGCCGGACCGCGGCAGGCTGCACCCGGTAGTGCGGCAGGGCCGGGGAGATCAGCGTGAGGGTGCGCACCAGGTCGGGGCGTGCGGCAGCGACCTCGGTGGCCACCACCCCGCCGAGAGAGCTGCCGAGCAGGTGCACCGGCTGCCCGGCCCGCTCGGCCTCGGCGGTCAGCACGGCGAGCACGGCCCGCACGTGCCCGGCCACCGACAGGTCGCCGTTCTGCGGTGGGGGGGACTCCCCGAAACCGGGCAGGTCGACCGCGGCGAACTCCAGCCGGTGACGGAGCAGGGCGGACACGTCGGTCCAGTTGCGCGCGGACCCGCCGAGCCCGTGCACCGCCAGGGCGGGCTCCAGCGGGGCCTGCGGATCCAGCGCTGGGGTACGCCGGACGTGCAAGAGGTGCTCGCCGTGCACCTCGAGGCACCCCGGCCAGGGCGGCAGCGGGGCCGCCGGGTCCAGCCTGGGTGGCACGACGGGAGGCATGAGCGCAGAGTACGGCGCACAGGCTTGCCACGCTCAGCCGCCCAGCATCAGCTCCAGTCTCCGGTTGACCGCGGCCAGGGTGGCCTTGATGACCGCCTGTCGGGAGTCCCCGACCACCACGGCCGCCCCCGCGTGCCGCTCCAGACCGCGAGCGGTGACCAGCCCGATGACCGCCAGCGCCACCCGCTCAGGCCCGGTGCCGCTGAGCTCCACCCGGTCCACATCGGCGCGCAGCCCGACCCGGTCCAGCCCGTCCAGCCCGGCCTCCACGGCCCGCAACGTGGCCAAGGCCACGGCCCGGCTGGCCGCGGCCGGGGTGGCGGCGGACTCCACGCTGCCCTGGAAGCTGCGACCGCGGTAGGACAGCGTCACCGTGACGCTTGATCCCAGCCCGGCCGCCGCGAAGGTGGCTCGCTCGAGCACGAAGCGGTCCGGCTGCTCCTCCGGTGGCCGGGAGCCCGGCGGCGGCCCGGTGGGACGCGGCGGGCGGGGCGGACGCGGCGGCGGGGGCGGGCCGGGTGGGCCCGACGGAGCTGGGGGCGGGCCGGGTGGGCCCGACGGAGGCGATGCTTGGCCGGCCCCGGACTCGGGGGCACCGCCGAGCCCGCGCTGCTCGGCCGGCGCAGGCGCCGAGCCCGCCTGGTGAGCCCACTGGGCCCTCTCCGCGGCGCCCGACCGGCGGGTTCGGGGCTCGGCCACCGACCACTCGTCGGGCACCGGCCAGTACTCGGCCGGCTCCTCGGGCGCCGGCTCATCTTCGGCGAACCGCTGGGGAGCAAACCCAGCAGGTACGAAGCCGGCCGGGGGTGAGGCTGCCCGGCCCGTGGGCGCGGGCCCGGGGCGGGCCGGCTGAGGGGGCCGCACGGTCTCCTCGACGACCTCGACTCGGTCGGCGTCCACGGACAGGTCGAAGTCGCGGCGCAGCACCTCGTTGACGGCAGCGGCCACAGCCACGTCGTCGGCCCCCGGGGCGAGCTGCAGGCGTAGCGAACCCGGACCGGCCGCCGGGTCCTCCCCCTCGTCGATGTCCACGGCGACAACTCCGGGCACGGCGCGCAAGGCCGCGAGCAGGGCATCATGAGCCAGGCGCTGCCCGCCAGGCTCACCGCCCTCCTGCCCGCCCATCCGCCCTCCGTCGCACCGCTCGGTCACCTGCGCCGAGTCTCCCAGCCTCGCGTGTCCCAGGGTCGGCAAGGCACGCGCGGGCAGCCGACTTTTCCGCACCAGAGCCCGTCTGGGATCCCCGTGGCAGACCGCACGGCGGCACGGCAGCACGGCGGCTCGGCGGCAAGGCGGCACGGCGGCACGGCAGCCCGGGGCCTACTAGGCTTGCTGCTGGCGACCTCCGGCCGCTGCCATGCCCGCGAAGCGAAGGCGAGGACCACGTGCCTGACTCCGACGAGGGCGGCCCTCGGGGCAGTGAGGTCCCCGAGGAGGCACGGGCCGAGGCGGCGCTGGAAGACTCGGCCGGCGAGACCGCCGACCTCGAGGACCCCGAGGCACCCGAGGCCGACACCGCCGAGCAGCTGACCGGCGTACTGCGCCGCTCGCAGCGGCCTTCCGAGACACCCGACGAGGTGGACCCGGCGGATCTGTCCGACCAGCACGCCGACGTCGACATCGACGAGGACGACTACCGCTGAGCCGGGCCCGCGTGCCAGACCCCGCCGCGGTTACCAATCGGTAGTCTTGCCGGATGACCGCTTCGACCGACCTGCCCGCCCGAGCCCGGCTGCCGCGCAGTGCCCGTCGCGTGCAGCTTCTGGCTGCGGCTCAGGAGGTCTTCGTCACCGCCGGCTACCACGCCGCGGCGATGGACGACATCGCCGACCGTGCCGGGGTCAGCAAGCCGGTGCTCTACCAGCACTTCCCGGGCAAGCTCGAGCTCTACCTGGCATTGCTGGACCAGCACGCCGGGGCGATGGTCTCGGCGGTGCGTGCCGCGCTGGACTCCACAACGGACAACAAGCAGCGGGTCACGGCGACCATCCAGGCCTACTTCGACTTCGTCGCCGATGACGGGGGGGCCTTCCGGTTGGTCTTCGAGTCCGACCTGGTCAACGAGCGAGCGGTCCGAGAGCGGGTGGACCGGGTCACCCATGAGTGCGCCGACCTGATCAGCGCGGTGATCGCCGAAGACGCCGGGCTGTCCCAGGCACAGGCGATGCTGCTGGCCGTCGGCTTGGTCGGCATGGCCCATGTCAGCGCGCGCTACTGGCTCCCCCGCGAAGGCAATGTGCCCCGCGAGGAGGCGGTGCACCTGCTGGCCGGGTTGGCCTGGCGTGGCATCGGGGGCTTCCCGCGCAGCGGCGGCACCGAGTCCGCACTACCCTGACGCGACCGACCGGATGGCACCGGTGCCTCCGGTGCCATCCGTAAGGGCAGACGAGCCGGCGCTTTGATGACCTTGCGACCCGATGACCCTGCAGTCATGACCTTGCAGTGTCGACCCTGAGGACGGCGACGACCGGAGCCTGCTGGCCGGCCCGGTCGCAACGAGACTGGAGGACCGCGTGGAGGTCAAGATCGGCGTGCAGAACTCGGCGCGCGAGATCGTCCTGGAGAGCACACAGACGACCGAGGAGATCACCGCGGCTGTCAGCTCGGCGATCAAGGCCGACGCCGGCCTGTTTTCACTCGACGACGAGAAGGGCCGTCGCGTGCTGATCCCGGTGCAACGGCTGGCCTATGTGGAGATCGGGGTGCCCGAGCAGCGCAGGGTCGGCTTCGGCGCCTCCTGACAGCTCACCCGCGAGGGTCTTGGGTCCGGCGGCACGGCCGCGATGCGGTCCGCACCCGCGACGGGCACCGCTGGCGGGACGGACGTCGCCGGCCGGACGGCTCAGGCCGACAACCCCAGCGCGGCCATGCGCTTGGCGTGTGCTTCGGTCATCCGGGCCAGCATCCGGCCGAACTCGGCCAGGTCGGTGCCCGGTCGGTTCGCGCCACCGACCAGCAACCCGGCCAGGGCGTCACGCTCGGCGGCGACGCGCTGCGCCTGGCTGAGCGCCTCCCCGACCAGCCGCCGTGCCCACAGCGCCAGCCGACCCGCCAGTGTGGGGTTGCTGCGCACCGCCGCGCGCACCGTCTCCACGACGAACCTGGCGTGCCCGGTGTCGGCGAGCACCTCGAGCACGAGTGCCCGGCTGGCACCGTCCAGGTAGGCGCTGACCTCGCGGTAGAAGTCCGCGGCGATGCCGTCCCCGACATAGGCCTTGACCAGGCCCTCAAGCCAGCTTCCGGGCCGGGTGCGTTCGTGGAAGGCCTCCAGCGGCTCAACGAACGGGGCCATCGCCGCGAAGGGGTCCCAACCGAGCTCACCTAGCGCCGCGGCCAGCCGGCGGTAGTGCCCCAGCTCCGCGACGGCCATCTGCCCCAGCGCGGCGGTGTCGGTGACCGTGGGGGCCAGTGCGGCGTCCTGAGCCAGTCGCTCGAACGCGATGAGCTCACCGTAGGCCAGCGCCCCGAAGAGGTCGACGACAGCGGCGCGGTAGTCGGGGTCCGCCAGCCACTCGGAGTCCTCCCCCGACCCGTCCCCGGCCCGGCTCAGTGCAGCGTCGGGCCCGAGGACCCCCTCACCGGTGGCGCTGCCGGGCTGGACGGTCACAGCGGCAGACTAGCCCGCTAGACTGTTTGGACAGGATGCCCGGTCGGAGACCCGGTCGGCTCCGAACCGTTGACAGCAGGAGTGGCCGCCCCGCCGCCCGGCCCCGCTCAGTCCCGGGCCGTTTTCCCCAGCGGCGCGCTGCGCCGGCCCCTGCACGACCTTGAGAGGCGAGAGTCCTGACAACCTTCCACGACCTCGGGGTGCTCCCCGAGATCGCCGACGCGCTTGCCGCCGTCGGCATAACCGAACCCTTCCCCATCCAGTCGATGGCGCTGCCGTTGGCACTGACCGGGGCCGACATCATCGGCCAGGCCAAGACCGGCACCGGCAAGACCCTGGCCTTCGGGATCCCGCTGCTGCAGCGGGTCGTCGCCCCGCACGACGCCGACGCGGACTACCTGGCCTTCCCCGGTTCGGCGCAGGCACTTGTCGTCGTGCCCACCCGCGAGCTGTGCCTGCAGGTCACCCAGGACCTCGAGACCGCCGGGCGGCGCCGTGGCGCCAGGGTGCTGGCCGTGTACGGCGGCCGGGCCTATGAGCCACAGATCGCGGCACTGCGAGTCGGTGTGGAGATCATCATCGGCACCCCGGGGCGGCTGCTCGACCTGGCCCAGCAGGGTCACCTCGACCTCGGCCACGTCAAGTCCCTCGTCCTGGACGAGGCCGACGAGATGCTCGACCTGGGCTTCCTGCCCGACGTCGAGCGGATCCTGGGGCGCACCCCCGAGACGCGTCAGACGATGCTCTTCTCGGCCACCATGCCCGGGGCGGTCATCACCCTGGCCCGCCGCTACATGCGCCAGCCCACCCACATCCGCGCCGCCAACGTCGACGAGGGGGCCACCGTTGAGGCGGTCACCCAGCGGGTCTACCGCGCGCATGGGATGGACAAGCCGGAGATGCTTGCCCGGCTGCTGCAGGCCGAGGGCCGCGGTCTGACGATCGTCTTCACCCGCACGAAGCGCGCCGCCGCCAAGGTGGCCGATGACCTCACCGACCGGGGCTTCGCCGCCGCCGCGGTGCATGGTGACCTCGGCCAGGGCGCACGTGAGCAGGCACTGCGGGCCTTCCGCAAGGGCAAGATCGATGTGTTGGTCGCCACCGATGTGGCCGCCCGCGGCATCGACGTCGAGGACGTGACCCACGTGGTGAACTACCAGTGCCCGGAGGACGAGAAGACCTACCTGCACCGGATCGGGCGGACCGCCCGGGCCGGGGCGACCGGCACCGCGGTGACCTTCGTGGACTGGGAGGACCTGCCGCGCTGGAGCCTCATCAACACCGCACTGGAGCTGGGCAAGGCCGACCCAGCCGAGACCTACTCCACCTCCGCGCACTTCTACGCCGAGCTGGGCATCCCGGAAGGCATCACCGGGCGGCTGCCGCGCGCAGCACGCACGCGGGCGGGCCTGGACGCCGAGGAGGTCGAGGATCTCGGCGAGACCGGAAAGCGCGCCCGCCCCAGTGCCGCTCGCGGCGGTGCCCACCGCCCCGGGTTCGGCGAGAGCCCCGGCGCGCAGGGCGGCACGCGCTCGCATTCGCGTCGCTCCGGCGACCGGCGGCGCACCCGGGCCGGGGTCCAGGTCGCCGGCGGCGAGCCTGGCGCGGGGGACAACGGGGGTGCCGGTGCCGCCGCCCAGGGCCGCGGCAGCTCCCGCGCGGCCGCCAGCGCGGCGACCGGTGAATCCAACCCCGCAGAGGTCGACGGCTCCGGTGCCAGGTCGGGCGGGGGGACCCGGCGGCGCAGGCGCCGCGGACCGCGCCCCGACCGGCTCGACCAGGACGCCGCGAGCTGACCTGGTGAGCTGATCTGGTGAGCTGATCTGGGTGCCGCCAGGGCTCGCCTCGGCAGGGTCCCTGGTGAGCGGAGGGCCGGTCAGCAGGACCAACCGGTCAGCAGGACCAACCGGTCAGCAGGGTCGCAGCGAGGTCTCGGTAGGCCTGCACACCCCGCGGGGCACGCGAGCTCGACTGCGCCGACAGCGCGGAGCGGCCCGCAGCGGGGGCCTCGGCGAAGCGGATCGAGCGCGGGATGGGCTCGAGCACCGGCAGGCCATAGCGCCCGGTGAGGTCCGCGAGCACCGCTCGTGAGTGTGCACTTCGCCCGTCGTACATGGTGGGAAGCAGTCCGCGCACGGCGAGGTCGTGGTTGAGGTAGCGGCGCACGTCGGAGATGGTGTCCAGCAGCTGGCCGACGCCGCGGTGCGAGAGCATCTCGCACTGCAGGGGCACGAGAACCTCGTCCGCGGCGGTCAGCGCGTTGAGAGTGAGCACACCGAGGGAGGGCGAGCAGTCCAGCAGCATGACGTCGTAGCGCTGGGCCAGCGTGCCCAGAGCCTCACGCAGGCTGTACTCCCGGCCTGGCCTGGCCAGCAGCATCGCCTCGGTGCCCGCCAGGTCGATGGCCGCTGGGACCAGGTCCATGCCCTCGGCGGTCGAGACCACCGCCTCCCCCAGGGGCAGGCCGGCGGCGAGCACCTCGTGCAGCGAGGCGGTCACCGTCTCGGGGTCCAAGCCCAGGGAGAAGGTCAGGCAGGACTGCGGGTCCAGGTCGACCAGCAGCACCCGGCGCCCGAGCTCACTCAGCGCCGCACCCAGGCTGGCCACCGTGGTGGTCTTGGCGACACCGCCCTTCTGGTTGGCCACAGCGAGGGTGACGGCACGGCGGGCAGGATCCGGGCGGTGGCTCGGGCTCACGGCGTCTCCTGCCGGCTGGGTTGCGCGCGGGCACGTACCGCACGGGCGGGCGGGTGGCTGCACTTGGCGACATTCTGCCGCCCCGACAAGGGCGAGCGCCGCCGTCGGTAGCGTTCGGGGGTGAGTACGCCGCCCTACCTCGCTCTCCCGCCGGGCATCCGCCGCCTCGACCTGGCGATCCCGCGCGGTCGCGTCGCCGCACTGGTCGGCGACCTCGAGCCCGAGCCTGCCGGCACCGCCCTGCTGGTCCCGGGATTCACCGGCTCCAAGGAGGACTTCATCGCGGTGCTGGCCCCCTTGACCCAACGCGGCTGGCGGGTGGTGGCTATCGACCAGCGCGGTCAGCTGGACTCCCTGGGCGGCACCGACCCAGCCGAGTTCAGTCTCGAGGCGCTGGGCGGGGACCTCATCGAGGTGCTGGACCACCTTGGCGTGGCGCAGGTGCACCTGGTCGGGCACTCCTTCGGCGGGCTGGTCGCGCGCGCCGGGGCCCTGGTGGCCCCGGGCCGGGTCGCGTCCCTGACCCTGCTGGGCAGCGGACCCGGCCCGCTGCCCGAGCCAGGGCGCAGCCGGGTCGCCGGGATGCACCGGGCGCTCGGCCAGCTCGACCTGGAGTCCATCTGGCAGATCGGTCAGGAGCTCGACGCCGAGGCTGGGCAGCCGGCACCCGACCCACAGATGCTGGAGTTCCTGCACCGCCGTTTCCTGGCCAACAATCCGGTTGCGCTGCGCGCGATGGCGCAGGCACTGCTGGACACCGCCGACCGCAGCGACGAGCTGGCCGAGCAGGCCACCCGGGTCCGGATGCGCCTGCTGGTGGCGCATGGCGTCGACGACGAGCCCTGGCCGCCGGCTGTGCAGGCCGGGATGGCCCGCCGAATCGGCGCCGACTACGTCGTCATCCCCGGCTGTGCACACTCCCCGGCCGCCGAGGCTCCGCAGGCCACGGTTGAGGTGCTGGACTGGTTCTGGGCCGGGGCTTCACCGGGTTTGAGCCCGCTCCGGCGGTAGTCTCGGGCGGGACAACGAGATGGTGGGGTCGTGGAGCTGCAGGCTGAACTAGCGGCGGAGCCGGCCGAGGTCGGCGCAGCGCGACGCATGTTGGGCCAGAAGTTGCACAGCTGGGGGGTGTCCTCCGACGAGGAGGACGTCGCGGTGCTGCTGGTCTCCGAGCTGGTAACCAACGCGATCCTGCACGCCCAGCCGCCGCTGCGCCTGGTGGTCTCGCGCCGTCATCGCAAGGTCCGGGTCGAGGTGCACGACGGCGACGCGGGATCGGTCGCGCGGTTACGCCGCCGCCACGACGAGATGGAGGAGGGCGCCCCGGCCGCCAACGGCCGCGGGCTGCGCCTTGTCGACGCACTGTCCTCGCGCTGGGGCGCGACCGAGTCCAGCACCGGGAAGATGGTCTGGTTCGAGGTGGACCTGCCCGGCTGAGCCCTGGTCCGCGGGGACCCGAGCCCTGGTCCGCGGGGACCTGAGCCCTGGTCCACGGGGACCCGTCAGCCGGCCAGCACGAAGCTGCGCACCGCGTCGGCGAGCAGCTGCACGGCGATCGCGGCCAGCAGCAGCCCGGAGATCCGCGTCACCAGGGTCACACCGCTGTCCCGTATCACCCGCAGGATGGCGACCGAGTAGCGCAACGTCAGCCACAGCACCAGGTGCAGGGCAAGGATCCCGGTGGCCAGGGCGACCAGGTCCGGCCAGCCCTGGCAGCGCTGGACGAAGACGATCGTCGCCGCTATCGCGCCCGGGCCGGCCAGCAGTGGGGTGCCCAGCGGCACCAGGGCCACGTTGACGTTGCGCGTCTCGGACGGCTCGTCGGCCCGCCCGGTGAGCAGCTCGAGCGCCACGAGCAGCAGCAGCAGACCCCCGGCCGCCTGCAGCGCAGGAAGCGAGATGCCCAGGTATCGAAGGATCGTCTGGCCGAAGACCGCGAAGACGGTGATGACCAGGAAGGAGACCAGGACCGCCTGAGCGGCCAGCCGGTGGCGCACCCGGCGGGCGCGCCCGGAGGTGAGGCTGAGGAACAGCGGCACCGTGCCGACCGGGTCGACGATGACGAACAAGGTCACGAAGACCTCGGCGAAGAACTTCACCGCGCCCATCCCGTCCTCGGCTCAGGCCCGCGGCCGCGCGGGCGCAAGCACCGGCACCGGCCCGCGGGCCTGCTCCACCAGCGCCGCGAAGACCTCCGGGTCGGTCCGCTCCTGCCCGAGCCGGGCCGGCTTGCCCCGACCGTGGTAGTCGCTGGACCCGGTGGCGAGCAGCCCCAGGTCACGGGCCAGCCCGCCCAAGTGAGCCCGATCCGCCGCGGAGTGCTCCGGGTGGTCGACCTCGAGCCCGGCCAGCCCCGCCGATGCCAGCTGCGCGATGAGCTCGTCGCTGACCCCGGCCCGTGCGCGCGGGTGGGCAAGCACCGGCACCCCTCCGCTGGCTCGGACCAGGCGCACCGCCCGGGCCGGCTCGACGGCGTAGTGCCCGACGTAGTACGGCGACCCGTCGTACAACACCTCGGCGAAGGCGGTGTCGCGGTCCGGGAACGCCCCGGCCGCCACCAGCGCGTCGGCAATGTGCGGACGGCCCAGCGTCGCGGCATCGGCGGTCTGGTCCAACACCGCCTGCATCGTCACCGGGTAGCCGGCCTCGGCGAGGCGGCGCACGATCTCAGCCGCCCGCGGCACCCGGTCACCGCGGGCCAGGTCCATCTCGCGGCGCAGCTCGTCCTCGTCGGGGTCGAACAGGTATCCCAGCAGGTGCAACGTGCCGGGCCGCCCGGCACAGGTGATCTCGGCTCCCCGCACCAGGCTCACCCCGGTCTGCACCGCCACGGCAGCAGCCTGGGCCCAGCCGGTCGACGTGTCGTGGTCGGTCAGCCCGAGCACGTCGACCCCGGCGGCGCGGGCGGCCGCCACAAGCTCCGCCGGTGAGTCGGTGCCGTCCGAGGCGGTGGAGTGGGCGTGCAGGTCGATCCGCACCGGCATCCGATCACTGTAGGGCCAGCGAGGACCCCGGCAGTCGTGGGCACAGCGCCCCGAACGGCGGGTCCAGCGGGCGGTCGAGCTCGCACAGGTCGGTCAGCGACACCTCCTCGGCGAGCAACAGCCCGGCGGCCTCCGGCCACAGCAACACCCACAGCCAGTCCGCCTTGGCCTCCCCGACATAGACCGCACGGTCGGGCACCCCGCTCACACACCACAGCGACGTGGGGTGCCCAGCGGCATGCACCTTGGCCTGCGGTGCCGAGCCCGGGTCGGGCCAGCCCGGGTCCGGACCGGTCAGCCCGGCCAGGAAGGCGCCCAGACCCACCCCGGGCTCCTCGGCAACCACGAGCAGGTCCGCGACCCCGCCCAGCGGGGCCGGCCCGGAGCACGCCGTGACCACGGCGCGGGCCCCGGTCCGCTCGTCGCCTGCCCAGGCGGCCCCGGTGACGAGCCAACCGGTCGGCAGCGGCCAGGGCAGCCACACGGGAACTGCGGCCTGGGCCACGACACCCGCGAGCACCTCGGCGCTGGGCCGGGCCACCGGCTGCAGCGGGGCCACCTCACCGTGGCGGGTGCAGGACCAGGCACTGGACCAGGGGCCGGGCGGGCGCACCACGACCATGCAGCGCGGACAGCGCGGCTCGCCCCTCATGCCGACACGGTCCCCACCGCCCGGGCCAGCGTCAAGGGCCCGCGTTGACTCATCGAAATTGCCCGCGAAACCGATTCGTTGCCTGATGAAGAAATGCCCGCGTGCCGCTGCGCCTCCCTGGAGCTGGGTGGTCGGTCGGTGTCGGGACAGCCTCGGACATGGGACTGACGATGAGTGAGTCAGCGCAGGGCGGTCACGAAGGCCACGGCGACCCGGTATCGGTCGGCTTCGAAGGGCGCCAAGGCGCTGATCCTCGACGAGCTGTGCGCGACCACGGGCTGGCATCGCGACCACGCGCTCAAGGCGCTGCGGCAGGCGCTGGGTCCGCGCCGGGTGGCCAAACCGCGCAAGCCGCGGCCACCGACCTACGACGATGAGGAGGGGGCCGCGCTGGGCAAGGTGTGGACGGTGATGGGCGCCCCGGCCGGCAAGCGGATGGCTCCGTTGCTGCCCGAGATGGTGGCCCGGCTGAGGGTTAGGGCCCCGGCAAAGTCGTGCTTCATGGGGTCAGCGGGGCCAGGGGACGTCGTTGGTCGGCGGCGTGATGTCGTAGGGCTTGGGAGATGCTGGTCCAGCCGGCCAGTCGAAGCAGGCTGATGACGAGTGCTACTCCACGACGCAGCCCGGATCGAAGCGCAGTTCTGCTGCCAGTTTCTCGCGCTGCTCATCAGCGCCCTCATCGAGCGTGAGGTCCGCAACGCGATGCGCGCTGCCGCCCTGGACAACATCGCGCTCTACCCCGAGTACCGCGACTGCAAAGCCCCCTCCGCTGAACGGATCCTGGAGATCTTCGCCACCCTCGCCCGGCACCAGCTCCACCGCGACGGCACCCTCATCCAGACCTCCCCCCCGAACTCACCAGCCGGCAGAAGCAAGTCCTCGAGCTCCTCCGACTACCCCCCAGCACCTACACGCAGCAGGCGAAATCAGCGAGATAGCCCTCGCGAGACGCGCGGAACGTCAGGAACAAGGTCAGCGATAGTCACAGTTGGCATGACCAAGAGGTGCTCCTGCGCGCCCACACGGCACCGGCAGCCCGCTCAGCCCGCCACCGAACTGTCCGACGCTGCCGCCCGCGATCCAGTCGAGCGCCGCTACCAGAAAACGAGATCATCCGAATTTCATTTTGCGACAGCCCGTAAGAAGCCGGGTAAACGGGCTTGTAGACGGCTGCCTCTCGCAATGATTGACCGCACACGGCGACGGTTTCGCGATCTACAGTGACTGGAATGCTGCGACTCGCTCCCACCAAGCGAGCCTGGGCAACTTTGAAGCAGGGACTGGAATCCTCGTTCCACTGCATATCGAAGTTTACATCATAACCTGGGGGCAGCATGACCATCGGATCTGGCATGGCGTCCCCAAAGTCTGTTCCACCATATAGAAGTCGGAAATGCAGCTGCCTCCCGGAATTGTTGAAGAGTTCAACGGCGGGGTATCCCGCTGCGTTGCAGGTCCTTGTCGAAGTATTGCGAAGTCGAAAACCAATGACCCGATGGCCT
The DNA here is from genome assembly GCA_021848885.1 of Actinomycetes bacterium. Lineage (GTDB taxonomy): Bacteria > Actinomycetota > Actinomycetes > JAJZTN01 > JAJZTN01 > JAJZTN01. The sequence continues at coordinate 22,321 of JAJZTN010000018.1, forward strand.
GACTCCAGCAGAGTTCCCCCCGTGGACAGCTCGATCTGCCCGTTGGTGCAGGGATCACCGCCGGCAGGAGAAGCTGTTCCCGATAATCGAGTATCCGTGGGTGACCCGTCCACCCCCTGGGGTGCGGGCGTTGCGCTGGCGCAAGAACTTAGCGCGAGTACCAGGCAAAGGAATAGCGATAAAGGGGTCGCTCTACTGGCCCTGGAACTCATTTTCCCAGTACCAAGAGTTAGATATGCCAAAGGACTGATTATCAGGTATGCCGTAGATTGCTCCTGCGGCGTACGCGGCACTGTTCCACGGGTAGGATGCACCAGCCCACCAAGTTACAACAACATAGTTGTTCCCCGCCCCATTGGCCAAACTGGCAAAATTGGAATTGTACACTTGAGATGCCTGCCACGAGATGTAACAGTTGCTGCCGCTGCACCCGTTCAGAAGAGCGTCGTATTGTGATTGCGAGTAGCAGACGCCGTTGCCGCAGGGGCCAATTTCGTTATACCACCACGGGCTTCCTGGAATCGTGCTCATTTTGGCACCAAGGTAAGCATTCATATCAAGGTAATTCGTGTATGAGTCGTAGGCAGGTTCTTCGTCCAACATAATCCCACCCCACAGCTGAGACCAATTCGTGGCATGGGATTGAACATAAGAAATGATGTCAGAAAAGGCAGTTTCATAAGATGAAAGCGAGCCGCATGCCTGCTGGGGAGAGATCTCCGTGACGGTCGGACGGCCGTGATCGATACTGGCGACGGTGTTCGACTCAACCGAGTTTAGAGAGTACGAGCAGGCAAGCATCCCAAGACCCTCAACCACAACGCCCGTGGTCGTGTAGTGCAAATTCCCAGGTCGCCAATCAAGGAAGGCAACATTCGGCGAGGGGGATTGTGCTTCGGCAGGTGGTACCGCGACGAGAATCAGGCCCACAAGCACCACCGCTACTCCGATAAGCCGCCGTGCACGTGAATGTTTGAACATTCGCCCCCCCGAAATGAACGAAGCTGACTCGGTTCGTAATTGCACTCTTCACTGCACTAGTCGTGCTGCAGTGGGCCAAATGAGTTCCTCGCCACGTCAAACACGAGATCTCCGGTTCCGACTGCGAGCAAGATGCGGCTTCCATCCTGTCCCAACACGGACAGCGAGATTCCAACTGGTACCGACTCCCACCGGAAGCTGGCGAGATCGTGCGGTTGCGTTCCGTCGAGGCAGACACTGTTCCCATGGCACGGCAGTACTCCAACTTCTCCTGGAGAGTTAGAATGCGACGTGAGAATCACCCAATCGCTCCCGACCTTCAAACACCCCTCGAAACTGCCGTGAACCGCTTCGAGGATCTGCATTGGCTCGGATTGGAGGTCCGACCATGGGCCACAGATGTTCGGATCCGTTGCCTTCGGAAGAGACTGCGCAGGCAGGACGGACGGCCAATGATTGCCATGCGCAGATGGCGGTGGTCCCTTGTCGCTGCGCGCCTGCTGCGGGGAGCCAGCCGCAGCATGGGCAGTCACGACAGCCAGGCCGCTGACCACCACCACCACAAGGAGGGACTTCACTACACCCCGACCACGCAGCATTGCGATCCCCCATCAGAAGCGTGGGTGCCATATACCGGTTTGGACGCTAACAGACGGCATCGGACCAGTCAACATGGCAAATTAACTCATCGAAAATGCCCGCGAAACCGACCCGGGTCGAAGCAGGAGGAATAGTCAAGCTGGTGTTCCACGAACGTTGGAGGTGCGACGTGTGGGGAGTCGTTGCTGAAGACGGCGCTGTGCAACTGATGAAGAATGGCCCTTCGGAGTCGCCCTGCGAGGCTTCACACCCCTCATGCTGCGCCGGCCGTGAGGCCGGGCCAGCGTCAAGGCCGGGTGGGCCGGGCGGTCGGGTATGCCGAGTCGGCCGGGATGCCCGCGTGAGACCCTTGCGGTGTGCGAGTGCCGTGTGTGGGGGCCGTCGTGCACGACGACGAGGGTCGACTGCTGCTGGTCCGCCGCGGCCACCCTCCCGCGCAGGGGCAGTGGTCGGTGCCCGGGGGCCGGGTTGAGGCCGGGGAGTCCGACACCGCCGCGCTGGCC
>JAJZTN010000175.1 GCA_021848885.1 Actinomycetes bacterium
CCCTCATCGACCGTGCAGGTCCAGGGGCACGCTACTCACGAGGGGGCGTCCTTCGGGTGCGGGCGACGTTCGATGTCGCCACTGGGCAACACATAGTCGAGGTAGTCCTGGGCCGGCACCCCATTGACCCGCTCGAGCAGCCAGTCGGCGCTGTAGGTGAGCCAGTTGGGCCCGCTGGCCACCGACGGGGTGGGCAGCGAGAGGGCGTGGCGGCCCTGCTGGTAGACCAGCATGGGCGCCGGGGCGGGGCAGCGGCGGGCCAGCTCGTAGCTGTGCTCGATCGGGCTCAGCTCGTCCTCGTCACCGGCGACGACGAGCCAGGGGACCCGCATCTGGTCGATGAGGGGGCGCAGGTCGATCTGCGTGGCCATCCGGTCGAAGGCCGCCTCGTCGTGCTCCAGGCCGGACATCCACATGTAGCGCGCCTTGAACGACGGTGAGGCCATCTCGAAGATCATGTGCCCGCCGGGCTCGTGGCAGACCAGCCCCACTGCGGCCCCCTTCAGCCGTGGTTGCGTGGCGGCGATCTGGGTCATCCAGTAGGACCCGAAGGACAGCCCGAACCCGACGATCCGCTCCGGGTCCACCTCAGGTCGACCCAGCGCCCAGCGCATGATCTGCTCGCCGGCGTCGATCCACGCGGTGGGGGTGAACTTCAGCCCCCGCACGGGCGCCTCGCCCTGTCCTGGCCCGTCGAAGGACAGCACGGCGAAGCCACGCTGCAGGAGCTTGTCGCCGTACAGGTTGACGTTGAGCTCCTTCGGCGCATCCATCCCACCGCAGCAGAGCACGGTGGGGATGGCTCCGCCCTGGTACCCGGGAGGCAGGTGGAACCAGGCCGGCACCGAGCCTTCGGCCACGGGGATCTCCACCCGCTCCACGGGGTGGTCGGCCAGTCGCGCGTAGCTGGCGTAGCAGTCGTTCTTCACGTCATCCAGGGCGAGGAGCTCGGGGGAGTCCCGCCAGATCGGCCACTCGGCGCTGGCGTAGAGCAGGGCGGCGTGGAAGTAGTGCTCTCGGGCCGCCACCAGGTGCCCGTTCGCCTCGGCGTCTCGAGCCTTGCGCTCCCGCCTGTGGGCAAGCATGCGGAAGACCGGGGTGATGTCGGCGAACTTGCTGATCTGGGCCTGCGCGAGACGGAAGTCCGGGACGGCGTCGATCCCCATGGGCCGCAGCGTGTAGGCGATCCGAGGTTGGTCCCACTCCAGGCCGTCGGTGCGCAGCACCGAGTCGATGATCCACCGCTGCTCATGCCAGCGGCGGGGCCCGCTCGTGCCAGACATGGTGTCCTCTCCCAGTCGTCGCGTGATCGTCTCGACAGGCCGCACCGGTGCTCAGCCGCGCAACGGTGTGGCGTTGCTGAACTGGCGCACGTCCACGAACAGCAGGGCCACCACCGCGACGTAGGGCAGCACCGTCAGCTGCCACAGGCCGGCCGCCCCCCACGAAAGGTTGCCCACCAGCTCGGAGAAGGCGTAACCGGCAAGGGCGGCGGGGATGTAGAAGGAGGCCACGTACAGTCCGGAGGCACGGCCGATGAGGGCGGGACGGACGGCCCGCTGCATCGACGAGTAGATGTTGACGAACATGAACCCGCTGGCAAGGGCGCCCTCGGCGAAGGACAGCAGGTTCTGCGCTCCCGGGGTCGTGGGGCCGTTGAAGAGCAGCCATCCGACACCCGAGCCGGCTACCAGCGCCGCGATCATCACGTTGCGCTGGTTGAACCGATCCCCCAGCCACCCGGCCGGGATCCCGACGAGGGCCCCGAGACCGAACATGCTCGCCGCGAAACCGGCCTGCTGGGTGCTGAAGTGCAGATGCTCGCGCAGGAAGGTCGGGTACAGGCCGAGGTAGCCGTACATGGCCAGCCCGACGACGACGGCGACAAGGGCGAGCAGGCGGATGTTGCGGTTATACAGGGCGGCTGGGACGTGGTCGAAGGACTTGACCACCCCCTTGTCGCCGGTGTCCTCGACGCGCTCGGTGAACGTCCTGCGCACGAGCACGGCAATGAGGACGACGAACACGAGCCCGAGCAGGGCATAGACGTAGAACGGCGTTCGCCAGTTGCCCGTGGCCGTGGCGAGCTTGGCGCCGAAGAGCGGCCCGAGGAAGCTGCCGACCCCGTAGGCGAAGTTGAGCGCTCCGAGGGCAAGCGCCCGGTGGGCGAAGAAGAACGCGCCGACCGCGGTGAAGAGCGCGGCGTTCTGCATGGCCTCACCCACCCCGGTCAGTGCCCGGTAGGTGAACATGTCCGCGAAGCCCACCGAGATCGCGGTGAGCAGGGTGAAGACGGAGTAGATCGCGATGCCCACCAGCATCACCGTCTTGCGGGACAGGCGGTCGAGAAGGTAGCCGCTGGGCAGGCCAGCGATCCCGATCCCGAGGGTGAAGATCGTCGCGAGCAGGCCGCCCTGCGGCAGGCTGAACCCGAACTCCTTGCGGATGTTCGGCAGCAGCACAGGGAAGACCTGCCGGTCCATGGCATTGACGACGTACGACGCCGCCAGCAGGACGAGCAGCGCGACCGCCACTCCCATGCCGATGCGCGAGGCGGTCGGACGCTTGTCCGCCACCGGGAGACCCTGTGCCACCAGACCCACTCCTTCGGTCGAGACGCCACGTCGTGCGCTTGTCAGGGCACGCTGTTCCTGATGGTGGGTGATCCTATAGATTGCACACCATAGGTCGTCAAGGGTTGGAGAAGAACGTTGGAGATGGACCTGGACACGGACCTGGAGATGGCGCATCTGCCCGTGGTGAGCGTGCTCGGGCTGGGTGGCACCATCGCCATGGCGTCCAGCGGGGCATCGGGGGAGGCTTCCCAGGACTCCTCCACCCCGGGGGTGCAACCGGTGCTGGAGGCCGGAGCGCTGGTGGCTGCCCTGCCGCGGCTGCGCGAGGTCGCCCGGGTGCGGGCCCGCAGCCTGCGGGTGGTGCCCAGTGCCTCCCTCGGGTTCGCCGACGTGCTCGGCTGCCTGGAGGCGGCTCGGGTCGAGGCAGCTGACACGGCTGCCGGGGTCGTCGTGACCCAGGGCACCGACACCCTCGAGGAGTGCGCGTACCTGCTGGATCTGCTGTGGGACCGGGATGAGCCGTTGGTCATCACCGGTGCCATGCGCCACCCGGAGCAACCCGGCGCAGACGGGCCCGCCAACCTGCTCGCAGCCGTCACTGTCGCAGTTGCCCGATCCGCTCGCGGTCGCGGTGTGCTGGTCGTCATGGACGATGACGTGCACTCGGCTCGACACGTGACCAAACGGCACAGCAGCTCCACGGGGGCCTTCGTATCCGTGGACACCGGCCCGGTGGGGCGGGTGCACGAGGGCACCGCGGTCTTCCTGTCTGCGCTGCCGCGCCAGGCGCCGCTGCCCCAGCCGGTGCCCGGGGCCGACCCCCGGGTGGCGCTGCTGGAGGCAACGCTGGGCGACGACGGGGAGCTGCTGCGGCTGGTGGCCCAGGGCGGGTTCGACGGCGTGGTGGTCGCGGCCTTCGGGGTCGGGCACGTCGCGACCGCGACCGCAGAGCTCATCGGAGATCTCACCGGCCGGGTCCCGGTGATCCTCGCCTCCCGCACCGGGGCCGGGGGCACGTCCCGTTCGACGTACGGGTTCATCGGTTCCGAGCGCGATCTTCTGGCCCGGGGGATGATCAGCGCGGGGTTTCTCGATCCACGCAAGGCACGCATCCTGCTGTGGGCCCTGCTCGCCGCAGGGGCGGACGACGCGCGGATCCGGGCGACCTTCGCCGCCCACGGCGGCCATCCCGACCTTCGTGATCGTGTCGACCACTAGATTGATGACGCCCGAGGGCGCGCCGAGGAGGAGTCGTGAGCCTGGCCGGATTCACCGGCGCGAGCCGTTCCCGCACGGCGCACGAATACGTTCGGGACTCGTTGCGGCGGGCCATCCTCAGCGGATCGTTGCGCCCGGGCACCCATCTCGTGCAGACCGAGGTGGCCACCCAGCTCGAGGTGAGCACTACTCCGGTCCGGGAGGCTCTGCGCGACCTGGCGACCGAGGGGCTGGTCTTCTTCGACCCGCACCGCGGTGCGCTCGTGCGCACCCTCGACCTCGGTGAGGTGCGGGAGATCTACCAGCTTCGTGCGGCGCTCGAGCCTCTCGTGGTGCCTCGGGTCATCGACAAGATCCGGCCCGAGACCTTCGAGCGGGCAGAGCAGCTCACCCGGGCGCTGGACCGGGAGCGCGATCCGTCCCGCTGGGTCGAGGTCAACCGTGAGTTCCACTCCCTCTTCACCGATTTCGACCAGGGCAGCCGGCTCGAGGGGATCCTGCGGGGGCTTCGGGACAGCGCCGCCACCTACGTCAGCCTCTCGCTCGCCGCCCGGCCCAAGCAGATGTCCGAGGCGAACGAGGAGCATCGGGCGGTCATCGACGCCTATCGACGCCGCGACGCCGAGGCGGTGGTCGAGATCACCGTGGCCCATCTCGAGTCGACGCTGCGCGCGATCGAGGAGGCCTACCGCACCGACGCACCGTGAGGCGCGCACCGTGAGGCACGCGCGGCCAGCCTGTGGCACCGGTGCACCAGCGCGCGCCGCACCACCGCACGGCGAGCCTGAGGCACGCGCGCCGCACCACCGCGCGGCAGACTGACCGGGTGCGCACCCTCGTCGTCGCCGCTCTCGCCGCGGAGGCTGCCCATGTCCCTTCCGGCCTGGAGGTGCTTCTCACCGGGGTGGGCAAGGTGGCCGCTGCGGTCGCCGTCACCGCGCGCCTGGCCGTGGCGGACCGGGGCGACCTGCAGGTCGTCAACATCGGCACCG
>JAJZTN010000176.1 GCA_021848885.1 Actinomycetes bacterium
AGGTCTGGTGCGCGCGGGCGCTGCGCCCCCTCCCTGGGGGTGGCAGGGCTTGGTAGCGTCGGGCGTGGTGACGCCGGTCACAGGGGTTGGTGCCGCCGGGCCGCGGAGGGGAGGCAGGCCGTCTGCGTCGGGCCAGCGCGGCCTGTCGATGCAGAACTGTGATCAAACGGTTGTGTACTTCCGGTCTCAGCCCCTTGCCGTAACACGGTCGACAAGGCAACGATGCGTAGCGTTTACATCCCGGTCGTCCGCGGTTCGGGATCCCTCCAGAAGTGTCGAGGAGAGAGCATGATCTCAATGGCCAAACGCCGTCGGGGCCTGCTCGTCGGCTCGGGCGTCGCGGCAGTGGGCCTCCTGCTGTCTGCGTGCTCGAGCGGGACGAGCGGCTCGGGTGCCACCTCCAGCGCGGCCGGCAGTGGGACATCCACCGCTGCGCTCAGCCCCGCCTGCCAGCCCTACGCCGCCTACATGGGGCACGCCGGGACGACGGTGTCGATGTTCTCGTCGATCCTGAGCCCCGAGGCGGACTCGCTGCAGAAGTCCTGGGCGGAGTTCAGCAAGTGCACCGGCATCACGATCGCCTATGAGGGCTCCAACGACTTCGAGTCGCAGCTGCCCGTGCGGGTCGCCGGTGGCAACGCCCCCGACCTTGCGGTCATCCCGCAGCCCGGCCTGCTCCAGCGCATGGTGGCCACCGGCAAGGCGGTGGAGGCTCCGGCCTCGGTTGCTGCCAACGTCGACAAGTACTGGACCCCGGCCTGGAAGGGCTACGCCACGGTCGGCGGCAAGTTCTATGGCGCCCCGATGAGCGCGAACATGAAGTCGCTCGTCTGGTACTCCCCGAAGATGTTCGCTGCCAAGGGCTACCAGGTCCCCACGACGTGGGACCAGATGATGCAGCTGTCCAACAAGATCGCCAGCAGCGGCAGCGTCAAGCCGTGGTGTGGCGGCATCGGCTCGGGCACCGCGACCGGCTGGCCGGCCACCGACTGGCTCGAGGAGATCGTGCTGCGCCAGTTCGGCCCGGACGTGTACGACCAGTGGATCAACCACACGGTCAAGTTCGACTCACCGCAGATCAAGGCGGCCATGGACACGCTGGCCAACTGGATGAAGAACCCCAAGTACGTCAACGGCGGTTTCGGTGGCGTCCAGACGATCGCGACGACGACCTTCCAGGACGCCGGTATGCCGATCGTCAAGGGGCAGTGCTACATGCTGCAGCAGGCCTCGTTCTACGCGGCGCAGTGGCCGAAGGGCACCAACGTCGGCCCCAACGGTGACGTGTGGGCCTTCTACCTGCCGACCATGAGCAGCAACTTCGGGCTGCCGGTCGAGGGTGGCGGCGAGTTCGTCGTGGCCTTCTCCAACCGTCCCGAGGTGCAGGCCGTGCAGACCTACCTGTCCACCCCGGAGTGGGCGACCAGCCGGGTCAAGGTGGCCCCCGGATGGGTGTCGGCGAACAACGGCGTGCCCGCAAGTGCCTACACCTCGCCCATCGACCAGCTGTCGGCGAAGTACCTCACCGACCCGAAGGCGACGTTCCGGTTCGACGCCTCCGACATGATGCCGGCCGCGGTCGGCGCCGGCTCGGAGTGGAAGCAGTTCACCGCATGGTTCGCGGGGACCTCCTCCACCGACGCCGTGCTCAAGGCGATCGACTCCACCTGGCCGTCGAGCTGACGGGCAAGCGCCGGTAGCGGCATCGTCGCCCGGGTCCGGAGGGTTTCCGGGCCCGGGCGACGGCCGCTAGGGCATCCTGAACCGCGCAGGGACGGTCCTGCGCAGACCCAGGAGGACGTGTGTCGGACATCCTCACCTCATCGATGAGCAAGCTCGGCCAGATGTCGCTGGTCGTGGTCGTCTTCTTCGCGGTCCTGCTCATCGTCTTCTTCGCCGCCGGGCGGGCGACGGGTCGCATCCAGCGTCCGGTCGCCATCGTGGTGTTCCTGGGCCCGGCCATCGTCTTGCTGCTCGCCGGGCTGCTCATCCCGGCGATCCGCACCTTCGTCTACAGCCTGTACGGCGCCAGCAGCATCAGGTACATCGGCCTGAAGAACTACGAGTGGGCCTTCACCGACCCGGGCATGCGCGGCGTCCTGATCAACACGGTGCTCTGGATCGTCATCACCCCGATCCTGTCCACCGCGTTCGGTCTGACGCTGGCCCTGCTCAGCGACCGGATGCGCAAGCGCAGCGAGTCGGTCACCAAGTCGCTGATCTTCATGCCGATGGCGATCTCCTTCGTCGGGGCGAGCATCATCTGGAAGTTCGTCTACCAGTACATCGAGCCCAGCCAGCCGCAGATCGGGCTGCTCGAGCAGGTGGTGCTGTGGCTCGGCTGGAAGAACCCGCCGAACTGGCTGCTGTGGACGCCGTGGAACAACTTCTTCCTCATGGTGATCATGGTGTGGGTGCAGACCGGCTTCGCGATGGTCGTGCTCTCGGCCGCGATCAAGGCGATCCCGGCCGATGTCATCGAGGCCGCCAGCCTGGACGGTGCGACCGGCTGGAAGCTTTTCAGCCGGGTCACGGTGCCCATGATCCGCGGGACTCTCGTCGTCGTCATCACCACGATCATGATCGCTGTCCTGAAGATCTTCGACATCGTCCGGACCATGACCGGTGGCAACTTCAACACCAGTGTGCTGGCCAACGAGATGTACTCCCAGACCTTCGTGCAGGCTGACAACGGTCACGGCAGCGCGCTCGCGGTCATCCTGTTCGTCGGTGTCGTGCCGCTGATCTTCTACAACGTGCGAATGCTGCGGAAGGAGCGTGCTCTCCGATGAGTGTCGAGGCTCCTGAGGTCATCCCCGCCTCTGCCCCGTCCCGCCAGCCCGCCGTCACGGCCATCCGGCGCACCTTCAGCAGCCGGCTGGCAGCGGGGTTCGTCGTCGCACTCACCGTGCTGTGGACCATCCCGACCTTCGGGTTGCTGGTCACCTCGCTGCGACCGCAGGCCGATGTCACCGGGTCGGGCTGGTGGAACGTCTTCCTGCACCCCTCCTTCACCCTGGACAACTACAAGACCGTCCTGGTCTCCGGTGGTTACAACGTCTCCGGCGGGCTGCTGCCCTACTTCGTCAACTCCTTGGTCATCTCGATCCCGGGCACGCTCTTCCCGCTGGCCATCGCCTCGATGGCGGCGTACGCGTTGGCCTGGGTGCCCTTCAGGGGCAGCAACGTCCTGTTCTTCACGATCTTCGCGCTGCAGGTCGTGCCGCTGCAGCTGGCGCTGCTGCCGTTGCTGCAGTTCTTCAACCTGGGCCTGTCGATCGGCCCGCTGACGATCGTCCCCGCCCTGCACCTGGGCGGGACGTTCTTCACGGTGTGGATCGCCCACACCATGTTCGCGATGCCCTTGGCGATCTTCCTGCTGCACAACTTCATCGCGCAGCTGCCACGTGACGTCATGGAGGCCGCCACCGTCGACGGGGCCAACTTCTTCCTCACCTTCCGCCGGATCGTCCTGCCGCTGTCGATGCCCTCCATCGCGGCATTCGCGATCTTCCAGTTCCTCTGGGTGTGGAACGACCTGCTCGTCGCGCTGACCTTCGTGGGCGGCGGGCAGGCCACGGTCGCGCCGCTGACCGCTCGGCTGTCCCAGCTGACCGGCTCGCTCGGGGCGCGCTGGGACCTGCTGACCGCCGGGGCGTTCGTGTCCATCGTGGTCCCGCTCATCGTCTTCTTCTCGCTGCAGCGCTTCTTCGTGCGCGGTCTGCTCGCCGGCTCCGTCAAGGGCTGAGCGGCGCAGGTCACCGGGTGGGTGGGCACCCGGTGACCGTGCCGACCGGCCCGCACCCCAGCACGGTGTCCGGGGTTGTCCGGACAAAGCGAGGGACCTTCCCGCTGGGTGCGGCGGGCCGCTAGACAGGGCCTGGCGGCGCAGCCGGACGGGGGCGGCTGCGCCGCCGGGTGGGCAACCCCACTCGCCCCCTGGGGTGCCGCCGCCGCGGGACTGAGCGAGGATTGTGGCTCGGGTCCGTGGAAGGAGCGAGCCGTGCGGGTGTGCGTCCCAGTGGATGAAGACGGTGCGGTCGACCCCCGGTGGGGCAGGGCCCGCCGGGTCGCAGTCGCCGAGGTCGACCATGGCGTGGTGTCGAGTTGGCAGGAGCACGAGGTCGGCTGGGACGTCTCGCACGACACCGTGGGAGAGGGCAGCCACCACGCGAGCGTGGCCAGGTTCCTGCGTGAGCAGCAGGTCGACGTCGTCGTGGCCAGCCACATGGGTCCGGGGATGGAGCACATGCTCGACCGGCTCGGGGTGACCGTGCGGCTCGGCGCGGCCGGCTCGGCGCGCCAGGCGGTGGCGGCGGTCACCCCGCAGTGACGCTGATCGGCCCAGAACGGATCACCACCCGGGAGGAGCTCGCCGCCGCGCTGACCGCGCTGCGTGAGCACGCCGGGCTCAGCGTGCGTGACGTGGCCCGCGCCGCCGGCGTACCTGTGGCCACCGTCGGGGGCTACTTCAGCGGCCGGCACGTCCCGCCGGCCAGTGCCGCCGAGCAGCTGCGCTGCATCCTCACCGCCTGCGGGGTGACCGAGCGGGACCGCGCCCTCGCCTGGCTCGAAGCGGTCCGTCGGGTACGCCGCGTTCCCGGCCGCCGCGCGGCCGACGCGCCGGTGCCCTACCGAGGCCTGGCCAGCTACCAGCCCGACGATGCCGAGTGGTTCTTCGGTCGAGAGCAGCTGGTCGACTCCCTCGTCGCTCGGGTGCTGCGCCCCAAGGTGCAGGCCCCGGTGGTGGTGGTCGGTCCCTCGGGGTCCGGCAAGTCCAGAT
>JAJZTN010000019.1 GCA_021848885.1 Actinomycetes bacterium
GCGGGCAGTCCCTCATCGTGTGGGCGATCGCCGAGGGCCGCTCCGCGGCCGCCGCGGTGGACCGCTGGCTCTCCGGGGACACCCAGCTGCCGGCACCGGTCACCCCGGCGATGCGGCCACTTGCCGTCTGAGGGCGGTCCCGGTCCGATGGAAGCGATTACTAGGCTCATGGGTATGCGACGAGCCAAGATTGTCTGCACCCTCGGTCCCGCCGTCGAGTCAGACGCCCAGATCCGCGCCCTGGTGGACGCCGGCATGGACGTCGCGCGGCTCAACCTCAGCCACGGCAGCTACGCCGAGCACGAGGCTCGCTACCTCCGGGTCCGACGAGCCGCAGACGAGGCGGGGCGCAGCGTCGGCATCCTGGCCGACCTGCAGGGCCCGAAGATCCGGCTCGGCCGGTTCGCCGCCGGACCGGTCATGCTTGAGCCGGGGGCCGAGTTCGTCATTACCACCGAGGAGGTGCTCGGCGACGCCCAGCGGGCCTCGACCACCTACCTGGGCCTGCCCGGTGACGTCTCGGCGGGGGACCGGATCCTCATCGACGACGGCAAGGTCAGCGTCGAGGTCATCGACGTACGGGGTGCGCAGGTCCGCACCCGGGTTATCGAGGGCGGGCCGGTGTCGAACAACAAGGGCCTCAACCTGCCCGGGGTGGCGGTCAGCGTCCCGGCGATGAGCCAGAAGGACATCGAGGACCTGCGCTGGGCGCTGCACGTGCGCGCCGACCTCATCGCACTGTCCTTCGTGCGCAGCGCCGCTGACCTTGATGAGGTGCACCGGGTGATGGACGAGGAGGGCGTGCGGCTGCCGGTGCTCGCCAAGATCGAGAAGCCGCAGGCGGTGGACAACCTCGGCGAGATCATCGAAGCCTTTGACGGGATCATGGTCGCTCGTGGCGATCTCGGCGTCGAGCTGCCCCTGGAGCGCGTGCCGCTCGTGCAGAAGCGAGCCGTCGCCCTGGCTCGCCGCCATGCCAAGCCCGTCATCGTCGCCACCCAGATGCTCGACTCGATGATCCATGCCTCACGGCCGACCCGAGCCGAGGCCTCCGACGTGGCCAACGCCGTGCTCGACGGGGCCGATGCGCTCATGCTGTCCGGGGAGACGAGCGTGGGGGACCACCCGGTGGGCAGCGTCCGGACCATGGCGACGATCATCGAAGCGGTCGAGCACGACACCCTGCTGGGCCTGCCCGAGCCGCTGTCCCGCCCGAGCACCAGGGGCGGGGCGATCGCGCGGGCCGCCGCCGAGGTGGGCGACTTCATCGGCGCCAAGTACCTGGTGGCCTTCACCCAGTCCGGCGACACCGCGCGGCGGCTGGCCCGCTACCGCTCCCCGATCCCGCTGGTGGCCTTCACGCCGGAGCCGGCGGTGCGCAGCCAGCTCGCACTCACCTGGGGGGTGGAGACCTTCCTGGTGAACACCGTCGCGCACACCGACGACATGGTCGTGCAGGTCGACCGGGCGCTCACCGAGATCGGGCGTTGCCAGCCCGGCGACCAGGTCGTCATCGTCAACGGCTCCCCGCCAGGCAAGGCCGGGACGACGAACTCGCTGCGGGTGCACCGGATGGGTGATGACGCCAGCGGCCGCTGGCTGGGCGAGTAGGGTGCCCCGAGTGGGATTCGAACCCACACTGGCGGGATTTTGAGGCCCGTGCCTCTGCCGGTTGGGCTATCGGGGCGCCGGCACAGGCTATCGCCCCACCGTCCACGTGCCGGTCGGTGGCCGCACCTTGGGGCGGGGGCTCACTAGGCTGTCGGGGTGCCCACCGGACCCGACTCCAAAGCCCCCCCAGGCCGGCGGGTCGTCATCGCCGAGGACGAGGCACTCATCCGGCTCGACCTCGCCGAGATGCTCGCCGAGGAGGGCTGGAGCGTCGTGGGCCAGGCCGGTGACGGCGAGCAGGCGGTCGAGCTGGCCGAGTCGCTGCGCCCGGACCTGGTGATCCTGGACGTGAAGATGCCACGGCTGGATGGGATCTCCGCGGCCGAGCAGATCACCGAGGCCGGGATCGCCCCAGTGGTCATGCTCACCGCGTTCAGCCAGCGCGAGCTCATCGAGCGCGCCCGGGATGCCGGGGCGATGGCCTACCTGGTCAAGCCGTTCGCCAAGTCCGACCTGGTGCCGGCGATCGAGCTGGCCGTCGCGCGCTTCGCCCAGCTGCGCGCGCTGGCCAGCGAGGTCACCGATCTCACCGAGCGTCTGCAGACCCGCAAGCTGTTGGACCGGGCCAAGTCGGCGCTGCAGACCCGCTACCGGCTCACCGAGCCGGAGGCATTCCGGTGGATCCAGAAGGCCGCCATGGACAAGCGCATACCGATGCGCGAGGTCGCCCTGGTGGTGCTGCAGGATGCCGCAGGCGCCTCGAGCGAGGATGGCGGGTCCTTCGGCGGGTGAGGCGTGGCTGCGGCGGAGCGTTGACCGCTCGATGACGTAGCGTGAGCAACCATGGCTGCCTGTCGGGATAACCCGGACATCTGGGGTGCCATTGTGCTGCTCCGGGTCACGGAGGCGTCACGACATGCCCCCGGTGGTGGTGCCCCGACCCGTACCCGCTCTAATGTTCCGGCTCACAAGAGCGGGATCGGACGGCACCGAGGACGTCGGCTGCCGCCGCTCCCCATGCATCGCGGAGGTACTAGGTGCGTCAAAGGCACATCGGCCGGTTCGCTGCCGTCGCCGTCGCCATCGCGCTCGCTGTCGCGGGCTGCTCCAGCAGCTCCTCGACATCGGGTGGCGGGTCGACTCCGGCGGCCAGCGGCGGCAGCAGCGGTTCGTGCGATGTCTCCCTCGGGTTCTTCGGTGCCCTGACCGGGCAGTACGCCAACCTGGGCGTGAACATCTACGACGGCGTCAAGCTGGCCATCGACCAGCACAACAAGAAGAACCCGGGCTGCCAGGTCGGCCTGGTCAAGTACGACTCGCAGGGCAGCCCGGACCAGGCCCCGGCCCTGGCCCAGCAGGCCATCAACAACCCCAAGGTCGTCGGCATCGTCGGCCCGGCGTTCTCGGGTGAGTCCAAGGCCGCCGACCCGCTGTTCGCCCAGGCCGGCCTGACCACCATCACCCCCTCGGCGACGAACCCGAAGCTTGCCGACAACGGCTGGAAGACCTTCTTCCGTATCTTGGGCAACGACAACGCCCAGGGGCCGGCCGCGGCGAAGTACATCACCAACGTCCTCAAGGCCACCAAGGTCTTCGTCGTTGATGACGCCTCCGAGTACGGCAAGGGCCTGGCCGACGTCGTGCGCAAGTCGCTCGGCTCGGCCGTCGTCGGCAACGACACCGTGCAGTCTGGCCAGACCGACTTCTCGGCAACCGTCACCAAGATCAAGGCCTCCGGTGCCGACGCGGTCTACTACGGCGGCTACTACCCCGAGGCTGGCTTGCTGGTCAAGCAGATGCGCGGCGCGGGCGTCACCGCGACGTTCGTCTCCGACGACGGCAGCAAGGACCCCGGCTTCATCCAGGCTGCCGGCGGCAAGGACGCCAACGGCTCGATCCTCACCTGCCCGTGCCTGCCGCCGGACAAGGCCGGTGGCACGTTCTTCGCCGACTTCAAGGCCGCCTACGGGCAGGAGCCGGGAACGTACGCCGCTGAGGGCTTCGATGCGGCGAACGTCTTCCTGGCGGGCATTGACGCCGGCAAGGTCACCCGGGCGGACCTGCTGTCCTTCGTGGCCTCCTACAAGGGCCAGGGCGTGACCAAGCAGATCTCCTTCGACTCCAAGGGCGAGGTGTCCCAGGTGTCGGTGTGGGCCTACAAGGTCGAGAACGGCCAGATCGTCGCCGACCAGGTGATCAACTAGCCAGGCGTTGACAGTCAGTTGACCTGATGAGGTTGGCCGGGCGTCGCATGAGCGCCCGGCCAACCTCATGCTGCCAGTCACGAGAACGGCGGTAGCCGGTGAAGTTCCTCATCGACAACTTCTGGACCCTCACGTCGACGGGTCTGACCCAGGGAGCCATCTACGCGCTGATCGCGCTCGGCTACACCCTGGTCTACGGGGTGCTGCAGCTGATCAACTTTGCGCACTCCGAAGTCTTCATGGTCGGCAGCTTCTTCGCGATGTGGACGCTCAACGCCCTGGCGAGCCACGAGGGGCACGCCGGCGCCCTGCTGATCATCGGCCTGCTCGTGCTCGCTGGCATCGCCGCCATGATCGGCTCAGGGATCACGGCCCTCTTCGTGGAGTTCATCGCCTACCGGCCGTTGCGGCGACGCAACGCACCGCGGCTGGTCTTCCTCATCAGCGCCATCGGGGCCTCGATCGCGATATCCGAGGCATTCGGGATCTTCATCTCCCGCAACATCCTCCCGGTGCCGCAGCTGGTCCAGCCCAAGGTCGTGCTCACGCTCTTCGGCAGCCAGATCTACAACATGCAGGTCATCATCGTCGCGGCCTCGATCGTGATGATGGTTGGGCTGGACCAGTTCATCCGCCGCACCCGGCTGGGCCGGGGGGTGCGGGCCGTCGCGCAGGACCAGGACACCGCCGCGCTCATGGGGGTCAACAAGGACCGGGTCATCGCGTTGACCTTCCTGCTCGGCGGGCTCATGGCCGGGGGGGCCGCGCTGCTCTACACCCAGCAGTTCGGGCTGACCCGCTTCAACGTGGGCTTCCTGCTCGGCATCAAGGCCTTCACCGCCGCCGTCCTCGGCGGCATCGGCAACCTGCGCGGGGCGCTGCTCGGTGGCCTGGTGCTGGGGCTGGCCGAGAACTACGGCTCTGCCCTCGTCGGTTCGCAGTGGCGCGACGTCGTGGCGTTCGTGCTGCTTATCGTCATCCTGATGTTCCGGCCCACTGGGATCCTCGGTGAGTCTCTTGGGAAGGCCCGAGCATGAGCACCGGAGAGCGTCTGCAGGCCATCGACCTGCGCAGGGTCCGGGCCGTCTCGGGTATGCGCCGGTGGTGGTCCCGGCTGCCGCGCGGGACGCGGTTCGCGGTGCTGGCCGTCGTGGCGGTGCTGCTGTACCTGCTGCCAGTGCTCAACCCGCCGATCATCACCACCCCGGACAGCGACTTCGCCACCGTGCTGTTCACCGTGACGACCTACTGCCTGGCCGCGCTCGGCCTCAACGTGGTGGTCGGCATGGCCGGGCTGCTCGACCTCGGCTATGTCGGCTTCTACGCGGTGGGTGCCTACTCGGTGGCGATGTTCGCCTCGCCGAGCTCATCGATCGCCACGAAGTACCCCTGGCTCGTCTGCGTGCCCATCGCGATCGCCCTGTCGATGATCGCCGGTGCCATCCTGGGTGGGCCCACGCTGCGGCTGCGAGGGGACTACCTGGCCATCGTCACCCTCGGCTTCGGGGAGATCGTCCGGTTGTCCGCGGTGAACTCTCCGGGGCTGGGAGCCGCGGCGGGCATCACCTCGATCCCGCACCCTCCCGGTGCGCTCAACGGCCAGCCGATCTTCAGCGTGCTCGACGCCAAGCCGTACTACTGGCTGGGCCTGACCCTGGTGTTCGTCGTGGTCGCGCTGGTGCGCAACATCGAGAACAGCAGGGTCGGCCGATCCTGGCTGGCAATCCGGGAGGACGAGGACGCCGCCGAGCTCATGGGTGTGCCGACGTTCAAGTTCAAGCTGTGGGCCTTCGCCATCGGTGCGGCCGTCGGGGGTCTGTCCGGGGCGATGTTCGCGGGCAAGCAGGGCTTCGTCAGCCCGGACAGCTTCCCGGTGCTCACCTCCGTGCTGTTCCTCGCGGCGGTCGTGGTCGGCGGGGCCGGCAACCGGCTTGGTGTCATCGTCGGTGCGATCGCGGTGGCCTACCTTCCGGAGCGGTTCCGCGGCTTCCAGAACTCGCGCTACATGATCTTCGGACTTGCCCTCATCCTGATGAGCATCTTCAGGCCGCAGGGACTCATCCCGAACCGGCGCAGAGAGGTCGAGCTGGCCGACCGCAAGCTCGACGAGGTGGGGGTCGAGGTCAATGCCTGAGAAGATCCTCGAGATCGACGAGGTCACCCTGCGATTCGGTGGCGTGACCGCCCTGGACGGGGTGAGCTTCCATATCACTGTGGGGGAGATCCTCGGGCTGATCGGCCCGAACGGTGCCGGCAAGACCACATGCTTCAACGTGATGACCGGGGTCTACCAGCCCACCAGCGGTTCGGTCCGGTTCGAGGGCGAGCCGCTGGGCCGGCGCAAGCGCCACGAGATCACCCGGCTGGGCATCGCCCGGACCTTCCAGAACATCCGGCTCTTCCCGGAGATGACGGCGGTGGAGAACGTCATGGTGGGGGCTGATGCCCGGCACCACACCTCCGTGGTCGGCGCACTGGTGCGCTCCCGCAGGCATCGGCAGGAGGAGCAGGAGGGTCGGGAGAAGGCCATGGAGCTGCTGCGCTTCATGGGGATCGACTCCCGGGCAGGCGACGCCGCGCGCAACCTGCCCTACGGCTACCAGCGCCGCCTCGAGATCGCCCGGGCGCTGGCGACCGGTCCGAAGCTGCTTTGCCTGGACGAGCCGGCCGCCGGGTTCAACCCGAACGAGAAGGCCGAGCTGCTCGAGCTCATCCGGAAGATCCGCGACCAGGGTTACACCGTGCTGCTCATCGAGCACGACATGCGCCTGGTCATGGGCGTGACCGACCGGATCGTCGTCCTCGAGTTCGGGCGCAAGATCGCCGAGGGCTCGCCGAGCGAGATCCGGGAGAACCCGGCCGTCATCGCCGCCTACCTGGGAGTGCCCGAAGATGCTGCTTGAGATAACCGACCTGCAGGTCTTCTACGGTCGCATCCAGGCCCTGCACGGGGTGAGCCTGTATGTGGCCCAGGGTGAGATCGTCGCCCTCATCGGGGCCAACGGGGCCGGCAAGACCACCACCATGCGGGCCGTCTCCGGGCTTCGCCCCGCCGCGCACGGGCGCATCCGGTTCGACGGGGAGGACATCACCAAGCTGCGCGCGGACCTGCGGGTGCGCCGGGGCATATCGCAGGCTCCCGAGGGGCGTGGCATCTTCCCCGGCATGACCGTGCTGGAGAACCTCGACATGGGCACCTATGCCCGCCGGCCCGGCCGGGAGCAGCGCCAGCAGGACCTCGAGCGGGTCTTCGGTCTCTTCCCCCGGCTGAAGGAGCGCCGCATGCAGGTTGCCGGCACGATGTCCGGAGGCGAGCAGCAGATGCTGACCATCGGGCGGGCCCTGATGGCACGGCCCAAGCTGCTGCTGCTCGACGAGCCGTCGATGGGGCTCGCCCCCATGCTCATCTCCCAGATTTTCTCGATCATCAAGGAGATCAACGGGCAGGGGGTCACGGTGCTCGTGGTGGAGCAGAACGCCCAGCAGTCGCTGAGCATCGCCGACCGTGCCTACATCCTGGAGACCGGCCTGATCGTCACGCAGGGCAAGGGCCGCGACCTGCTGGCCGACCCGGCGGTCAAGGCCGCCTACCTCGGCGTGGCATAGCGCTAGCGCACCAGCGCGGCCGCGACCGGCACGAGCAGCGGCGCCACCACCAGGGCCGGCAGCAGGTCACCCACCGGGATCTGCCGCACCCGCAGCAGCCGCAGCCCCACCCCGGCCAGCAGGAGCCCCCCGGTGGCGGTGAGGGCGAGCACCTGGGCTTCGCTCATGATGTCACCGAGCAGGTACCCAGCCAGGGTGAGGCTGCCCTGGACCACCGCCACGGTCACCGCCGAGGCGGCAACGCCCCATCCGAGCGAGGCAGCGAAGGCGACCGCGGTGAAACCGTCAAGCACCGACTTGAGGGCGAGCTGGTCGATGCCGCGTCCCAGTCCGTCCGACAAAGACCCGAGGATGGTCAGCGGGCCGACGCAGAAAACCAGCGACGCGGAGACATAGCCCTCCACGAACCTCTCCCGATCCGCCCCGGCTCCGCCCCGGCGGCCCAGCAGGTCGCGCAACCGGGCCCCGAGGCCCTCCAGCCGGTCCTCGATGCGCAACAGCGACCCGAGGATGCCGCCCACGAGCAGCGAGCCCAGCACGATGAGCACCCCCGCGCCGCCTCCCACCCGGGCCCGCAGCACCGGGCTGGTGACGTCGGCGGCCGACAGCGCCGCGACGAGCAGGGTCACCAGCCCGATCGCGTCGGTGACGACATCGCGGGTGCGCTGCCTCAGCCGGTGCCCGAGCAGCACCCCCAGGCAGGCCCCGACGCCGACCGTCGCCACGTTCAGGGCGGTGCCGGCTCCGACCACCACGGCGATCTCCTCGCGCTTTGCGACAACTTTGCGTCAACTCGGTGCGAACGGGGCGTCACTCGTCGTACGCTCGCGCGCGGCTGGCCGGGGCAGCCTAGTGGCGGGGGAGGACTGGATCTGTCGGTAGCCCTGGCGTGCGGACGCCACGGAGCGTGGAGTCGGGAGGAGGAGAGCCGGTGGCACGAACCCATGTGGCTGTTCGCGACGCAGTGCCCGACGACCTGCCCGAGCTGGTCGACCTCTGGGGGCAGATGAGCGCGGCGGCCGGGCGCACCGAGCGCGCCGTCGGGGTCAGCCCCGAGACCGCCGTGCTGGAGCGGCTGCGCGAGGTCACCCAGAGCCCGGACCGGCGCCTGGTGGTGGCGACCGTGGCCGGTGAGGTCGCCGGGATGGCCGTGCTCACCCACGGCGGGGTGCTCCCCATGGTGGACACCACCGCCATCCACGTGCACTACCTGCACGTGCGGGACGGCTTCCGCCGCCGTGGGGTGGGACACGCCCTGCTGGGCGCCGCCGCGTCCTGGGCCGAGGAGCGGGGCGCCGACCAGGTGATCACGGCGCTGCCCGCCAACGCCCGCGAAGCCAACCGGTTCTTCGCCCGGCTTGGCTTCGCCCAGACCGTGGTGCGTCGGGTCACCTCCACGACGGCGCTGCGGCGCCGGCTCGCCCTGGATCCGCTGCACTTCTGCGTTGACGGGGCGGCGGCCCGGCGCAGAGCCCTGCGCCGGGTGCGGGCGGCGATGGTCCGTCCGGTGGGCCGCTGACCAGCCGGCCCCCTTCAGCCGGCCCGCGGCCCCCTTCAGCCGGCCCGCGGCCCCCTTCAGCCGGCCCGCGGCCCCCTTCAGCCGGCCCGCGGCGGAGGGATGGGCAGTCCCGGTGCGGGCCGGTAGAGGCATGACAGCCGCGCTGTGCAGGTCCGCCGACCGCGCTCGTCGGTTATGACGATCTCGTAGCTGGCCATCCGGGAGCCGACATGGATCGGGGTGGCCACCCCGGTGACCTTCCCCGATGTCGCCGAGCTGTGGTGACTGGCCGAGATCTCGATGCCGACCGAGACCATCCCGACTGGGGCGTGCAGGAAGGCCCCCATCGAGCCCAGACTCTCCGCCAGAACCACCGAAGCCCCACCGTGGAGCAGCCCGTAGGGCTGGGTGTTGCCCTCGACCGGCATCGTGCCCACGACCCGCTGCGGGGTCAGCTCGAGGATCTCGATGCCCATCCGCTCGGCCAGCGCGCCGTTGCCGTACTCGCGCATGAGGGCCAGCCTGTCCGCCCTGTCGTGCGTGGCATCCCCCGTGGCGTCGCGCGTGGCATCACCCGTGGCGTCGTACATGACGCCGAGCCTACGAGACAGTCAGGCACCCCTACGATCGGGGCGTGGCCGACACCCGGCGGGACGCCCCCGCGCAGCACGGTCCGGCACGACTGCTGCTCGTCGACGGCCACTCGGTTGCCTACCGGGCTTTCTTCGCCCTGCCGGTGGAGAACTTCAGCACCAGCACCGGGCAGCACACCAACGCCGTCTACGGCTTCACCTCCATGCTCATCAACCTGCTCCGCGACGAGCGACCGACCCATGTCGCGGTGGCCTTCGACGTGTCCCGGCGCTCCTTCCGCACCGAGGTGTACGCCGACTACAAGGCCACCCGCGCGGCCTCGCCGGAGGAGTTCGCCGGCCAGGTGTCCCTGCTCAAGGAGGTGCTGGCCGCGCTGGACATCCCCGTGCTGGAGGCGGAGGGGTTCGAGGCCGATGACGTCATCGCGACACTGAGCACCCAGGCCGAGTCGGCGGGGATGGATGTGCTGGTGTGCAGCGGTGACCGGGACGCCTTCCAGCTCGTCGACGAGCACGTCACGGTGCTCTACCCGCGCAAGGGCGTCAGCGACCTGGCCAGGATGGACCCCGCGGCGGTGCTGCAGCGCTACGGCGTCCCGCCGCGGCGCTACCCCGACCTGGCGGCGCTGGTCGGGGAGTCCAGCGACAACCTGCCCGGCGTGCCCGGGGTGGGGCCGAAGACGGCGGCCAAGTGGATCGGTCAGTTCGGCTCCCTGGACGCGCTCATCGCCCAGGTCGACGCGGTCTCGGGCAAGGCGGGGGAGTCGCTGCGGGCCCACCTCGCCCAGGTCATCCAGAACCGCCGGCTCAACGAGTTGGTCCGCGACGTGCCGCTCCCCCTGGGCCCGGCCGACCTGGCCGTGCGCCCGTGGCGCCGCGAGCAGGTGCACCGGGTCTTCGACGCGCTCGAGTTTCGCGTGCTTCGCGACCGGCTCTTCGCCACCCTGGAAGCCGCCGAGCCGGAGGCCGTGGGCGGGTTCGCCGTCGATGTGCAGCACCTGGGCCCAGGCGAGCTGGCCGGCTGGCTGGCCCGTCACGCCGGCCCCGGCACGCGCACCGGCATGCACGTGCTGGGCCGGTGGGGCCGCGGCACCGGCGACGTACGAGCCATCGCCCTGGCCGCAGCCGACGCCGCGGCCACGGTCCTCGACCCCTCCGAGCTGGACGCGGCGGACACCGCCGCGCTGGCCGGTTGGCTCGCCGACCCGAGACGTGCCAAAGCCCTGCACGACGCGATGGGCCCGATGCTCGCCCTGTCCGCGCGAGGCTTCGAGCTGGCCGGGGTGAGCAGCGACACCGCCCTGGCGGCGTACCTGGATCGCCCGGACCAGCGCTCCTACGACCTGGCGGACCTGGCGCTGCGGCACCTGTCCCGCGAGCTGAGCACGGCGGCCGACGACGACGGGCAGCTGCGCTTCGAGGGGGAGGACGAGCGCGACGACACCGACGCGGTGGTGCGGGCCCGGGCGGTGGCCGAGCTGGCCGACGCGCTGGACCGGGCCCTGGCCGCCAGCGGGGCCACGCGGCTGCTCGCCGAGGTGGAGCTGCCGCTGCAGGTGGTGCTGGTGTCGATGGAGCGCGCAGGTATCGCCGTGGACGTGGCTCGGCTGACCGAGCTGGAGTCCCGCTTCGCCGACCAGGTGCGTGCGGCCGCCGAGAAGGCCTACGCGGTCCTGGGGCGGCAGGTCAACCTCGGCTCGCCCAAGCAGCTGCAGGCGGTGCTCTTCGACGAGCTGGGGATGCCCAAGACCAAGCGCACCAAGACCGGGTGGACGACCGACGCCGACGCACTGGCAGCGCTGTACGAGCGGACCGGGCACCCCTTCCTGGCGCACCTGCTCGAGCACCGCGACGCCGCCAAGCTGCGCTCGACGGTCGAGGGTCTGCTCAAGACCGTGTCTGATGACGGAAGGATCCACACCACCTTCAACCAGACCATCGCGGCCACCGGTCGGCTCTCCTCGACCGACCCGAACCTGCAGAACATCCCTATCCGCACCGAGGAGGGCCGCCGCATCCGGGAGGCCTTCGTCGTGGGGACGGCCGCCGGGAGGAGTTTCCAGACCCTGCTGACCGCGGACTACAGCCAGATCGAGATGCGCATCATGGCGCACCTGTCCGCCGACCGGGGGTTGATCGAGGCGTTCCGGTCCGGGGAGGACTTCCACGCGGTGACCGCGGCCAGCGTCTTCGGGGTGCCCGCCGGACAGGTCACCCCCGCGATGCGGGCCAAGATCAAGGCGATGAACTACGGGCTGGCCTACGGGCTGAGCGCCTTCGGGCTGTCCCAGCAGCTCGGCGTCGAGGTGGAGGAAGCCCGCGGGCTCATGGAGGAGTACTTCGCCCGCTTCGGCGGGGTGCGCGACTACCTGCGCCAACTGGTCGAGCAGGCCCGGGTGACTGGCTACACCGAGACGATCCTGGGCCGTCGGCGCTACCTGCCGGACCTGACCAGTGACAACCGGCAGCGCCGCGAGATGGCCGAGCGGATGGCGCTGAACGCGCCGATCCAGGGCTCGGCCGCCGACATCATCAAGCTGGCCATGCTCGGTGTGCACTCCGCGCTGGCCGGGGCGGGGCTGGCTTCCCGGCTGCTGCTGCAGGTGCACGACGAGCTCGTCCTCGAGGTCGCCCCCGGCGAGCTGGAGCGCGTCGAGGAGCTGGTACGCCGAGAGATGGGCGGGGCGTTCCCGCTGGATGTGCCCCTCGACGTCAGCGTCGGGGTGGGGCCCTCCTGGGAACAGGCCGGGCACTAGCCGGCTTGTGGCAGACGAAGATCGCCGTACCGGGGACCAGCCGTCCACGAGTCGGGCTCCAGCCGCCCCACACCCGACGAAGCTCCTCGGGCCACTCCGGCTCGAGCAGGTCGGCGAGGACGAGCCCGGCCGCGACGATGTCGCGCACCCGGTCGGACATCGTCCTGTGGTGCTCGACGTAGCGGGCTCGTCCCGCCTCGTCCTGCTCGACGTAGGGGGTGCGGTCGAAGTAGGAGTGACGGACCACCAGGCCGGCCGGGCCCGGGTCGTCGGGCAGGGCCCAGCGCAGCGGGTGGGTGGTGGCGAAGACCCAGCGCCCGCCGGGACGCAGCACCCGGGCCACCTCGCGCATGAGCGCCGCCGGGTCGGCTACGAAGGGGACAGCGCCGTACGCCGAACACGCCACGTCGAAGCTCGCCTCGGCGAAGGGCAGCGCCAGAGCATCTGCCACCGCCACGGGAAGCCTCGTGCCGCTGCGCGCGTCCAGGGCCTGGGAGATCCGCAGCTGGGCCATGGACAGGTCGATCCCGACCGCCTCGGCCCCCTGGGCGCGCAGCCAGCGGCCGCACTGGCCGGCCCCGCAGCCCACCTCGAGAACGCGCCGACCCGCGACCGGGCCGAGCAGACCGGCCTCGGACTCGCGCAGGCCCTCGGGGCACCACAGGAAGTCCGCGTCGCCGAGGAAGCTGCCGTGCATCCCCTGGTAGTGCTCGGCCTCGCTGTCCCACCAGGAGCGGTTGGCCGCGCGGGTCTCCTCCGTGCCGGCCGCACGGTGTGTCACCAGGGGCGGGCTGTCCTCGCTCACCGCCGCAGTCTCGCACCGGCGGGTCCGCGGGCGGTGCCGCGGTCTCGCACCGGCGGGTCCGCGGGCGGCGCCGCTCGACCTGCGCGATTGTCCCGGCCTCGCGTGGCCGGCCCGCGCGATTGACC
The DNA here is from genome assembly GCA_021848885.1 of Actinomycetes bacterium. GTDB lineage: Bacteria > Actinomycetota > Actinomycetes > JAJZTN01 > JAJZTN01 > JAJZTN01. The sequence continues at coordinate 13,199 of JAJZTN010000019.1, forward strand.
CGGCCTCGCGCGCCTGGGTACCCTGGCGGACGCGCATCCGGGTCTGCGCGTGCCTCAGACGGAGCAGGCCCCGCTCGACCATGTCGACGGTCCCACATCCTCGCGTTGCGGAGCTCGGCTGGGCGAAACAAGGCCCGGGGGCGTCCGGCTCGACACCTGTCCGCAACGGAGTCCCGACTACATGACGGCAAGCACGCAGGTTCCTTCGACCCCGCAGGTCGCGGTCAACGACATCGGCTCGGCTGAGGACCTCCTCGCCGCGATCGACGAGACCATCAAGTACTTCAACGACGGAGACATCGTCGAGGGTGTCATCGTCAAGGTCGACCGGGACGAGGTCCTGCTCGATATCGGTTACAAGACCGAAGGCGTCATCCCCTCCCGAGAGCTGTCCATCAAGCACGATGTCGACCCCAACGACGTCGTCAGCGTGGGGGAGCAGGTGGAGGCCCTTGTCCTGCAGAAGGAGGACAAGGAGGGCCGCCTCATCCTGTCCAAGAAGCGCGCCCAGTACGAGCGCGCCTGGGGCACGATCGAGAAGATCAAAGACGAGGACGGCATCGTCGAGGGCACGGTCATCGAGGTGGTCAAGGGCGGCCTGATCGTCGACATCGGCCTGCGCGGCTTCCTGCCCGCCTCCCTGGTGGAGATGCGCCGGGTGCGCGACCTGCTGCCCTACGTCGGCAAGACCCTCGAAGCCAAGATCATCGAGCTGGACAAGAACCGCAACAACGTGGTGCTGTCCCGCAGGGCCTGGCTCGAGCAGACCCAGTCGGAGGTTCGACAGACCTTCCTGACCACCCTGCAGAAGGGCCAGGTCCGCTCGGGTGTCGTGTCCTCGATCGTGAACTTCGGCGCCTTCGTCGACCTCGGTGGTGTCGACGGCCTCGTGCACGTCTCCGAGCTGTCCTGGAAGCACATCGACCACCCTTCCGAGGTCGTCGAGGTCGGCCAGGAGGTCACCGTCGAGGTGCTCGACGTCGACATGGACCGCGAGCGGGTCTCGCTCTCGCTCAAGGCGACGCAGGAGGACCCCTGGCAGCAGTTCGCCCGGACCCACGCGATCGGCCAGGTCGTGCCGGGCAAGGTCACCAAGCTCGTACCGTTCGGGGCGTTCGTGCGGGTCGAGGAGGGCATCGAGGGTCTGGTGCACATCTCCGAGCTGGCCGAGCGGCACGTGGAGATCCCCGAGCAGGTCGTGCAGGTCAACGACGACATCTTCGTCAAGGTGATCGACATCGACCTGGAGCGCCGGCGGATCTCGCTCTCGCTCAAGCAGGCCAACGAGGGCACCATCGGTGAGGCCGTCGCGGACAGCTTCGACCCGACCCTTTACGGCATGGCCGCCGAGTACGACGAGGCCGGCAACTACAAGTACCCGGACGGTTTCGACCCGGAGACCAACGAGTGGCTGCCCGGCTTCGAGAAGCAGCGCGAGGAGTGGGAGCGGCAGTACGCCGAGGCTCACTCCCGCTGGGAGGCCCACCGCAAGCAGGTCGAGGAGGCCAAGAAGGCCGAGGTCGAGGCCGGGGCAGACGCGCCGTCCTCCTACAACTCGACCCCCGAGGCCAGCGGCACGCTGGCCTCCGACGAAGCGCTCGCCGCGCTCCGGGAGAAGCTGACCGGCCAGAGCTGATCGGCTGGGGCTGGCCGGCTGGGGCTGGCCGGCTGGGGCTGGCCGTCCTCGATGTGCGCCTGAGGGGCTCCGCTGTTGCGGGGCCCCTCAGGCGTCTCCGGGGCCACGTCGCGGCTGTTGCCTGGTCCGCGGTCCTGGCCCGGCCCGCGGGATCGGCCTGGTCCGCGGTCCTGGCCCTGCCCGCGGGATCGGCCTGGTCCGCGGTCCTGGCCCGGCCCGCGGGATCGGCCTCGCGTGCAGACCCAGCCCGGCCCGCTCTGGGCAGATTGGCGGAACCAAACGCACCCAAGTGACCACTCGCCGGTCCGCCATCACGCGTGTCAGGAGGTCGGCGGCGGCAGGCGTCCCCTCACTTGGGTGCGTTTGGTTCCGGGTGCGGCATCCACACAACAGCCGAGGTGCGCTCTCCGTCCCCAGCGTTCGAGTGGCTGGACGCGGGGTAAGCACTGCGTGGTCAACCTGGCAAGGTGGAGTCGGGAGCGCAGTCGACGACGCTGGATCGGGTGCGAACCGCTGGTCGGGAGAGTCAGGGGCTGGTGACCTGGCCGATGCTGGCGGCCGCCGGAGTTTCGAAAGCGGCGGTGCACCGGGCGGTGGCCGCCGGCCAGTTGGTCCGGGTCCGCCCGCGCGTTCTGGCCGAGCAGCCGTTGCCTCACCTGCCTCGCTTCCTCGTGACCGACCAAGGACCGGCGCCCGCCACGGTCGCTTGGATCCGCAGTGCCCTCATGAGCCACGGCGATGCGGCCTGGGCTGCCGGTGAGACGGCGGCAGTGCTGCGTGGCTGGGACCTGCTCCACGAGCCGAGGGTCAACGTCCGATTGAACGTGCGGCACGGGGCCAGGGCGACGCCGACGCCGGGTGTGACGGTCCACCGGCGCCGCGGAGGTGAGGGCGAGCTGGTCAGCGTGCTCCCCGGCACCGCTCCACTGCGCGTGGAGCTGCCCGCCTCAACCGTGCTCACTTGTGCGGCGCGGCTTCCGCGGCTTGACGCCGTGGTTCTGCTCGACAGCGCCCTGCGCAGCGGCGTGGTCGATCTTGGTCAGTTGTGGGCGGCCTACTCCGACAGAGCGTGCCATCCGGGGACTCGCCGGGTAGCCGCCGTGCTGTCCGAGTGCGACCCGCATGCCGGGTCGGTGCTGGAGAGCCTCAGCCGGATCCTGTTCCGTGATGCCGATCTGCCAGCACCACTGACCCAGCTGCCGCTGGACGGCGGGCGGATCCGGGCCGACTTCGCCTGGCCAGAGGCACGGTTGGTCGTCGAGGTGGATGGCGCGCGGTGGCACCCCGACGCGCCTCGCGACCAGGCCCGCGACAACCGGCTGGCAGTTCTCGGCTGGCGAGTGCTTCGGTTCACCTGGGGGCAGGTCGTCAATGAGCCGTGGCTCGTGGTGGACCTGGTTCGCGAGGCGCTGACGCAGTGATGACGGGGCGCGCAGTGATGACGGGCGCGGTGACACAACCCTGAGTGCGCGTCTTCGGCGCGGACGGCGGGCCGGACGCCCCCCGGCGCACCGCCGGACGCCCCCCGGGTGCCACGCGGGACACCGCCGGACACCCCCCGGCGCACCGCCGGACACCTCCTGGGACTCGGCACGCTACGGTCACCCTCGTGCTTCGCATCGGCCTCACCGGCGGGATCGGCGCGGGCAAGAGCGTCGTCGCGGCGCGGCTCGCCCAGCTCGGCGCGACTGTGGTGGATGCCGACCTGATCGCCCGCGATGTGGTGGCCCCCGGCAGTGCCGGACTGGCCGATGTGGTGCGGGCCTTCGGCGAGGGCGTCCTCGCCCGCGACGGCAGCCTGGACCGCGCGGCCCTTGCCGAGATCGTGTTCAACGACGCCGCAGCTCGGGACCGGCTCAACGGCATCGTCCACCCGCTGGTGCGCGTCGAGACCGCGCGCCGGTTCCAGCAGGCCCAGGCCGACGGTGTGAACGTGCTGGTACACGACGTCCCGCTGCTTGTCGAGCTCGGCATGGGTGCGGGCTACCCGCTCGTCGTCGTGGTGGACGCACCCGTCCAGGCCCGCATCGCCCGCCTCGTCGAGCGCACCGGGATGAGCCCCGCGCAGGCCAGCGCCCGCATGGGCGCCCAGGCCAGCGACGCGCAGCGGCGCGCCGCTGCGGACGTCTGGATCTACAACGACGCCGACCTCGAGACTCTGCACACCACCGTCGACACGCTGTGGCGGGACCGGATCGCGCCGTACGCCGCCAACCTGGCCGCCGGCCGCCGAGCCGAACGCGGCAACCGGGCGCTGATCCTCGACCCGAACCCGGACTGGCCTGCCCAGGCCGCGCGCCTGCTGGCCCGGGTGGGGCGGGTCGCGGGGCAGCGGGCCCACCGGGTCGACCACATCGGCTCGACGAGCGTGCCCGGTCTGGCGGCCAAGGACGTCATCGACGTGCAGGTCGTCGTGGATGACCTGACTACGGCGCGCGCCCTCGCCGAGGATCTGGCTGACGCGGGTCTCGTGCACATGCCGGGGGAGTACGCCGATCCCCGACCGGGTGGTGCGCCCGCACCCAAGGTGCTGGCCTGCAACGCCGACCCGGCCCGGGCGGTGAACTGCCACCTGCGCCCCGCCGACAGCCCGAACGTCAATGAGTCGCTGCTGTTGCGGGACTGGCTGCGCGCCCACCCTGAGGAGGCAGCTGCCTACGGGCGACTCAAGCGGGAGCTGGCGGCGGGTGACTACGCAAACGTCGATGAGTACGCCGAGCGCAAGTCGGTCTTCATCGGCCCCGCGCTGGACCGGGCCCAGCGGTGGGCCCGGGCCGTCGGCTGGGTGGCCTGAGCGCGCGCCCGGCCCGACGAGCCGGGCGGGGCATCTCGGTGGCCCGACGAGCCGGGCGGGGCATCTCGGTGGCCCGACGAGCCGGGCGGGGCATCTCGGTGGCACGACGAGCCGGGCGGGGCGTGTCGGTGGTCCGACGTACCGTAGTTGCGTGCGCCCCACCACCGACCTCGCCCGCCGCGTCGCGCCCTTCCAGGTCATCTCCGACTACCGGCCCTCAGGGGACCAGCCAGCCGCCATCGACGAGCTCGAGCGGCGGATCCGGGCCGGGCAGCGTGACGTCGTGCTGCTCGGTGCGACCGGCACCGGCAAGTCCGCCACCACCGCCTGGCTGATCGAGAGGCTGCAGCGGCCCACCCTGGTGATGGCGCCGAACAAGACCCTGGCGGCGCAGCTGGCCAACGAGTTCCGCGAGCTGCTGCCCAACAATGCCGTGGAGTACTTCGTCAGCTACTACGACTACTACCAGCCCGAGGCCTACGTCCCGCAGACCGACACCTATATCGAGAAGGACTCCTCGATCAACGACGAGGTGGAGCGGTTGCGCCACTCCGCGACCAACTCGCTGCTGACCCGACGCGACGTCGTCGTGGTGGCCACCGTGTCGTGCATCTACGGGCTGGGCACCCCGCAGGAGTACGTCGACCGGATGGTGCGGCTGCGGGTCGGGGACCAGATCGAGCGGGACGTGCTGCTGCGACGCTTCGTGGAGATGCAGTACACCCGCAACGACGTGGCCTTCACCCGGGGCACCTTCCGGGTGCGCGGGGACACCGTCGAGATCATCCCGATGTATGAGGAGCTCGCGGTGCGCATCGAGCTTTTCGGTGACGACATCGAGCGGCTCTACACGTTGCACCCGCTGACCGGTGAGGTGATCACCGAGGACACTGAGCTCTACGTCTTCCCGGCCAGCCACTACGTCGCCGGGCCCGAGCGGATGGCCCGCGCCATCGCCGGCATCGAGGCCGAGCTCGAGGCCCGGCTGGCCGAGCTGGAGCGCACCGGTCGGCTGCTGGAGGCCCAACGGCTGCGCATGCGCACCACCTACGACATCGAGATGATGCGCCAGGTCGGCTTCTGCTCCGGGATCGAGAACTACTCCCGCCATATCGACGGCCGCCAGGCGGGCACGGCTCCCAACTGCCTGCTGGACTACTTCCCGGAGGACTTCCTCCTGGTCATCGACGAGTCCCACGTCACGGTGCCGCAGATCGGCGGGATGTACGAGGGGGACGCCTCGCGCAAGCGGACCCTGGTGGAGCACGGTTTCCGGCTGCCCAGCGCCATGGACAACCGCCCGCTGAAGTGGGATGAGTTCCTCGATCGGATCGGGCAGACCGTCTACCTGTCGGCGACGCCGGGGCCCTACGAGCTGGGTCGATCCGACGGCGTGGTCGAGCAGATCATCCGCCCGACCGGCCTGATCGACCCGCAGGTCGTGCTCAAACCCACCAAGGGCCAGATCGACGACCTCATCCACGAGATCCGGTTGCGCGAGGAGCGCGGCGAGCGGGTGCTCGTCACCACCCTGACCAAGAAGATGTCCGAGGACCTCACCGACTACCTGCTCGAGCAGGGGGTCAAGGTGCGCTACCTGCACTCCGAGGTGGACACCTTGCGCAGGGTCGAGCTGCTGCGCGAGCTGCGACTGGGGGAGTTCGACGTGCTGGTCGGGATCAACCTGCTGCGCGAGGGGCTGGACCTGCCCGAGGTCTCGCTCGTGTCGATCCTCGACGCCGACAAGGAGGGCTTCCTGCGCTCGGGCACCTCGCTCATCCAGACGATCGGTCGGGCCGCGCGCAACGTCTCTGGCCAGGTGCACATGTACGCCGACCAGGTCACCGCGTCGATGCGGCACGCCATCGACGAGACCAACCGGCGGCGGGCCAAGCAGGTGGCCTACAACACCGAGCACGGCATCGACCCGACCCCGTTGCGCAAGCGCATAGCCGACATCACCGACCTGCTGGCCCGCGAGGACGCCGACACCGCCGAGCTGCTGGGCGGGTCGGGTCGTCAGCAGTCCCGCGGCAAGGCCCCGGTGCCTGGGCTGGGGTCACGGGGTCGCGCTCCGGCCGGGGCGGCCGGCAAGCATGCCGCTGAGCTCGCGCGGATGCCATCGGCCGATCTCGCCCAGCTCATCCAGGGGCTCACCGACCAGATGCACACCGCGGCCGCCGAGCTGCACTTCGAGCTGGCCGCCCGGCTGCGCGACGAGATCGCCGAGCTGAAGAAGGAGCTGCGCGGCATGCGCGAGGCCGGAGTGGGTTAAGCCTCGCGGCAGGACCTATCCGGCAGCCGCCGCGCGGGCCTGCTCGGCGTGCTCGTGACAGTGCTTGGCGTAGATGCTCAACCAGTTGTCCAGCGTGTACGCCCCGATCTCCTCGTGCACCCCGCCGCGGGACCACAAGCGGTCGTCATCGACCGGGAGCAGGCTGAGCAGCTCGGCGGTCGATGCCCGCACCGCGACGAGGACCTGCAGCGACAGCTGCACCGGACGCTCGTAGTGCAGCCGCCGGGCCCACAGGAACTCGTCGTAGGCCTGCACGACCGGGGACTCCTCGGCGTAGATCTGCCGGACGCGCAGGTAGCTGCGGGTCTCGGAGTCCGCGAGGTGGTGGGCCACCTCGCGCGCGCTCCACTCCATCGCCGCAGGGCGTCGGTCGAGGACGGCCTCGTCCAGACCGGCGTAGACCTCCATCACCAGCGCGGGACCGGCGGCGTACTGGTCCAACAGCTGCTGGCGGACCTGCGGGGCGAGCCTCATGTCGCCAGCCTAGGGCCGTCCACGCTCGCGGTGGCCACCCGGTAGCGTCGCGGCCATGCGCCCGAGTGACATCGACCATCTCGTCACCGTCTCCGATCCCGCGGTGAGCCCGGATGGTCGCCAGATCGCCTACGTCCTCACCCGTCCCGACCCCTCGACACAGCGCTACCGCTCGGCCGTGTGGCTGGTGCCCAGCGACGGCAGCGCACCGCCGCGCCAGCTGAGCTCAGGGGCCGATGACGACACCCAGCCGCGCTGGTCCCCGGACGGGGCGCGGCTGGCCTTGACCTCCACCCGGCAGGTCAGCGACCCGCACCGCGGTGAGGTGGACGTGTACTCCCTGCACGTCCTTCCCGTCCTGGTGGCCGGGGAGCGGGTGAGGCTCGTCGAGCGCGACGAGCCCATAACGGGACTGACCTGGTCACCGGATGGTGCGCGGCTGGCCTTCACCTCGCGGGTGCGCGGGGATCGTTACGCTCCGGCGACCGAGGCGGCCCGGCCGCCGCGCCGGGTGGACCGGCTCTTCCCACGGCTGGACTCCGTCGGGTGGACGGTGGACCGACCCACCCAGGTCTTCGTCATCGACGCGGCCGGGGCCGGCCCGGCCCGCCAGCTGACCAGCGAACAAGCCGAGCACGAGGCTCCCGCGTGGTCCCCCGACGGGTCCACCCTGGCCTTCATCGCCGCGCTGCACCCGGACGCGGACCTCGACGTCGTCAACGACATCTACCTGATCGCTGCCGACGATCCGCAGCCCGAGCCACACCGGCTCACCCGAAGCGGTGACGGCACCTACGCCAACCCGGCCTTCAGCCCCGATGGCAGCCAGGTCGCGGTGCTGGCCAGCCGCGGGCGGATCGGCTACCGGCACGCGCGCCTGGCCACGGTGGACGTGGCCACCGGGGCCGAGACGGTGCGAAGCGCCGACCTGGACCTCACGTGCGCCCCCTACCCAGCCGCACGCCCCCCGCTATGGGACGGGGAGGACCTGCTGACCCTCGTGGAGGACCGTGGCAGCGTGCCGGTGCGCCGGGTCCGCCCCGACGGGTCGAGCACCGTCGAGATGGGTGCTCACCGCTGGGTCACCCACGTCGACCTGGCCGGCGGGGTGCTGGCCGCCGTCATCTCCGACCCGGTCAACCCGGGTGAGCTGTATGCGCTGCGCGACGGTGAGCAGCGGTGCCTGACCTCGCACCAGCGGGACTTCCTCGCGAAGGCACCGGCACTTCCGGCCGAACGCTTCGCGGTGGCCAGTGAGGACGGCACCGAGATCGACGCCTGGCTCATCCGCCCGGCGGGTTTCGACCCCGCCCGGCGCTATCCCATGCTGCTCAACATCCACGGCGGGCCGCACACCCAGTACGGCGATCACTGGTTCGACGAGTTCCAGATGTACGCCGGTGCCGGCTATGCCGTGCTCTTCGCCAACCCGCACGGTTCCACGGGTCGATCCGAGGACTTCGCCCGCGCGATCATCTCCCCGCACTCGGGCGAAGACCCCGGCACCGGGTGGGGCGGCATCGACTACCGCGACTGCATGGCCGTGCTCGACGAGGCGCTGCGGCGTTTCGACTTCGTCGACCCGGCCCGGCTAGGGGTCATGGGTGGCTCGTACGGCGGTTACCTGACGTCCTGGATCATCGGCCACACCGACCGTTTTGCCGCCGCGGTTTCCGAGCGCGCGGTGAACAACCTGCTGTCGCTGGAGTGGTCCTCGGATGCTGCCGGGTACTTCCGTTTCGAGACCGGGGTGTCGCACCTGGACGATCCGCAGGAGTACCTGCGGATGTCCCCGATCACCTACGTGCGCGACATCCGCACCCCGGTGCTCATCCTGCACTCCGAGGACGACCTGCGCTGCCCGGTCGAGCAGGCCGACTGCCTGTGGGTGGCGCTGAGACTGCTCGGCAGGCCGGTGGCCTACCACCGCTTCAGCGGTGAGAGCCATGAGCTCTCGCGCAGCGGCTCGCCCGCGCACCGCATCCAGCGGGCCGAGCTCATCCTCGAGTGGTTTGCCCGCCACCTTGGCTGGCCGGAGCCGGCGTCGGCTGACTCGACGGCACCGGCGTCGGCTGGCTCGACGGCACCGGCGCCGGCTGGCTCGACGGCACCGGCGTGACCGCCTCGCCCTCGCCCGAGCCGTAGACACCGACCGCGGCCCGGGCCACTCGGGTGAGCAGCTGTTCCGGTGAGGGCAGCACGCTCCGGTGGGCCGGTCGGTGCGCCCCGGCCCGAGGCAGGCTGAAGGCGCGCAGCACGTTCGCGGTTATGACCTGCACGCTCGTCAGCGTCGTCGCCGGAGCACTCACGTAGGGGCACCAGGGGCCCAGCTCGCACGACCATGCCGTCGTGCCGGCCGTGAACACAGCGGCCCCCGAGGGGACGGTGTAGTAGTTCGTGCTGACGATCACCGGGCCGCGTGAGCCGGTCAGCACCCCGGCCAGCACCGTCTGGTCATCGGGCGGGGCCTGGCGCGAGGGGGCCCACCCGTCCGCTTCGTTGCCGACCGCGCCGGCCAGCACGCTGCCGGTGCGAAGCCGGGTCCCGGCCAACATCCAGGCGGGGGCGTCGAGGACCTGCAGCCCACCGTGCGCCTGGATGCCGGCGTACCCCTGCCCGAGGATGCTCACCCGAGGCCGAGACAGCGGCGGGTCGTCCCACTTCACGGTGGCGGCGGCGGGGTCGGAGGCGGCCAAGGGGTCCTGGCTGAGCACCCGCCACACCGCAAGGTGCGTGGCGGGCCCGTCGGGTCCGCTCTCGAGCCGGGCGTGCCAGTACGCCGTGTTCGCCCCGAGGAAGGCGAGGTTGACCCCGGCCGCGCGGGCCGCGTCGATGGCGTCGTACATCCGGGTCGTCCAGTACTCGTCGTGCCCGCCGAGCACGAGGGCACGGTGGGCGAGCAGCTGGCCTGGTTGGGCGTCGATGCTGGTGTCGGTCGTGTACGCCGTGTCGATCCCCAGCCGCTCGACGAAGCGAACCAGCGGCAGGTCGTAGCTGGCCAGCTGCACGAGACCGTCACCTGTGAGGGGCCGACGCAGGCTCACCACCCGCGCCCTGGAGGCGAACCGGGCCGCTTGGGACATCCTGCGGTTGACCGGGCCGTGGTAGAGGTTCCAGCCGCCCCAGGAGTCATAGGCCGCCCAGGTCAGGTCGCTTGCGGCCACCAGCAGCGGCTCGTGCCCGGAGACGTCACGCACCACAAGGGGCATCGGGGTGCCCTGCAAGCCGTGCCCGTCGGTGGGGACCAGCAGGTAGAGGCCCGGAACCCAGGCACCGTCGACCCTCACCCGCAGCGTGGCCGGCCAGCGCGGCTCGACCAGGTTGGCCGTCGCGGTGGGTCCGGGGATGGGTTGCGGGAAGGTGGGGACCCAGGCCGAGGACCACACCAGCCGGGCGCCGGCACCGCCATACCAGCCGATCCGGAACGCCTGGACCCGTGCCACCCCGACCCCGGACAGGTGGATGCCGACCGTCTGGCCGCACCGCACGCTGCTGGCGTCCAGGTATCCGGACAGCACCGTGCGGGTGTAGCGCGGCAGCCGGAACGACCGGGAGCCCCGGCGCGCGTTCTCCCGGCGCAGCCAGCCGGCTCGTGCCGTCG
>JAJZTN010000177.1 GCA_021848885.1 Actinomycetes bacterium
GCCCGGGCGAGGCAGCGCCGAGGTCTGCGGTGCCGAAGGGTCCGTCGGCGGCAGGTCCGCGCTGTGCGGGCGGATCAGCCGCACGACGTTGCGCGGGTGGCGAGCCTCCAGGGCGAGCACGCCGGGGATGTCGATGACGTCGTACGGCGGTGCAGTCACCGCGGCGAGGTCACCGACGCGGTCCGGGTCGTAGCGCAGCGCCGGGAAGGGCAGCAAGTCCAGGCCGGCTTGGGGCTGCGGTGCGGTGGGGGTGGGCAGATCGGGGACCTGGGGGTGGAGCGCCGGCACCTGTGCAGCCTAGACAGTGGTGAGCGCGCCGGGGGCTGCCCCCGACCCGCATCGGGCTCCCTGCGATGCCCTGCCCTGCCGTTGGGAGGCCGTGCCCTGCCGTGCCCTGCCGTGCCCTGCCGTGCCCTGCCGTACCCTGCCGGTCGTGACGGACTCGCATTCCTGCGGGCCCCCGGCGGGCGGGGTGTACGACTGGTACATCCGGGGTCTTGAGCTGCTCGCGTCGGGCAGCCCCGACGCTGCGGCTGCGCTGCTCAGGCACGCCCATCGGGCCGAGCCGGGCTCGGCAAGTGTGCGTGAGGCGTTGGCTCGGGCGCTTTTCGACGCGCACCGCTACGACGAGGCCGAGGAGATCTTCGGTGCCGCGGCCGCCACCGACCCGGCCGATGACTACGCGTGCTTCGGGCTGGGGCTGGCCCGCTACCGGCGGGGCCAGGTCGAGGCGGCCCTGGAGCCGCTGGCCCTGGCCGTGGCGATGCGCCCGCAGCGGCAGGACTACGTCGAGGCGCTGCGCCAGGCCCGCGCGACCGTGCGTGCCCGGCGGATGGCATGAGCCGGATCCCTCCGCGCGGGCTGCTCACCAGCCCCGCCGCCCTGGCCAGCGTCTACGACGTCGCCCTGCTCGATCTGGACGGGGTCGTCTATATCGGGGCCTCCGGCGTCGAGCACGCCGCGGAGGCCCTGCGAGCCGCCCGGGCCCGGGGCATGCGCACCGCCTTCGTCACCAACAACGCCTCGCGCACCCCGCAGCAGGTTGCCGAGCACATGGCCGCGCTCGGAGTGCCGGCCGACCCGGAGGACATCGTCACCAGCGCGCAGGCGGCCGCGCACCTGCTCGCCGACATGCTCGAGGCGCTGGCCCCGGTGCTCGTGATCGGCGGCGAGGGGCTGCGGCAGGCGCTGCAGGAGCGCGGGCTCCGCCCGGTGTCGTCCATGGCAGAGCACCCGGTCGCCGTCGCGCAGGGCTTCGCCCCGCAGGTGGACTGGGCGATGCTGGCCGAAGCGGCCTACGCCGTGGCCAGCGGGCTGCCCTGGGTGGCGACGAACCTGGACCTCACCCTGCCCACCCCGCGCGGGCTGGCACCGGGCAACGGGTCGCTGGTGCAGGTGGTGGCCTCGGTGACGGGCCGGGAACCGGTCGCGGCCGGCAAACCCGCACCACCGCTGCATCGGGAGACGGTCGAGCGCACGGGTGCCTCCAGGCCGTTGGTGGTCGGGGACCGGCTGGACACCGATATCGCGGGAGCCCGCAACACCGGCACGGACAGTCTGCTGGTGCTCACCGGGGTGACCAGGGAGGCGGATCTGCTCGGGCTGGGGCCGGCGCAGCGCCCCAGCTATCTGGGGCGCGACCTGCGCAGCCTGCTCGAGCCCGCACCGCGCGTACAGGCCGGTGTGCGCGAGGCCAGCTGCGCCGGCTGGAGGGTCGTCCTGGACCCACAGCCCCGCGTCATCGCTGTTGCCGACGCTGCGGGCCCGGTGGTCTCCTCGGACGGTCGGATGCATGCTCTGCGAGCGCTGTGCTGCCTGTCCTGGGCGCGCCTGGATGCCGGAGCCCCGCCGCTGGGGGCCGAGGTGCTCGACCTTCTCCCCGGCTCGCCACCAGCCGGGTAGGCAGCTCGACCCGGTAGCGTGGGGCCGACAGGAACGCGAGGAGGAGCCATGCCCTTTGCGGGCTTGCGGCCCTATGTCCAGCTGGCCAGGGGGCTGCCTGGCGCCACGGCCGCCCGCGCCCTTCACACGGCCCGCGACATGCTGCCCGAGGAGCTGGTGGCCACCGGGCGCAACGGTCGTGACGTGCTCGTCGGGCTGGTCCGAGCCGAGGTCGACCGTGCCGTGGGGCGGCTCGGCCTGTTGCCGGGCGACGCCCTCGATGAACTGCGTGCCGAGCTGGCCACGGCCCAGGCGCGCCTTGGGCACCTCGAGCACCTGGTCAGCGAGCTGGCTGCCCGACCCGGCAAGACCGCAGGGTCGACCCGGACCGTGCGCACGCCCGCGCCACCTCGGGCGCGCCCGCGCGCGGCCGGCGCTGGAGACCAGCGGTGAGCGAGCCGACGACCGCGGCGGACCCGACGCCGCCGCAGGCCGCGCGCACCGGCAACCCGCGTGTCGACGCGGCCCTGGCCCGGCTGGCCGAGCTTGACGGGCGACCCGCGGCCGAGCACGTCGAGATCTACGAGGACGTGCACCGCCGCTTGCAGGAGGCTCTGGCCGACCCTGATGGCGGCTGACATGGGAAAGCGGATCAGGCTCGACGCCGAGCTGGTCCGGCGCGGGCTGGCACGATCCCGCCAGCACGCTGCCGAGCTGGTCAGTGCTGGCAGGGTCAGCGTGGCGGGGCGTCCCGCGATCAAGCCTGCCACCCAGGTCGCACTGGCCGAGCCGATCAAGGTGACCGACGAGCCGGAAGGACCCCGATTCGCCAGCCGCGGCGGGCACAAGCTCGACGCGGCACTGACCATCTTCTGCTCCGCTGGGCTGCGGGTCACCGGGCGCCGGTGCCTGGACGCCGGTGCCTCCACAGGCGGCTTCACAGATGTGTTGCTGCGCCGCGGGGCCGCCCACGTCGCGGCCGTCGATGTCGGCTATGGCCAGCTGGCCTGGTCGCTTCGCACCGACCCACGGGTCAGCGTGCACGATCGCACCAACGTGCGGGACATCGACGCCGACACGATCGGGGGCCCGGTCGACCTGGTCACCGCCGACCTGTCGTTCATTTCCCTGCGTCTGGTGCTGCCCGCCCTGGCTGGGGTGCTCGCCCCCGATGCCGACCTCGTGCCGATGGTCAAGCCGCAGTTCGAGGTCGGCCGGGACCGACTCGGTCACGGGGGTGTGGTGCGGGAGAAGGTGCTTCGTGCCGATGCCGTGCTGCAGGTCGCCAGCTGCGCCTGGGGGTTGGGTCTGGGCATGGCCGGGGTGACCGCGAGCCCGCTGCCGGGGCCGTCGGGCAACGTGGAGTTCTTCCTCTGGCTGCGTCACGGCGCCGCGCAGCCGGACCCCGGCCTGATCGAGCGGGCCGTCGCCGAGGGGCCGCAGTGACCCCCGCAGCGGACGCCGCAGTGACCCCCGCAGCGGACGCCGCAGTGACCCCCGCAGCGGACGCCGCTGGGACCACTGCAGTGGCCCCGGTGGGCGACCGGGCGGTGCTGCTCATCGTGCACACCGGCCGCGCCGAGGCCGTGCATGCCGCGCATCGGGTGGCCGCGGGCCTGGCGGCGCGCGGCTTCCGGGTGCGGGTGCTATCCGGCGAGCACGAGGTGCTCGGGCTCAGCGACGTGGAGGTCGTGCCCGCCGCCCCCGAGGCGGCCAGCTGCTGCGAAGTCGTCGTGGTGCTCGGTGGCGACGGCACCCTGCTGCGCGGCGCCGAGATCGCCCGGGCTGCCGGGGTGCCGCTCATGGGGGTCAACCTCGGCCATATCGGTTTCCTCGCCGAGGTCGAGCGGGATGACCTGGCCACCCTCGTCGACCGGCTGGACTCCCGTGACTACGTCGTCGAGGAGCGGATGACGGTCGACGTCAGCGTGCTCGTCGAGGGTCGGCTGGTGGCCACCGACTGGGCTCTCAACGAGGCATCGGTGGAGAAGGGCCATGGTGTGCGGATGATCGAGGTGATCGTCGAGGTCGACGGTCGCCCGTTGTCCCGCTGGGGCTGCGACGGCGTGCTCGCGGCCACTCCCACCGGGTCGACGGCGTACGCGTTCTCCGCCGGTGGGCCGGTGGTCTGGCCGGGGGTCGAGGCGTTGCTGCTGGTGCCGCTGTCCGCCCATGCGCTGTTTGCTCGCCCCCTGGTGGTCTCCCCACGCGGTGTGCTGGCAGCTGAACTGCTCACCCGAGGCGGCCGAGGCCGCCCCGGCACGATGTGGTGCGACGGGCGACGTCGCACCGAGCTGCCTGCCGGGGCGCGTGTCGAGGTGCGTCGCGGTGCGCTTCCGGTGCGCCTGGCCCGGCTGCACACCGCGCCGTTCACCGACCGGCTGGTGGCCAAGTTCGGCCTGCCCGTAGGGGGATGGCGGGGTCGGACCGACGAGCCGACACCGTCATGAGCCGAGCGGCCGCGGCCACTCCCCGCCGGTCCGCCGCCGCGCGGGCGGTGGCCGTGAACCCCACCGAAGCGCAGCGACCCGAGAGCGCAGCTGCAGCGCCGGTGCTCGAGGAGCTGCGCATCCGGGGTCTGGGCGTCATCGAGGACGCGGTCCTCGACCTGGGCCCGGGCCTGACGGTTCTCACCGGTGAGACCGGGGTCGGCAAGACGATGGTGGTCACCGGGCTCGGCCTCCTGCTGGGCGCCAGGGCCGACACCGGGACGCTTCGGGCCGGGACCGAGCAGGCCTCGGTCGAGGGACTGCTGCTGCTGCCGCCCGGCTCCGA